>CAXTDB010000163.1:0-10475 GCA_964242045.1 uncultured Leptolyngbya sp. | reverse complement strand
ATCGCACGAGTTTGGCAGACGACCGCGGAATGCTGTTTTCATTTAGTCCGCCCCGTCCAACTCAATTTTGGATGAAAAATACGCTCATCCCGCTAGATATGCTGTTTTTGCGAGGAGGAGTGATTCGATCGATTTCGGCGAATGCCCCCCCTTGTCAAGCCGATCCCTGCCCAACTTATGGTCCTCTTAACGAAGATATCGATCAAGTGATCGAACTACGAGCAGGCAGAGCCACAGAACTGAATTTAAAGATTGGCGATCGTATTGCAATCCAGACAATTCGTAACTAAAGTTTAACTGAGCCTACATTTCGAGTCCAATTCTTAACTCTTTTGGAAGGAATCGCATCGGAATCGTATCGTCGCCTACACTCTACATCTATCGACATTTATATGTAAGTGTTGAGATAAGAAGACCAATACTACGCTATTGCTGACAAGTAACAATCAGAATCTAAATAAGGCAATTTGAAGAAACAGAAGCTAACCTCAGCTTAACTGCACAAGCTATTTGCATTCTTTTGCTTAGTAAGAGGATGCTTTTATTGAATGAAATTATTGCACGAGTCTTTCTTACGTTGATTCGTTCAGACAAACTTTGCGCTCCGAATTCGGTCTTCATTGTTTCTAACGCTATAGTCCATTCTTTGTACTGGCTACTCGCTCATCTCAATGCCAACCGACTGACCCATAATTGAGTTCGCTTGAAACCCTATCTGTTTAGAGGTCACTGCCTGATGCTGTCTGCAACTCACTCTAAGTTCATTCGTTTTCTTCAAGAAGATCTTTCGCTTTCCACATCTTCGATTACGCTAGCACTGCGCTACCGCGAACAGAACCCAGGACCTTTGCCGATGATTCTCTGGCAGTATGGATTGGTTTCTATAGAGCAGCTTGACAGAATCTATAACTGGTTGGAATCCCCCGGTAGATAGATTTTTCGTGAACAGATAGTTTTACATTTGTTTGGTTGCTACGGTGTGAGGCGGGTGATGTGAGACTTTTGTTTCTAGATCAAACGGGCAAGTCTGGAGGTGCAGAGCTTTGCTTGCTCGACATCGCAACTGCCTATCAAGATTCGTGCTTAGTTGGTCTATTTGAAGATGGCGACTTTCGACAGCGATTAGAACAGCGAAAAATTCCCGTTCAGGTTTTGGCAGAAAAAGCGATCGCCGTTCGTAAGTCGAGTAGCGCAGTGGCAGGGTTACTCAGCCTAAGTCAATTGCTTCCCTTAATCGGTCGCGTTGCTACACTCAGCCGACAGTATGATGCGATTTACGCCAATACGCAAAAAGCATTGGTTGTTGGCGCGATCGCGAGTTCTATCTCTCGCCAACCGCTGGTGTATCACTTACACGATATTCTTTCACCCGATCACTTCAGTCGAACGAATCGTCGTCTAGCTGTTTTAATGGCGAATCGAGCCAAATTAGTGATCGCAAATTCCAAAGCGAGTCGAGCCGCATTTATCGAAGCAGGCGGACACCCAGAATTAGTTGAAGTCGTTTACAACGGCTTTGAGCCAGAACAGTACAAGGCTAGAGACAACACAGATGAATTGCGATCGTCGCTCGGACTAAAAGGGCGATTCGTTGTCGGACATTTCAGCCGTCTCTCGCCTTGGAAAGGGCAGCACGTTTTACTCGAAGCTTTGCAGTACTGTGATCAATCGGTTAGCGCAGTTTTTGTCGGTGATGCCCTGTTTGGAGAGCAAGCGTATGTTCAACAATTACAGCAGCAGGTTGAGGAACTTGGATTACGCGATCGTGTGAAATTCCTCGGTTTTCGCACCGATGTCATTCCATTAATGAATCTCTGCGATGTCGTTGCTCACACCTCGATCGCTGCTGAGCCTTTCGGACGAGTGATCGTTGAATCGATGCTATGTGGCAAACCGACGATCGCAGCAAAAGCAGGCGCGGCTCCAGAACTCATTGAACCGGGTGTAACGGGTTGGCTGACTTCACCGAATGACGCGAAAGAATTGGCAGCCACGATCGAACAGTGTCGCCAGTTTCCAACCGATGTATCAAAAGTCGCCGCAGTTGCTCAACAGCAAGCTTGTCAAAAATTTCAGCTCATCGAGACAAATGCTCAAATTCGTCAGCACTTGCAGTATCGACTAGGTTGATACCTCGATCGACATAGTTCGATCGACATATCGCAGCCTTACGGTGTCTTTCCTGTATTACAAACTACAGAGAGACGTATTTTTCCCGTATCTGAGTCATACTGAAACCCTGCGTCCGCTCCAAAATATGACAGATAGCCAGTCTTTAATTCTTGCTAAACCTTTAATCAGCGTCTTTCTGCCCAGTTTAGCCGGGGGAGGAGCCGAACGTGCCATGCTATATCTTGCGATCGGACTTGCCGATCGAGGATGGCGAGTCGATTTAGTCTTAGCTGAAGCAACCGGAGAATATCTCGATAGCGTTCCGCCCGAAATTCGGCTGATTGATTTACAGGCGAAACCTCCTGTTCTTGTTTCTAAAACGATCGCATTACGGCGCTATTTGCAGAAAGATCGACCCGCCGTTTTATTTTCGGCATTAGACATCCTTAGTTCAGCCTATTGGGCGCGATCAAATACCAATGTCCCGACTCGCATTGTGATGTGCGTTCAGACTTATCTATCAGAACAGTTCAGAAATCACCAGAAGCAGACGTTTGGCAAACTGCGATCGCAGATGGTGCGCTGGCTTTATCCCAAATCGGATGCGATCGTAGCGGCTTCTTTGGGAACGGCACAAGATGTGGCTAAATTAACGCAGCTTCCTTTAGAGCGGATTCAGGTGATTTACAATCCTGTAATCACAGAAGAAATATTTCAGAAGAGCAAAGCACCACTAGAGCATCCTTGGTTCAATCCTGAAGAACCGCCTGTTATTTTAGGAATTGGGCGGTTAGTTATTCAGAAGGATTTCTCAACGCTGATTACTGCATTTGCCAAAGTGCGAGAAACCCGTCCCGCTCGATTAATGATTCTAGGCGAGGGAGAAAAACGGGCTTCATTAGAAGCACTGATTCAACAGTTTGGACTTGAAAAAGAGGTTGCTCTGCCAGGATTTACTGAAAATCCTTATGCCTACTTGTCCAAGGCAGCACTATTTGTTCTGTCTTCTCGCTTCGAGGGATTTGGAAATGTGGTTGCTGAAGCTCTTGCTTGCGGCGCGCCCGTGGTTTCTACAGACTGTCCAAGTGGACCTGCCGAAATTTTACAAGGTGGAAAGTACGGTAGGCTAATTCCAGTCGCTGATCCTGCCCGGATGACCAGCGCAATTCTAGAAATGCTAGATCTTCCAGTTGATCGTGCGCTTCTCAAACAGCGATCGCGCTTATTTGAACGCGATCGCATCGTTGATCAGTACGAAGCGCTTGTAGAAAGCTTGTTATAGCCGCAATGCGAATTCTTCATGTTCTCAACCACGTTCAAGATATTGGCAACGGCATTGTCAACGCCGCGATCGATCTTGCCTGTTGTCAGGCACAAGCGGGTTTTGAGGTGGCGATCGCGTCGAGCGGTGGCGAATATGAAACTTTAATGAAGCAATATCAGATCCGGCATTTTACGATCGTAATTTCTCGATCGCCTCTAGATGTTATAAATATCACTCAATCTTTCCAGGAAATCACGCAGATATTCTCACCGGACGTTGTTCATACACATATGGTGACGGGTGTGATTCTTGCAAAGCTATTACGCGGAAGTTCCAGCTACGCCTTAATTTCAACCGTTCACAATGAATGGCAATCTCATGCAACTTTGATGGGGATCGCCGATCGCGTGATCGCGGTGAGTCAATCAGTTGCGCGATCAATGCAACATCGAGGAATTCCTGTACGGAAGCTGCACGTCGTCGCCAATGGCACGATCGGCAGTCCGCGACATCCCCCGATCGAGCGCGTCAAACCGTTGCTATTACAGCATCCTGCGATTACGACCGTTGCTGGACTGTATCATCGCAAAGGAATTCACGACTTACTTGAAGCCTTTGTGCAGGTAGCTGACGAACATCCAGCCGCCCATTTATATTTAGTAGGAAATGGTCCCCATCGAGCAGCGTTTGAGCGGCAGGCGCAGAAAAGCTCTCACCGACAGCGGATTCACTTTGAAGGATTTCAAACCGAACCGCAACGCTACCTCCTCTCGACCGACGTTTTCGTGCTGGCTTCGCGTCAAGAACCCTTTGGACTGGTGCTTTCTGAAGCACGGGAAGCTGGATGCGCGATCGTCGCAAGCAATGTGGACGGCATCCCCGAAGTCCTCGACGGCGGGAACGCAGGGCAACTTGTTCGAGCTGGAGATGTAAAAGCGCTTTCTGAGGCACTTTCAAGCCTAATTCAGTGTCCCGAAGACTTGAAAGCTTGGAAACATCGCGCCCAGTCTAATCTAGACTGGTTGCGAGTAGAGCGAGTGCATCAGGAAACGCTAGGGGTGTATCAGATCGCGATCGCAGAAATGACTCGGACTGTTTGTGCATAGGAGATTTAAGAGATCTATGGATTTGAATTCAGCAGTTAGAAAAATTCAGCCTAACCCGCTGATGATGGTAACGCTACTTGGATTGACCGCGATCGCGGCTCCGGCAATGGCTCAGAGTGCAGGCAGCCGTCCGCAATCGCCTGCTGCCGCTCCGAGTGCTGCTCCAGTTCGAGTGGATGAAGGCTACTTACTCGGATCAGGCGATCGAGTCAAGCTCGATATTTTCGGCGTTCCAGAGTACAGCGGCGAATATCAAGTGATGTCAGACGGCTCAATTAACTTGCCTTTGGCGGGCAGTGTCTCAGTGCTAGGCTTAACAATGCGGCAGGCTTCGGATACTTTGGCGCGTCGTTACAGCGAGTATCTAACTCGCCCGGTGATTACCGTCAGCTTGCTTGCGGCGCGCCCAATTCAAGTTGCGGTTTCTGGCGAAGTTTCGCGCCCAGGAACCTACACCACCACGATGGGTGACACGGGTATTCCGACCTTGAGCCGCATGGTACAAATGGCAGGCGGAATTAAACAATCGGCAGACCTGAAGCAGGTGGAAATCGTTCGCCGTCGTCCGGGTGGCGGTGGAGTACAAGCCTTTAGAGTCGATTTAGACAAATTGCTGAAATCTGGCGATCTCTCTCAAGATGTGCAGTTGCGCGACGGAGATAGCGTCGTTGTGCCAGCAGCAACCGCGCTGAATCTTTCTAATTCGAGTGAGCTATCGAATTCGAGTTTAGGAGCAAGCTTCGACCGACCCGTTAGCGTGATCATTGCAGGTGAAGTAAATCGTCCGGGTCCCCAAACGGTTCGGGGTGAAACGATTTCACAAGCCGATCCAGGGGCAACTCCAGCCACTCCTGGACAACCGAACGCGGTGACTCAACGGCTCAGAGCGCCGACGATCACAAGAGCGCTTCAGCAAGCAGGCGGCATTACCCAACGGGCAAATATTCGAGATATCGAAGTGAAGCGCACCGTCTCAAACGGCTCAGAGCAAGTGATCAAAGTTAATTTGATGAGCTTGTTAAAAGACGGAGACGGCAAACAGGACATCATTCTGCAAGAAGGAGATCGCGTAATTGTCCCGATGGCAGTAGCAAGTGTAACCGCAGAAGACGCGGCAATTATGGGTCGTGGCGTAATCTCACCGGAACTAATCACTGTCAACGTTGTCGGTCAAGTCGAAAAACCTGGAGCCGTCCAGGTTCCACCTTACACGACAATGAACCAAGCGCTATTGGCAGCAGGTGGATTTGCGCGGGGTGCGAAGCGAAATCAGGTGGAATTCATTCGACTTCAGCCGAATGGCAGCGTTGATCGTCGCAACGTTGATATTGATTTCTCACGTGGCATTGACCAAGCGAAGAATCCACCGCTGCAAGCAGGCGATACGATCGTAGTCCGTAAGACCGGATTCCAAACCTTCACCGAAGGCGTGGGGAGTGTTTTAGGTCCGGCTCTTGGTATCTTCGGGGTCTTCCGTTAACTTTCCGTTCTGTTCGATCCAAAGGGAACGAGGCTCAACTACCATAAGGGAAGCCTCGTTCCCTTTTTTGATTGATTTAGAAATCTAATCATTTAGTTAACGAGATTAAATCACTCTTTATTCTGAGACAGGAAGCAGAAGAACTCGGTAGACTAAATCAAAGCAAAACTTTCTACTTCATTCCAGAGAGAATGAGTGAGTGAGTAATCACAGTCGTACTGGTCGATCGTGTAGGATGGTGAAGTAGATGAGCGAGCTAGAACGCTGCTATCAATTACTCGGATTAGAGCCTGGAGCATTGCTCGAAGAAGTGAACCAGGCGTATAAGGATCTTGTGTTTATTTGGCATCCCGATCGCGTACCCAAAGACAATCCGCGTTTGGTGCAAAAAGCGGAAGCGAAGATCAAAGAACTAAATCACGCGCGCGACACCTTGCGATCGCATTTCAAAAATGGTACGGCTGCCAAACCTGCGGCTCAGCCGAAACCCGCCTCGCAAACTTATTATCAGTCTTATTATTACCGCCCACCGACTCAATCATCGAATGGGCACTCGTCGAATGGACGGCAATCAAACGGGCATTCGAGCAACGGACACTCAACGAACGGACACTCGACCAACGGGCATTCCGAAAAGCACTCCCCGAATTCAAATCCGCGTCCTGGTTATCAGACGTATCAACCTTATCCCCGACCGAACTATCACCAATCTTCGGAACCGACGGATCAAACTCGATCGACCGATGCGAATCGGAAATCTGAGCCGCCTAAGTCTGCTGACAGCAACCAGAATTACTATCGTCAGTCGCATTACCGCGCGGAGTATCATCACCCACCCAGGTCTCCCGCACGTCCTCAAATGCCAGACATGACCGGGAAAGATTTGAGCGGACAAAATTTAAAGGAAAAAGACCTCTCTGGCTATAATCTTAGTCGAGCAAATCTTTCCCGTGCGGATTTGAGCGATACGTTTATGCACAAAGCAAACCTCGAAGGCGCGAAATTAGAGAAAGCCAACTTGTTTCGAGCGAATTTGCTAGAAGCGAATTTGTGCGGAGCGGATCTGCGAGAAGCGAATCTGATTGGAGCAGATTTAAGCGGGGCAGATTTGCGCGGGGCAGATTTGCGCGGGGCGAAAGTGGGATTTGACGATCGCGTAATGGTCAAACTCACCGGAGCCAATCTTCAAGGCGCAATTATGCCCAACGGTAAAATTCACGGAGTGCAATCTTCTTAAGGGTGAACTGCATCTGTCCAGTACTTGAAGGTTTCGCTGCCGATGCGATCGCGCTCTTCGCGATAAATTTGCGTTAAGCAGTCGTAAAATGCCTGTGCGTATTGTTCTAATCCCAATGTCATTAGGCATTTGAGAATGCGGGTGATGCGGAGGTAGTTGTGATCGAACAAACAAATCCATTCCTGTTTGCGATTTGGATACGCGCCTGATCGAGTGACAGTAATGTTCCCCCTGACTTCTTGGCTCTGTAGCCCATAGAAATTGAGCATCAGTGCAGACGATCGCAGTAGATTTCGGCGCAGACGTGGCTCGGTTTGAAATGCTTGAATGATTTCGGCAGTGACGATCGGAGCGTCAGGATTAAACGAACTTTGTTCAGGAAGTGGGAATAGCCACTGGATGTAATCGTGAACGCATTCCAACTCCTCAAAATCCCATGCCCAGATTTCTTGGATAGTTCGCCCTTCAATGTCGCGCTGCTCTCCGAGATAGAAAGGAATGAGCAGCGCAGTCGATCGATTAAGTTGGCTCATATTAGCGTAGGCAGCATCGATCTCTAGAATATTGCTTAAGAATATTGCTTAAGAACTGCAATCTTTTGGAGCGATCGAGAATTTGGTGATCGGCTTCTTATCTTTACCGACATAAGCGTAGTAATAAGAATAGCCCCGCTTCAGATACGCTTTTGCATCTGGATTCGTGCAAACTCGCTCTTTGACGACTCCGCGAATAATGGCTGTTGCATCAGAATCCAAGTCAGTTGACACCTTGTTCACGAGTTGAAAATTGTACAGAAGTCCGTCTTCTTGCACTTCAACTTTAGTCAGAACGGTTTCTTCGTCTACTTGCTTCGGTGCAGAACGATTAAGCTGGGCTGCGGTGACTCGTAGAACGGTTTGATCAAGGATGTTTTTCTTAGGAGTCGTAACCGTGGGTTCGCTTGTAGGACTGCTAGCAGGCTTGCTTGACTCTTGGAGCGCGCTTTCTGAATTTCTAGCAATCGTCTGATTCGTTGGGTTACAGCCCGCAAATAAGAATAGGGTTGCAGATAAATAGAAGAATCGTTTCATGGTCGTACACTCGCTAAAGTTAGATTGAGAAGCTCGAAAATTACGATTTAAATTTGCGCGGTGGCTTTGCCTCCCGCAGGGTTCGCAGTTGCCCCAGTTGTTCCCTCAGATAGACTTGATCTCTGGTTGCGTTTAATTTTTGCGCCACTGAAAACGCTTGCTGATAATAGTCTTCAGCCCTCGCCAGTTCGCCCGTCTGCCGCTGATGCTGTGCCAGCATTTTCAGCGAAGTTAGCATTTGCCAAGCGTCATTCTTTTCGGTTGCCATTGCTAAGCGCTGATTCAACATTTCGATAAAGCGATTTTCTTGCCCCATGCCGCGATATGCCTGCATTAAGCCATCAAAGGCGCGAAACTGAGCGGTTTGATCTCCGCTTTGTTGTGCTAGGGTCATCGCTCGATCGTGAGCGTTAAATGCCGATCGCGCATCACCGATCGCTAAATACGCTGCTCCTAACTGATTCAGCGTGTTTGCTGCTCTAACCGGATCTTTTGCCTGATCGCGAAAATCGCGCGCTTGTTCGAGATAGGCGATCGCGCTTCGATAATCGCCTTGAGCGTAACTCGCTACACCTAAATTACTCAGCGATAAGCCTTGTCCAGCTTGGTGTTTGATGCTGCGTGCTAGTCTCAAACCTTCGGCAAACGATTGTGCCGCTTCGCGGGTCTGACCGCGTTGGAGAATGATTTGCCCGACGTTGTTGTAGCCATAGATTTGACGAATTGTGTCGTTTTCGTCGCGCGCAATTCCTAAACCGCGACGAAAGGCAGTTTCAGCTTCATCGAGTTGACCTGAACCGATGTAAGCCATGCCGAGCAGATCGTAGACGCGCCCTTGTGACGGAACTTCTCCGATGCGGCGATAGAGATCGATCGCTTGTTGCCAGTGGGCGATCGCTTGCTCTAGCGATCTGGATTGTTGCGCTTGAATTCCGGCTTGAACAGCGCGATCGGCGGTTTCTCGCGTTGCGCCTTCGTTGCTATTAAATGGGGCATTTAATTGGCGCGTGAGATTCGAGGCAAAGCTAGGAGTTGCGCTAAGCAGCAAAATTCCAGCCAGCGAGCCAGCGAGTTTGAGGTTCAACATCAGAAAAATTCGAGTTCTTCTAGGCTTGGATCGAGAGCATCAGTCTCCGACTCGGAAACCGACCTTTGCTCTATAGAATTCCCATCTAGATAGATTGTTCTGATGTCTTCGGGCAAAAGTTTCTCTAACGCTTGATAGCCTTCTTGCAGTTGCGCTTTTACGTCTTCCGGGCTAATTTCTTCGCCTTCTGCCTGTAAGTATGCAGCGATCCGAGTTTCGCCCCAGTGAAAAGTTTGCGCCATTACAACCATTAATCGAGTTGTAGGCGGCAACTGTTCTAAAGCTCGATCGAGATAACACCAAAACGGCGGAGATGCCGATCGAATATCGTAATGAATCTCTTCGACCGCAGGCAGTTCGGCTTCATTCATTCCCGATGCTGTCACCGCTAACAGCCAAGTTTGAAACGTCGAACCGCTTTGGTTGAACGCGCGTAAATCGACTCCGGCTAATTCGTGAAAAACGTGCCGCCAAATTAACGCCAGCAAATATTCAGACTGAACAGGCGATCGTGCCGAGCGCGAAATCAGCGAATACACGATCGGGCTGTAGCGACAAAACAGCGCCGTGAAAAACTGTCCCGAATCGGGATATCGCTGAAACAGCGTCAGTAACTCTTGATCGCTGTGATGAAACAACGCTTTAACGATCGGGTGATGCGCCTCTGAAAAGGTTGGAATCGCTACAGCTTTCATAAGTAATGCCAAGGTCGGGTTAACTACTATATACAGGCTTAGGAGAAAACGGCACATTTTTTTTACACATTTGCGTCGAGAAACGTTGTGTTTTCCTAAAGCTTGCGGATGCGTCCGCTTTGGTATTGATAGAATAAATAGACTTCTTTTAGCCCGCCCGTTGCGTTAATCATTTTTATCTATGGATAGCTTGTTTTCTACCCAAGGCATCATGGTCATGTTGCTCGGCGCGTATGCCGTGGCGATGTGGCTTTTCCTTACGAGCGCGCCCAAAGTTCATACAGTGATGGTTTCCGATCTCGAAAGCGCCCGCGATTTTTATGGCGGAATGCTGAAATTGGCGGTTGCTGAGGTTCCGCTGCATTATTACTACAACTACGAACAGTCGCTCGGAACAGCAGGGATTAATCCGATGTATTTATCG
>CAXTDB010000162.1:0-10486 GCA_964242045.1 uncultured Leptolyngbya sp. | reverse complement strand
CCGATTTTCCTCGACGAATGTATGAATTGCTCGAAACGCTGGAAGGGGTGGAGGAGCGCTCTCAACTCGATATTATTCACGATTTGCTGACGATGCTGCCAAACACAATCATTCAAGGAATGGTGACTGATATTTGTGAAGGCGTAACCAAAGGCAGAGTAACGGTAATGGGTGTGGTTATCGGGAAGCTTCGCCAAATGCAAATTGACCTAAATGATCCGATTTATGAGCTGGCGGTCAAGGCATACCAAGCCCGTCTCCCGATTCTTTGTCAAGGGGATCTTCTGAAACAGGGGCGATCGTTTAGTTTGCAGCATCCTCAGAACTTCACACTAGATCTGAACATTTGGAGAAGCGTAGACGAGGTGGTTCCCTGACTTCACAAAGCCCAGACTTGATACTATAAGCGCGGCAATCAGCTTGAACCGCGATCGTAACGTACCATAGAAGAAAACTGCCGATGCTTCCGGCACATAGCACAGTGTTCGAGACGACGATTGATTATCCACGTTTTACAGGAACCTGCAACACCTGAGCAAATGACAGAAATGCTGCAAGCCCATCGCTTTTACATCAAAACCGCGATCGATATCCGTCGCCAGATTTTGGCAGGCGGCGGTGAAATGCACTCAGACTGCGAGACCGTATTGCTCGAATCTGGCAGTCAGCAAATCGACATTTGGGGCGCTAGCTGGATTCCGTCCACGCAAGAGATTTTTTACGAGTCAATGGTGAATCTGCGCCCACGTCAAAACCGCTCAATGCAAATTCTCGACTCGACGATTCGAGAGCAGATTCAAGTCATGATTAATCGTTTATTAGGAGGCGTATGAATCATTGGTCTGCGGAAGAAACCGCCTTTCGATGTCAACGGCTGTCGGTGCGATTAGAGCAATTGGCTCAGACCTTCGAGGAAATGGCAGTGCTGAGTCAAGATGAGACGCAGGCAGAGGCTGTGTTAGCGCGACTCCGCCTCAGCAAAGGATACTTGGAACTCACGGCGATCGATCTCGATGTGGAGACTGCTTATGAACTAGCCCAGATGCAACGGCAATTGTCGCGCTGGCATTTGCACTGGGATACTACTTGGGCAGATTATGAGAGCCGCGTTGCGCTTTTCAATCTGACGCAGACTTGGGCGGCTCAAATTCGAGCGGTGGCAGGTGTTTTAGTTTAAAGGTGTTTTTTGTTGCTCTTGCCAGCGTGAAATCTTTTTCTCGGATTGTCCTGCGTTGCCGCTTCTGTCAAAATCCCTTGTAAGACTCGACAGGTGCGAGCTTACACAGCGTCTCTATAGGATTTTTTTCTGCGATCGCTGCCCTAATCAAAACCAAGCGCTCAAAGTAGCTCAACCTGCACGATGATCCGATGCCTACTTTGTGGGCTTCTGATTAAAACTTGTCATCCAGTCTTAAGCTGTGTTATCCATACGAATAAGTTGGTTTGTCCTCTAGCAACGATGAGGGCAAATTTCCGACAACAAATTTGACTGCGGCTGCTGAACCCAAGTCAACCCTCACTTCAACTTTTTCGAGCCATGTTCTGGCTCTGACTTCATTTATGCAGCCGAAAAATCTTTCTCGGCTCCTGCGAGCATTGTCTCGACAGGGGCTAGATGTCCAGTATCGAAATGGAACCTATTCCGTGCGTTGGCAGCATCAATCTGATGTGCCCGTCGCTGAAGTCTTGCTACCTGAAGATTTCCCGATCGGAGCCAAAGCGCTTAAACAACTCGCTAATCTAGCTAGCATCAAACATCCGTCTGGTGGTCATGTCTGCTGTGCTTGTGCGACTCCTGATTTTCATCCGGGTGATTCAGGCGTGGCAATCGGCTCAATTGTCGAAACGGTTGGGCTAGTGATTCCGGCTGCGGTCGGGTCGGATATTAACTGTGGAATGCGCCTGCACGTTGCTGATTTGTCTGTTGAGCAATTTTTAGCAAAGCGCGATCACTTCGTCGAACTAATGAAAGGTGATTACTTTTTCGGGACTCGTGATGTCACGATGACGGCTCGAACCTTTCAGGCACTCTTTCAGCATGGGGTGACTGGATTCCTCGATGCGATGCTCGATCAACCGACCGGATGCTTGATGCAGTCGGATTTGGACCAGCTTGCGGCAGAAAGCGATCGTATCTTCCTCAATGGCTCGATGTCTGGGCATTCTCGCTGGGCACCAGAAGAATTAGTTCTCGATCGTGGTTTGATTCGCGATGGTGGATTAGCAACGATCGGTTCCGGCAATCATTTCGTCGAGGTGCAATGGGTCGAGAAGATCGAGAATTCCGCACTTGCTTATGCTTGGGGCATCAAAGCGGGACAGCTTGCTTTTATGATTCACTCTGGCTCTCGCAATGTGGGTAAGTACATTGGCGGAATGTGGCGCGATCGCGCTCAAGCGGCTTGGAGTGCCGAACATCCCTATCCGAATGCCCGACTGTTTCCACTCTCAATGCAAGCCATGCCTGAGCAGGTATCAGACTATCTTCAAGCCGAAGCCACCGCCGCGAACTATGGTTTTGTGAATCGATTGCTGTTAGCAGAATTGTTACGGCTGCGATTGCGGCAAGTATTTGGAGAAATTGAAGCGCCCTTAATTTACGACTTGCCACACAACATTACGCTGCCTGAAGGACAAGGATGGGTGACTCGTAAAGGAGCGTGTCCAGCCCATCCAGGACAGCCTGTGATCATTCCTGGATCAATGGGTGCGCCTTCTTATCTGTTAGTGGGTAAGGGAAGCGAAGCGTTCTGTTCTTCAGCATCGCATGGAGCAGGTAGGCTTCGATCGCGCTTCGACCTGACTCGTAAAGGAACTCAGGATACAGAAGCATCTCTAGGACTAACAGGCGTGGACTGCATCACATTACGAGCGGAACGACGAATCGAAGAAGCGCCTGCTGCTTACAAACCGATTACGCCTGTAATTGATGCTCAAGTGCAAGCGGGATTGGTGGATGTGATAGCTCGATTGCATCCAATACTGACTTTCAAGGCTTAAATTGAGAGCTTAGGGCTTTGGATAAGTAATAAGTTTCTAGAGAGGAACTAAAGTACGACACTGAGATCGCTCAACGGATTGTGAAAATTGAAGCAGAGATGGTAGCGTCCCATCCTTGTTCAGCGGATTTCGCTGTGCCCAAGCGGAAATTTGCTTGTATGATGCACCCCTGACCGTTTTTTATCTGAGTGTAATCATGACTGAACTGAGCGCGAGTGAGTGGGATAAAATCAATTCGCTGTTAGCAACAGAGCCATACTCATATGGTTTACCCAAGCGAGAGTATGGCTCTGTCGTTCTCGCCTCTTTCAACATTCGTAAGCTAGGAGTTAGAAAACAACGCAGTGAAGCAACTTGGAAGTTTCTCGCCCAAGTCTGTCAGCACTTTGATTTGTTAGCAGTGCAAGAAGTCATGGACGATCTCGAAGGGTTCGATCGCTTAAAAGAATTGATGGGATTAGAATATGGTGCTGTGGTTTCGGATGTGACTGGAGCATTTCCAGGAGAACAGGGATTGGGGGAACGCTTGGGCTTCATTTACAATCGATCACTGATTGAGCGGGGCAATATCGTTTCAGATGTGTCCTACGATCGCACCAAGCTGCTGACGACCTTGATCGAACACAAGGAAGAATTGAAAGACGCGATCGCACCACATCTTGACTCCGAAACCGGGGAGATCCGTAAAGGTGCAAAAATTCGGCTGCCTGTGTTTCTGACCTTCGTGCGCCAGCCGTTCTGTGCAAGTTTTCGCATTGCTGGGCATCCAGGCACTCAACCTTACGAATTCATGGCGGTCAATGCACACCTCTACTTTGGGCATCAACACTCCGAAACTCGGTGCGCTGCGGAAAGGTCAGACGATCGGAACTGCCAACTTGCTAGTATTTGCGACCTTTCAGAAGCAGCAGAACGGCACTTGGGCATTTGTTGAACCGAGTAAAGCAATGGTTGAGCAAACCTTGAAACGCAGTTAAACAAGAGGTTGCGATGGAACAAGGCTTTTTCATTCAAGTAATTGAAGGACAGAACTCACCCTTCGAGTCGATGCTGGAGCGATTTCCACATGGGTTTCCAGCATTGATGTTGTCGGATCAGGTCACAGGCAGAGTTTATCCAGCCCGATTCAAGCGGGATAGGAGTGGAGATATTTTCTGGCTCGTCGATCGAACTCAACTGCGCCTCGATCAATGGATGATGCTCGATGCGCTACATGGATAATGTATCGAGTGTGTGTGGGTGAATTGGGAACTGTATGCAGAATTAACCGGAGAACTCTCGGCAGATGATCGTTCTGACGACGAAGAGATGATTTACCCGTTGCTGGTTGAGGTGGCGAACATTCCGATCGTGCTCTTTGGCAGTTATTTCGGTATCTCCGAACGATGGGTTGAGAAGAGCGATCCACGCATCCAGCGCATCATCGAGGCACAAACAGTATTGAGATTCAATTCAGGCAGAAAGTAAACATCAGGCAGACATAACGAATCAAGAGAAAAACGCTCATTCATCTGCTTCTGGTGGCTGCTCAATCTCTAACAATCCGTCCCGTTCTGCGGCTTCAGTAATCACTCGTCGCAGCCATTCCGTTCGGTTCGGTAAAGCGCGAACCGCGCGATCGACTACTTTCGGCAACAGCACTGAAACGGGATGTCGAGCATACGCTCCAGGTTTCTCTTGAAATCGTTGAGTCGATGGATCTCGCGATTGCTCGGTCATGACAGTTCCCTAATAGTCTCTGCCTAGATTTTACACCGTCATATATGTCGGCTTGAAAGATATAAAGGTTTATATTAATCTTAAACTAAATCCGTTATATATAACGGATTATAAGTTAAAATAGAGGGTGTAAAGAGACAGGCAAATGGTTCAGAACTAGCTCTATCTTGAATTGTTTCAAAGCAAATATTTCTGTGTTGTCACCCGTCCTTTTACATCTGCAAACCAAAAGGAGAGCGCCCGACTCGCAATCAAACCGCTCACCCCACTCACTCGGAGTTAAATCCATTATGGCGTTTCTTGATGATTGTTTAGCTCATGAACGTGACCAACGTGATCAGAAAGTTCGAGAAGAATTGTACGATCGCTTCACTTTAGGCAAAGCCGATGCCGCATTCGGACGAATGCCAGAGTACAGCGATGAACTGTATCTCGAAGGCTACTTTGCCGGACTGAAAACGCTACCGACTGATCCAGAGACGGGCAAGATTCAGCACTACAGTCCACGCAGCCATTTTGCTTTCGGCATGATGGATGGTGTAGACGAGTGCCACTGCGACTTTTAAGCGAACTGGATCACTGGGGACTGACTGCGGTTGGTTCCCTTTCCTGCTGTATTTGGAGGTTTCACATGGCAAAAATAGTGAATGCGATCGTGGCGAAAGTCGAAGTGATCGGTAAGCTCAAAGAAGGAACTTATGGACAGTATCGCTCAGTGCTTTTCTTGCTTGGATCAGTCTCAACCTGTCGAATCAGAAGCTGCCAAAATTTGGAAGTCGTTGAGCAACGAAAAAGCGCAAGGACTGACGAAAGGCGCGTTTAGCGCAAAGCGCAACTGCGAAGCACCCGTGCATTTGGTTCCCGCAGGTCAGGATCGAAGCGGCAAAGACAAGCACAATATCGTGATGCTCAACTCAGAGCCTTCTGCGGTTGATGCAACTTCTTCTAAATCACCCATTAATCGCCCAGAAAGCATTGGAGCGACTTGGAGCCATGAGCAAAAACTAGCATTGTCGGCTCAAATCTGTGACCATGCTGACTTGCTGAGGTTCTGTCTGGAAGTCGCTCACGAGAAGTTTGCAGGTCTGGCAGATCCACGCGATTTTCGAGCATTAGCAACAACACTACATTTACAGATTCTACGGCAATCTGATAGTGAGATGAATTCGTAAAGGCTATCGATTACAAGCATTGAGGGAGTAACCATGTCACAGCAACTACACACCTACAAATCCGCCTGTCCTGCATTTAGCGCGGAGCGCAACTCCGAAGGAAACGAAATCAATCGACTTCTAACTTATATTGGTCAAAATACGCTCGATTCTGAACGAATGCCGATCCAATCTGATGAAATTCCAGCCGTTGTGAACTGTTTGATTCAACGCCTGATTTGGCAACAGCGCCATCTGGATCAAGTCTTGCAGGAAATTTTAGACGACCTGCGATTTGGGATGTAACGAGCGATCGCGGCTGGACAAGTTCCTAAGTTTGTCCAGCCGTCACTTGATACAGCCCTACTGCGAATCCGAGTCTTAGAACAGAATTCACCGTTGGTGTTGACTGGGCTTAATGGATGTTGATGAAGTTGGCGGAAGCTTTGCCTTCTCACGGAGCCGGGTCGCCTCCTGGTGAAAACAGGTAAAATCTTCATGACCTGCCCCTTTCTGACTCGCTGAGCGATTGGCATCGTAATGAAGAAGTAATCGCCCTGCTTTTTCGACAGTCACTGACTTTGTGGTGCAGTGGTAGCGAAGCAAATAGTCTTGTTTGCATGATTGATACTCGTAAACGGGCTGTCCCTCCAGCACAACCTGTGTTCCCTTGTATTTGACGATCGTCTTCGCATCTTTCGCAAACTGGTCGATTTGTGCCTGATAAGTTGTTGCGTCTTGCTTCAGATGAGTCATTGCAGCCAGTGAGAGCGGAGCTTCAGGATTACGTGCGGTTGGATTACCCTCCGAGGCAGGTGTTTTTGCTTTGAACTCCTCAGCTAAAGCTTGAATGCGATCGAGATATTTCTGCGATTGCCCAGTCTCTCGCGCCTCAAAATACCATCGCTTGAAGTCCTGTAACGACGGGTAGAAAGGCTCCTCAATGGCTTCCGCAGTTGCCTTACTTTCAACAACTTCCCCAGGTCGCTGATGCTCGGTTGCACGATCGCGAGTCGATTCCCGATGAGCTTCAAACGGAGAACGCCAACCATCTTCTTTTGCCCAACCGCCGAGCGTTGCGATCGTAATTCCGCGATTTTCCTGGAAACGCTGCCAAATGTACTCGCACTCCCTAAACTTATACTTCTTCCCCTTAACCCTCTAACGCTCCCATATTGATCTGTCCAAGGTCTTGCAGGTTTTATAGCTGGTGTTCATGGAATCTGAGAAGGATTAAAAAGGGATTTCTTCATCCTCCTCATTGCCAACATCATTAAAGTCTAAAGCGGTGACTTGTTGTACTTGCGACGTTTCGCGCTCAAACTGATCACCAGGTAAGCAAGGAGGAAACGGAAATTTTACGAAGATTGGTTGCGGAAATTTTGCAAACTTTACTAATAGCTGTCCTTGAGGGAGCATAGTCAGCTTTGTTTTGATTTCATCACTGAAGGCACTATAGTTTGGAGTCCGTAACTCGTTAGTTTCAGTTCTACCAAAGAAATAAGTTGAACTATTTTCGACAATTTCCTTTTCAACGGCTGAAGCAAACTGCTCCGCTCCAAAAAGTACAAGACCTAAGCTCCTTCCACGTGCTGTAATGTCTACCAATCTGGACTTCAAAGGTGTTCTTGTGTTCCCTGATGGTGCAAACTTGTTTAGCTCATCTACAAAAACAATCACAGCATCTAGATCACTCTCTTCAGATTCCAGCATCTCGCTGATTGCTTCTACAGATCGACCGAAGACTAATCTTTGCCCTCGATCGTTCAACATTTGCATATCAATTACATAGACGCTTTTATCGTTAAGCTGATTCCAGGGAATATTGCTTCCTTGTCCTGCTGTTGCAATTAATCCTGAATAAGCCTTGGGAAATCGTCTGAGATGCGATTGCATTTTGTTCCAAGTTGCAATGTGATTACCGTGAATATAAGCTTGCCTACCCGCTTTATCAATCTCATCTTTGACCCATTGAAGCATTTGAGCGTAGGTTATGAACTGATTCTGCTCAATTCTTTCTTGAATAACGATCCATACTCCTTCCATTTTGTCATCCCAATCAAAGGAGTTAAAAAGTGAAGGCATATCCTTGTACATCATATTGAGATCCCAACTGAACCGAGCAGTTGAAAGCTTTCTTAAACTCTGTGTTCCGGTCAGGTCTTTCGGGTTAGCTGGCGCGAAGAACCTAGCATTAAAAGGTTCGGAAGGAATCTTCAACGTTTCGTATATTTTTCTCGACCACTCCTCTTGCTTGAGCCTATGATTTGGCTGATCAATATACAAAAGATCCTTACTCTTAACATTAAACATGACGATCGCCACCCTCTTGCTGGTATGTGTAAGAAGCGACTTCATTGTAAATTGCAGCGCAGACGTTTTAGAGGCTAAACCTGATATGCCAGATACATTTAAATGAGCGCCATCCGGTCCGATCAGGAAATCTTCATCAACTTCAATTGATGCAGTAGTACCATCTCCATTCTCAAATATTCCAACAGGAATTGATGCACCATTAAAAATCTTTTCTCCTTTTTGATTAACAATTCCATAAGCGAACTGAATTCCTAAAGTGCTTGGAAAGTAAACACGGGATCGACCTACTGGCTTCGTTTTTGACGACACATTTCGCATGACTGCATAGGTTACAACTGTTACCTCTGAGACATCCGTGGGTACTTCAACAGTTGCGTCTCCAAAATTGTGGCTGAGATAATCAGCAATAAAACTATCGACATCACTGTAGGAGCGCATCTCCGTCACAGTACCAAGCGTAATATCATCACGCCCATCAGCGTAGGCAGCAATAATATTACCAATTTCGATCTTGCCTCTGGCTTCATCTCTATCAGTTAACCAAAACTGAAAACGAATGGATGTATTAGGCTCAGACCTAGTTGATGCTGTTCTACCGATTACTCCATAGTCTTCATTTAAGAATCGCTCTAGACCTGATTGAACAGACCGATGACTGCCTTGAGAGTCTAGCTGATCTTCCGTCGAGTTCTCGTTTGGAATAGGGAGTTGTTGAGATGGCTGTTTAGTCTTTTTCATTGTTTTAACCTCTCATGCTGGCGTTGATTGTAGCTAATGAAGGCATGACGCTTGATAAGTAGTTTTCGCAAGCGCAAATTGGATATAAATGCTTATCCCATCTTGGCGCAGGATAGGAGGTTGGAAGACGCTCGGATAAAAGGGAGCGAGAAAACCGCTCTGCATACTCCGATGCTCTGTCAGCATGGCGCTGGCTGATCTCTACTCGAATAAGTTCAAACTCAGGATCACTGTTCAGTTGGTTGCGTAAGCGTAGATACCAACTAATCCGCTCCCGACTTCCCAATCTGGTATCGTCTGCTTTATCTTCCGGTGAATGGAAACGAAATGTCCACGATCGCTCAAACTCAGCCATTCCCATGATGCGATTATGATCACTAACGCTGAAATAGCGGGAACCAAAAGACTTACTAACACCGATACATCGTTCTACATTCTGTTCGTTCCGTAAATTCATTAAGGTTCCATCAACAACTAGGAAATGATTTTCAGCTTCTTTACTTTGCCGCCACTGCCCGATTAATTTGTTCTCCGCTTCTCGTCTCAGCCTCGTTGCTGTTCTCAAAGCACGCCTTCTAAGTTCGTAGTAATCTCCCCCTTCTGCGTCATAACCCACCCCTTCTGCTGCGGTGTCAATCACAATTAGTCCCATCGCTTCAAACTCCTTAAGAATCGCTTGATTTGGAATCAAAGATTTTTCAACTAAAATTCCACTCTGTATTTCCGGCTTGTTCCAGAGCTTAAGTTCTCGATTTTCACGTTTCAAAATTACAGTTCCTACAACAAAGTAATGAACCGGGATCAGCACGTGCCGATCGCTGTATTCAGCGGGAATATAGCCAATCTGTACCGTTCTCTGCCGACCATCTTCAAAAAAAGAAAACTCACTACAATTAGAATCTTCAGGAAAACGATAGTCAACGGAGTAGCAGGAAGTCATGGCTTCCAATGGATAAGCCCTCACTGCTAAGTCGTCCTGAGTAGTAGGATTCAATTCCTCTTCAGAAATGGGTAGAGGAGCAATCTCGCCCTCCTGCCTAGAAATGAAGCAGATCGAAATCATATTGTGCTAGACACCGACTACTAGATTGATTGCTGCTGCCTTTAGATGTTCGTCGCTTATTTTTCGGAAGCGGTACTTTGATCAATCCCATTCGCTCTAAACGTAGCAAAACATCAATGCAAGCCCTGTCCTTCAAAGAGCCGTTCGCTTGTCTCCAGTCTAGCTTTCGACAAATTGAACGAGCAACGCTCATCCGCCCTTGATCAAAATTCTTATTTACACAATCATAAATCATGTCTAAATCGGCTAAATTGAAATACCTGTTTCTAATAAATAGAGGCTGCTGGATATTTACATTATTCGGCTCAATCTCAATAGCATTCGGTTCCAGCATTACAGTTGACTATGTTTTTAGCATAAAAGATAGTTTCACAATGATAAGGTACTTCACAATTCAAAAAATGAATCATCTTTCTCATGCTCGCATCTCTTGAATTTCAATCACCTGAGTAACAGTTCCTCTGCCATATTGCTCGATCGTGGCAGGGTTCACCTATTT
>CAXTDB010000161.1:0-10508 GCA_964242045.1 uncultured Leptolyngbya sp. | reverse complement strand
CATTGCAGATTTGCAGCCACTGATCCAGAAATCCCAATGTATGACGGATAGATTTCACGGCGTTGCATTAGAGAGATGAGTTAAGGTGACTCTTGATGCAGTGCCCAGAATGCCAGTCCACCCACATTCGCAAGAATGGAAAACGCAAAGGCAAGCAGAATCATATTTGTGTGAGCTGTGGACGACAGTTGATTGATAGCTACGACCCACCCAAAGGCTACTCAGAGCAAATCAAGCGGGAATGCCTGCTGATGTATATGAACGGCATGGGATTCCGAGCGATAGAGCGAGTTAAAGGCGTGCATCACACGACCGTCATTCACTGGGTGAAGCAAGTTGGAGCCACCTTACCGGATGCGTATGACCCAGAGCAAACACCAGAAGTGGGCGAACTCGATGAACTCGAAACGTTTGTGCAGTCGAAAAAAACAAAGTCTGGGTCTGGACAGCAGTAGACCACTTTCGATGCGGCATTTTAGCGTGGGTCATTGGCGACCACAGTGCAGCGACTTTCGAGCCTCTCTGGATGAGAGTTCGACAATGGCAGTGCTACTTCTATGTCACCGATGGCTGGAAAGTTTATCCAGACTTTATTCCTGACAGTGACCAGATTATTAGTAAGACCTACATGACCCGCGTTGAATCGGAAAACACCAGGTTACGGCACTATCTCGCTCGACTGCATCGGAAGACCTTGTGTTACTCGAAGTCAGTCGAGATGCTCAGTCATTCGATTCGCTTACTTCTGCACTACCTCAAGTTTCGAGATGTGCCGATTCCAGCCTGATTCATCTTCTCATTCAGCAATGCCATAATTGGCAACCATTCAAACGTGGAGTTGACTTTAGTCGAGTCTGATGAGCCGAGTGACACCCAACGCCATTCACTGGGATTCGATGAGCGCAGGGCATAACGGAAGTAGTCTCATAGCGCAGAGTTCAGTCTGACACCTCGAACAAACGCGACTCGATTAGGGTGATCAAGTGCGATTAAGCTTCTTTAAGTGGTGGATATACATCTTGGCAAGGTGTGAACGGTCGAAGCTGTACAAGGACTCCAGCGTTTTTTGAAAGCTTTACCCCCAAAAGCTCAAAGCTTAGATCCAGTTAATCCCCAAAGCTGTAGTCCTGTGTCATCTATCCCTGCCAAGGTGGTGACAGAGACCCAGAATAGAGTGGCTATGCCTTGAAGTCAGAAATGTGGGCAAAAGTAGCAGGAAACCGAGACCAATTGGTCGTTCTGTCCCTTTAACAGCTCAATTTGACCTTGCTATTTCATATCTTCTACCAACTTTTATGCAAAACCCGTAACCCGTTGCTCAAGACAGCGCTTAGGGAAATGACCGTTCACCCAAGTTTGACAATCAAGCGGTGGAGTTGTTCATCAAATGCCCTGCGCTTAATCGCATGATCCAGATTGCCAAGCCTGATAACTACCAAATTGATGGTTAGGACTGCCGATCGTAAGGGCTATTCCTGCCCTTTTTGGATTCATGCAACAAAGCTCCGTTAATTTGTACAATGCCAAATCTACTTAATTAAATGCAAAACGTTCCGCAGAACACTAAAGCCCGCTAAGTCCCACAATAGATAAGCAGCAAATCCAATCATCGCCAAACGTCCATTCCAGAGTTCCGCTTGGGGATTGAAGCCGAAAAGAAAAGCATTGCGATCGACACCATTGTATTCAGTGGCAACAGGAGGTAAGTTGGTCGCTTTGTTCGATTGCATTGTTACACTTCTTAATAAACTTCTATAGCTCATAGTACAGTTAGTGTTCTGAGTAGCCCTATACCTTTAGAGGCATTTCTGAATGTTGTGCTTAAAGTCGCGATCACAACAAGATCACAACAATGTTATTTGACCGACAATTAAAGCCTTGTTTCTCGATTGCTCCGTATAATCGTTGAACGCTTTAAAGCTGTGTTAGGCTGGAGACTGAAGCAATATTTTCGGCTGCATAATTCCTTATTTTTCTGTAACCTAGGCAATTTCTCTTACGGAATGATGCAAGGCAATCTCAGCGAAATTTTTGCTGAACATGAAACGGTCAAGCGAGTTCGATTACTAACTGATTGGGAAACTGGACGAGTTCGGGGCTTTGTGTTTGTCGAAATGGCGACTGAGGCAGAAGATGCTGCGATCGGAACGCTCAATGGAGCAGAGTGGACGGGGCGCGGTCTGACCGTCGATAAGGCGAAACTGCGTGAAGAAAGAGGGTCTTCGGGTGGAAGCTGGGATCGCAGGAGCGGATCTCCTCGACGCTAGTTCGAGTTCGGCAGGAATTTAGCACAACTCTAAAGCCTTATAGGTAACTCTCATCGTATCTGCCCTTCAAAATCGCTGAAGCTGCTTTGCAATTCAGCGATCGTCGTTCGTCACTTAAACTGAAAAACAAATGAATACTAAAGAACTTCTGAGTCGGTATGCTGTGGGACAACGAGACTTCCAAAATCTGAATCTGATGGCAGTCAATTTCAGAAATGTCAATCTTGCGGGTATTAACCTCAGTGGCGCAAACTTAACGAGGGCAAATCTAGCTCAGGCGAATTTAAGCTACGCCAATGTGACTGGGGCAATTCTGACAGGGGCGACGTTAACCGAAACAAACTTCACCAAAGCAACCCTCACAAAAACGAACTTGAGCGACACTAGCTTAGGCGAAGCCAAGTTGAGCCAAGCCTATCTCAAAGGGGCAATCCTACCGAACGGGACACATCTTCGTACACTCTCAAATCGTCTTAAAGTGCCACAGGTTAAAAGACCGACGGTTTAGAAAAACATATTCTTAGCAACCTGCATTACCCAAGGGACTTAATTCTGTGTTCGATAAATTTACAGAGAGAACTATCAAAGTTGTGAATGCGGCGCAAGTTGAAGCCCGTCGTCTTGAACATAACTATGTTGGTACAGAGCAGCTTTTACTCGGTTTAATTGCGACTCGACCGAGTATTGCTGCACAAGTGCTAGCTGATTTAGATGTTACTTTGGAGGAAGCGCAAGAGCAGGTGCAGGCAGTGACTGGTCGAGGGACTGGATTGTCTCGTGCTGAGATACCCTTTACTCCTCGGAGTCGGCGTGTCTTAGAGCAGTCCTTACAGGAGGCAGAGCGGCTAGGGCATAGCCAGGTGGAGCCAGAGCATTTGTTGCTTGCGATCGTACAAGATGAGGCGGGGTTAGCCACCCAGATTTTGGAACGATTGGGCGTGGAGCGGGTTGAAGTTCGGATTAAAGTGCTGCAAGCGATCGCTGAAGCGAAGCCAATCCTAAAGGGGAATAGTTCCGGTCGTAGGAATACACCAGTGCTGAGTGAGTGCGGTGTAAATCTGACAGAACTAGCAGCGTTGGGAAGGCTTGATCCGGTAGTGGGTCGGACTCAGGAAGTGGAACGGATGATTCAAATTTTGGGTCGCCGCACCAAGAATAATCCGATTTTGATTGGTGAACCGGGTGTGGGAAAAACCGCTTTAGCAGAGGGACTGGCGCAGCGCATTATCGATCGAGATGTGCCCGAATCGCTTCAAGACCAGCAAGTTCTGACACTGAATGTCGGAACATTGTTGGCGGGAACAAAGTATCGAGGTGAATTTGAAGAACGTCTCAAAGCTATCATGCAGGAGATTTCCTCATCGGGAAACATTATTTTAGTGATCGATGAAGTTCATACCTTAGTCGGATCAGGTTCTGCTCAGGGGTCGCTTGATGCTGCGAATATTCTGAAACCTGCTCTGGCGCGAGGCGAGCTTCGCTGTATCGGAGCGACGACTCTGGATGAATATCGTCAGTATTTTGAGCAAGATGCAGCACTTGAACGGCGATTTCAACCCGTGATGATCGATGAACCCAGTGTTGAAGAAACGATTTTGATTCTACAGGGGTTACGTAGTCGCTATGAGCAGCATCATCGGCTAGAAATTTCGGATTTGGCACTAGAAGCGGCGGCGAAACTTGCCGATCGATACATCCCTGATCGACTGCTTCCAGATAAAGCGATCGATTTGATCGATGAAGCTGGATCTCGCGCTCGAATTCTTCATGGCAAACAATTCACACTCGATAAAAGCTTGAGTGCCAAATTCAAACAGATTTTGCTCACTAAAGCAAGCGCGATCGCACAACAAGACTTTAGACGCGCTGGCGAAGTGCGATCGAGCGAACTGACACTGCAAGCAGAGGTGCAGACTGAGGCTCCAGCGTTTGGCGCTTCAATTGTGGTGAATGAGGTCGATATTGCTCAGATCGTCTCGGCTTGGACGGGTGTTCCCGTGAACAAAGTGACCGAAGCAGAGTCAGAACAGTTGATGCAGATGGAAGCCGTTTTGCATCAACGACTGATTGGACAAGAGGAAGCGGTGAATGCGATCGCGCGGGCAACTCGACGGGCAAGAGTGGGATTGAGCAATCCGAATCGCCCGATCGCCTCGTTTATTTTCTCAGGTCCAACGGGAGTCGGCAAAACCGAATTAGTTAAAGCATTAGCCGCCTGCTTTTTTGGTTCTGAATCAGCAATGATTCGATTGGATATGTCTGAATTTATGGAGCGCCATACCGTTTCTAAGCTGATTGGTTCTCCACCGGGATATGTCGGATACAGCGAAGGCGGACAGTTAACCGAAGCCGTTCGACGCAAGCCTTACACGGTTGTTTTATTGGATGAAATCGAAAAAGCGCATCCTGATGTGTTTAATTTACTGTTGCAAATCTTGGAAGATGGTCGCCTAACCGATGCAAAAGGGCGGGTCGTAAATTTCAAGAATACGTTGCTTGTGATGACCTCGAATGTTGGCTCTAAGGTGATTCAGAAAGGGGGTAGCGGACTCGGCTTTGAACTATCAACGAATGTTCCAGAAGCTTCTTATCAACGTACTGTAACGTTAGTCAATGAAGAACTGAAGCAGTATTTTCGCCCGGAATTTTTGAATCGTCTAGATGACATTATTGTGTTCCGACAATTGACACACGACGAAATCAAACAAATTGCCGATCTCTTACTGACTGAGTTTTCAAATCGCTTGCTTCAACAAGGCATCAAACTGAAAGTCAGCGATCGCGTTAAAGATCGCCTCGTCGAAGAGGGTTATAACCCAGAGCAAGGCGCACGTCCGTTGCGACGAGCTATCACCCGTCTCCTCGAAGATAGTTTAGCTGAGTCCATTCTCTCTGGTCAAACTAAGCCTGGTGATTCTGTCAAAATTGATCTAGATGAGCACCAACAGATAGAAATTGTTAAACAAACTCAGTCGATAGAGTGAGATGGTAACGAAATCAAACACTTATATTGTCACCGGGGAATGCTTTGATTTTTAATATGAGCCATTTATCTTATGGTCAAACGCTCACTTCAGGCATCTCCTGCTGGTATTCAACAGGCTAAACGTGCATTTGCTATCAAAGGCTGGACGCAGGAAAACTTAGCGGGGGAAGTGAACTTAAAGACCCGTCAACCGATCTGGCGGTTTTTCACTGGGCAACCTGTCGATCGCCAGATCTTCCTGGAAATTTGTTCGATTTTGGATTTGGATTGGCGCGAGATTGCGCTTGATCCCCCTGTAGATTTTCCAGCACCGGGCGAACGAACAAAAGCAACCCCTGTGGATGTGGATAGTTTGGTACAGCAAGTACGATCGCAGCATCGAGACACGATTCAAAATCAGTGCGGCATCTTGCAGCTACTCGATGTCAACCGTCCAGTGAGGATTGATGATATCTATGTAGATGTCAATATTTTAGAAGAAGTTGCCAGCCAACAATGGTCTGAGATTGCTGAACTCCAGAACTTAAAACCGACTGAGTTCGATCGTGTGGGATTGGGAACTGTTGAGCAAAAGCAAATCCCAGGAATGCAGGCAGTCGAAGCCTATTCAAAGCTGAGAGTTTTGGGGAAGCCGGGAGTTGGGAAAACTACTTTTTTGCAACATCTCGCCATTCAGTGTAATCGGGGAGAATTCGCTGCTAATCGAGTGCCGCTCTTTGTTGTGATGAGAGAGTTTGCAGAAGAATCGAGAAATAGCGGTAATTTTAGCCTTTTTAAGTATGTTTACGCTTGCTTTGTTCCTTCTGGCATTTCAGACTCCGCAACCATTGAAACATTGCTACAATCGGGTCGAGTTTTACTGTTAATGGATGGTATTGATGAACTGCTGAATCAGGACAGTGCATCAGTTCTACGAGAAATTCGCCAATTCTCAGACAAGTATCATCGCAATCAATTTGTGGTCTCCTGTCGGACAGCGGCTCAAAAGCTGCAGCTCCGAGGCTTCACCGATGTTGAGATTGCACCGTTTACCCAAGCGCAAATTACAACATTTGCACAAAAGTGGTTCGCCGTATTCAGTAAAACAATGCCGCGATTAGCGCAGAGCGCGACTCCGAAGGAACCGCAGCAAAATCAGTCCGTTGAGTTTATGCAGAAGCTAGACTTACCGGAAAACTGGCAGTTTCGCCAACTGGTTGGTACTCCTTTGTTTCTGCACCTCGCCTGCTGGGTGTTTCATGGTCAAGAAAAATTTCCAACAAAGCGAACTGAGTTCTACAGACAAGGACTCGACCTCCTGTTGGGGAAGTGGGATGAAGCCAGAGGAGTCGAACGCGATGATGCTTACAGAGGTTTTTTATTACCTCAGAAGCTCAGATTACTGAGTCAACTAGCCGCCGTCACTTTTGAACAAGGACAATATTTTTTTGAACAACGTATCATTGAACAATACATCGGAGACTATCTGAGAAACTTACCGGATGCATCGTTAGAACCTGAAGAACTGCAACTTGAAAGCGAAGCGATACTAAAAGCGATCGAGGCGCAGCATGGACTCCTAATCGAACGAGCGCGAGGAATTTTTTCATTCTCCTACTTGGCGTTTCAAGAATACTTCACGGCTCGAAAAATTGTCGCGAGTCATAATCTACGGGCATTAGAGCAAGCATTAGGAGGATTGGTGAGTCACATTACCGATCCCCACTGGCGCGAAGTGTTCTTGTTAACGGCTGCGATGTTGCGAAGTGCAGATTCACTCGTGCAGTTGATGAAACAACAAATTGATGCGTTAGTCGCTCAAGATCCCTATCTGCAAGAATTTTTGATGTGGGTCAGCCAAAAATCTCAAACAATCCCAATCGAACCAAAAGTTGCAACCACTCGCGCATTTTACCTTGCACTTGCCCAAGCCCCACACACAGCAGCACAGTTCGCCTTAGCCAGCACTCTAGATCAGGGAATGTTTTTAGATGCGGCATTAGAGAACTTGCTGCTGGAGTTTGCCACCAACCAGAACCAGGATTTTGCCTACATCAATGCGTGTACTGAGGCGCTCAACAACATCTTAGTGATGGTTCTGGATGCTGGATTCTACAAATCTGTGCAACAGTTAAGAGATCAGTTGCCCGCTCCAAGCCAAAACCGAGAACGGCTTCAGGACTGGTGGCAGACAAACTATCCGGCTTGGATAGCACAGTTACGCAGTACGATCGCGCATTATCGCAACATTCAGCATCCGTGGCAGTTTAGCCCTGAGCAACAGCAAGTCCTACAGCGGTACTACGATGCCAACCAACTCCTGATGGATTGCTTGAATAGCAATTGTGAAGTCACCGCCGCAATTCGGCAAGAAATTGAGGCGACGTTGCTTTTACCTCAGAAAGAGTTAGAAGATCGAGAATGGCAAGGGGAATGAATTGTATCGAAATCAAACAATACATCCATCAAATCAAACATCACCGTGTCAGGGTGTTGGTAAAAGACGAGGAATTTAATCATGAGCTGTGATTCAGAAATTAATCGTGAATGCAGATGCAGAGTGTTGCTATCTTACGCCGGGAGAAATGGAGCAGATTAAAGGCTTCATGATGAGCAGCGATCGTCGATTACGATTGGTCAAAACCTTAACGGAAAGCCGCGATCTCATTATTAAACAGACCGCGAGTCAATTGTTTCAGCGTCGTCCCAATTTAGTCTCTTCCGGTGGCAACGCTTGTGGTGAGGAAATGATCGCAACCTGCCTGCGGGATATGCATTACTACCTGTGCTTAGTCACTTATAGCGTCGCGGCTGGAGGAGCAACCCCACTTGAGGACATTAGATTGATTGGAGTACGCCAGGATGTACAATTCCCTCGGTACGCTGCTTGAGGGCGTTGCTGAGAGCGTTCGCGCGGTGAAAGCAATGACGACTTCACTGATGTCACCAGAAGAAGCAAGTGAAATGAGTGCTTATTTTGACTACTTAACTGCTGAATTACTGTGAGTTGAGGTTTCATCTATCCTTTGGCAGAAATTTAGGTAAAGGTTTGTTTCGTAATTCATCAACTCAACTGAAAAATCAAGCATTACTCATTTAGAAATGTCTTGAAAGCGATGTTGTGTTTCTGCGAGACTTTTATGATGTTGAACTCGAACGAACTTCTGAATTCTGAAATTCTCAAAAATGTTCTGATTCTGATTGTAGATAACGATCGAGACAGCAGGGAATTGTACGCTTTTGTGCTTGGAAGCTGTGGGGCGCAAGTAACCACAACGAGTTCTGTCGAGGATGGATTAGCATCAATCAACAGATTGATGCCTAGAGTTTTGATCTGTGAAACGAGATTTCCGGGCGAAAGTGTGTATCCACTCATTCAGCGAGTTAAATATCTTGCGCTCAAGCGTAGTAGCAACACCTCGATTTTGATTACTTCAACTTGTTCGATTGCAGAATTTACTCAACAACCCAGATTCAAGACTGAGGCGTATTTACTCAAGCCCGTGAAGTTAAACAATCTTGTGAATGAGGTTTGGAATCTGACACAAGGGTCAAGGCTTCCCGAAATCAACAGGCTCAATTAAAACATTGGAGAAAAATAGTATGTCTGCTTCTTTATCTCAAGGTGTTCTGGTCACAATCATCAGTGAGGCTGTCTTGCAGGAGCGGCTAATCTGTCTGCTCTCAAAACTCGGAGTGTCTGGCTATACAATCATTCCACCACCTTGTGCTGGAAGTCATGGTAAGAGAATGGGAGACATCGCAGGATACAACACCAACATTGAACTCAAAACGATCGTTACCTCAGAAATTTCTGATCAATTGCTAGAAGATCTGAAGCAGTATCAATCAACTCATGCCCTCATTGCATTTCGTCAAATCGTAGAAGGATTATTTGATTGAATTGATTGATCAATCAGCTCTATCGTTAGAGAGACTCATCCATTGTGCGCTAACTCATAAGTCCTAAAAGATAGCTCAAGCAACAATTCAAACACGAACTCAAACACCAGGAGGACATACTTGAATTGTTGGCGTGATTAGCGTTAGCAAGTAACAAATAAAAGGTGAAATTCATGGCTGATATTGTTGATACTGCTGTTAAAGCTGGTTCTTTCGGTACATTAGCTGCTGCTCTCAAAGCTGCGGGTCTAGTCGAGACTCTCAAAGGTAAAGGTCCATTCACGGTGTTTGCGCCGACTGATGAGGCGTTTGCCAAATTGCCAGAAGGCACTGTAGATGGATTGCTGAAAGACATTCCACAACTCAAGAAAATCCTCACCTATCACGTCGTTTCTGGCAAAGTTATGGCGGCGGATGTGACCAAGCTGAAGTCAGCAAAAACAGTTCAAGGTTCAGATGTAAAGATTGATGCCTCGAATGGCGTTCAGATTAACGACTCTCGTGTAACAACTCCTGATGTGGCAGCGGATAATGGAGTCATTCACATTATTGATACGGTACTTATGCCTGCGTAAGCACAGATCGAAGAGTAAACATCTAGAGATCCAGTTACAGTAGCTGAATCATTTTCAACTCTCACCTTTGTCTCCACGTGATCGGGTGAGAGTTTTCTATCTATTCAATCACTCTAGAACTACAACTTCACGTTGCCTAATCAGTTAGATCACAGTTTTTATCTCAACTAGGGTTATCAGAGGTCAGTATGAATTCATCGATCGAACTCACGCTAGAGCAAGAATTCAGCCTTAGAGATTTCACTGATCAAGTTCGTCGTATGTCCCGTGAGCAAGCTCAAGAATTTCTGATTGTGCAGTATCGCCTCATGCTAGTTCAGAAAACAATGTATTTAGGGCTTCTGAGGCATGAATGGCAATTGGAGCCAAATTCCACTACTATCTAAGCCCAGGATGGAAGATATAAATGCTCAAGAAATTGTAGAACTTTATGCAACAAAACAACGAGATTTTAGTCATGTCAAACTCGTTCAAGCCTGCTTGACAGAGGTAGAGCTGGTTGGGGCTTTAAGTAAGGTTAGACGCTTACCCGGAGATGGAAAACTATGGCATTGGACGTTTGGTTTAGGCTTTCCACTTCTGACTGAATGGACTTTGCATACCAACTAATTGGGCAACTTTGAAAGAACTAACCTTAGCGGAGCAAACTTAAAAGGAGCAAAGTTGCCCAATGGCAACATTCACAACGACTTTTTAGAATCTGCTAATGACTTGGGTACTGAGTCAGCTACTAAAATGCAAGGACTTTCAATGGGAGGAAAGGAGATGACGAAAGAGAAAAAAGGCAATAGAGAATCT
>CAXTDB010000160.1:9289-10511 GCA_964242045.1 uncultured Leptolyngbya sp. | reverse complement strand
TGCAGGCAACATAGCTCACGAGTCCCAATGGTTCTAGAGCAGCAATGATTCGTGGAATCGCAAACGGATCTCGTTTGGGGTGGTAAGCGCTGCCTGCATCGATATCGAGCACGGCATATTGAGTTTTCGCTCCGAATCGTACTCCGTAGAGATAAGAGCTTTGATCAATGTGGCGATCCGATAATGGGTATCGTCGTTCGGTTTGCCACTCTACGGAACGGTGCAGAGCGGCATGTTCTGCCCAGATGAAATCGTAGCGGTGCGGAAACAGGGCAAAGAAAGAATGCTGTTCCGAAACAGACTGGAAATGAGTTAAACAATCTTGCATAGAAACCCAACACAACAAACAAAGCGTTGTGCTGGAAGTGTAGTACCCTAGTTCTGACAATTTGAGGGTTACAGTTTGATCGATCTAATTGATCTGATCAAGCTTGTAACAATCCTGCAATAGCTTGTTATGAAAGAACTCTAGAATTTTTATGTCACGGCTATGGGAAGAAATGTCGCAGCTATAGGAAGAAATGTCACAGCAAGAGGAATTCAATGTCTCATCCAAAGGATTAAATGTCATCGGTAGGGGAAGTTATTTAGCCAGATTTTGTAACCCTGTTTCTTGAAGAGTCTGAAGAAGCAAGGGTTACAGCAAGGTTACAGCCAAAATGCCAAAGTCACGGATTGGGGAGGCTTGGATTACCTAGAATCGTTTGAAACTTAATAAACATAGAGGTTACATCCATCGTCTCTACGAGGTTACAAACTCACAATCGATTGAACCGATAAAACTGGATTTTCGGATTTGAAGTCACGACTAGGGGAAATAATGTCACGGTTGGGGGAAATTAATACAACGATAAAATTAGCTGAACTCAAAGACTAACGGTGGTTACAAGCAAGTTGCTAGTGTGTAACCAATTTGGACTTTAAATCAAGTTAGAGACTGAGGGCAATTCTGAGGAATGTTACGAGCAGGGGAAGTAATGTCATTGCTAGGGGAGCTTATGATAACGACAAATCTACCTGACATCACGAACTCACAGTGGTTACAAGCAGGTTACTGAGTCTGTAACTTATTCGGGTTCTGAATCAGGTTACAAGTTGAGCAGACTGTGTAAAGCTTCTTGATCCTTCTCGACTACGCGCCGTCGATCGCTCTCGACCAATTTGACCCAACTCACGCTTTTACCCATTTTTGTAGCTAAATCTGCTTGGGTCCAATTCAGCA
>CAXTDB010000160.1:3841-9279 GCA_964242045.1 uncultured Leptolyngbya sp. | reverse complement strand
GTGATTTTGTTTTTTCAGTGCGTCGCGCCTCCATTTCGTCGAGGCAATCTTGAATTTCCGATGGAAGCTGAAACGTCAACTTTGCTCCAAACCAATATCTTGAAAGGTAATTGTCGGGTAGGCATTTGGAGCCGAGTAGCCGTTGATTGCGCTCTTTGGTGTCTAGGGTAGCAAGTTCGTCGGGTAAGCTCCAAACGGGGCGTAACCATAATGGATATGTTGTCTCGTCAAAATCAATTTCGACTTTTAGGCTGTCTTTTAGCGTTAACAGGGCATTATCGATTGATTCTCGCAGTTTCCAGGCATAGCGACGATCGTTCAAGGCTTTGTCGATGTCATTCATTGGCAGAATGCTTTCGATCAAGCTTTGAATGGTGTAAGTTCCATTGGGGCGAGCACGACTGTTTTGGATGAGATACAGTGCCATGCTCGTTGCCAGCTTGCGGCGGTGCGGGTCAATCTCAAAGACTTGTCGGGGAATCAAACCATACTGATACAGAGCTTTTCGCTGTTGAGCGCCCTGGCGATTCAGAAAGTTTTGAGTCCATAATCCGGGTTGCACTCGAATGATCACTTCATCAATGCTTTCGTGGGGTTCTGCATCTTCTGCTAATTCATCCAAATTCGGCTGAATATATTCTTGAATGCTGACAATCCAGAGCAAGCTGCGTTCTCGCACACATAGGTCTAAGTCTCCTTCAAACCAGTGAATGATCGCACCGAGTGTGCCAACCACCCAAGCGAGTTCTGCGATCGCTTTGAGTTTTTGTGACTTGTTGAACTTATTGCTGTTATGAATCTTCAGTGTTTTAATCAAGTCGGTTCCACGGAGGTGGAATGGCTCTTTCCACGGCTCGGATTGCAGTGCGGCGTAAGTCGCAAAGACGGCATGAAGACGAGCTGCCATCACGCCATACTGTGCAAGAATCTCTCGTTCTGCTTGCGAGGTAACGAATTCGGCTTGATCTTTGTGATTGTTTAGCACCGAGAATTCCACATACCGTCCTTTGCCAAAATGTCGCTGGAAATAGAGGCGATTTTGGCTGTATTCACTCCAATCGGGCGGTTTGAGAAACGCTTGAGTTGCACTGATGATCGGAGCGCTGGTCGCGATCATCTCGATCGGCTTATTGGTAAACAGCGGCGGCTCGGTTCGTGGAAAATTTCGCGGTTTGCGAATTTGCTTTCTCACACTCTGCGGAGCCGCTGGAGTAGACGCAACGACAATGCCTTCAAACGTTGAAGAAACAATAATTTCGTCTGGTGGCAGAACTTCAACTTCTGTCAGATCAAGCTGTTCCGGTACAGACGAAGGGTTGGAGGTCGTCGACTTGGCGCGTTTGGGACGTGGCATAAGGGTTGCCTGAGATTAGTGGATTTAGACTTTGAAAACGGTTTTTGCAAGGCGTTTTTGCACAGCCTGTCGGCTAGACCCGAAGAAATTAGCAATCTCTAGGGTGCTGAGTCCCTGCTGCTTAAGATTAATGAGGGTTTCAAGACTTGGAAGTTTCGCCGCATATTTTGAGGTCGAACGTTTCTGCTGAACGTACTGTTGATAACCGATTCGGAGTGGGGAGAGATTCCGCTTTCCTTGCTCTCTTGCCTTTTCGCTGACAAGACAGCCGCAGGATAAAGATTCACCCCGAACATATCGCCGCGCTAGAATCTTCTCGGTTTTGCGATCGCAAGTACAACACACCAAAAAGAAACCAGGTGCGGTTTCTTCTAAAATTTTCCAGCGACTGTGTTCAGGTAGAGTTGGAAATGGCATGAATGCGAGCGCCTTTTCGCAATTGAATGCAGAAAGTCTATACGGTGACTGAGAGGTTGTCAAACAGAGTTCGCGATTGGTTCAATCTTTATCTTGTGTAATAAAACTCCTTTTATTACACAAGATAAAGGTGTATCTTCCGTCTGATCGCTTTGGTCAAACTCGCAAGATTAGAAAGGTTGTTTCCAATTGCTCCGATCAAATTGCGGTGAGACATAGAAAAGCCAGCCGCTGCAATTTAGCATCAAGTACGAATTGGGACTTAGAGATCAGAAAATTCACGCTAGACTAATCGAAGCAATAAACATCGTTCAGAGCAATGTCGTTTGATCTGCTTCAACCCCGCCGCGATGCACTTCAATCCCAGTACGACCTGCTGCACGAGAAACTGCGGGAGTTGCGGCACGCTTACGCGATCGCAGCCGACACCACGAGTCAATTTCAGTACTCGAAACAGATCGAGCAGGTTGAAGCAGACTTAAAGAAACTGGATCAGCAGCAAACGGCACTCGAACGATTGTCAGAAGATGGGCGGCTCTACCAAGCCCTCTTGAAGCTTGGTTATCGCAAACAAGTCCTTACATTTCGGAAGTTTGTGCAAAACTACCCAGTCTCAGCGTTTTTGATTCATGGTGGCGTGGAGTATGGACAGCGCTGGTTGCTGAATCGCTTGGTCGTGCAGCATACGCGAGATAGCATCACGGGCAAGGTGATTAAGTTTAATTTAACGCGGGTTGCACGACGCAGTGATGTCGCAGCTCTTTGGCGCGAGTTGGGGAGCCGGGTCGGATTGGGGCGACAAGGGGAAATCAGCGCGATCGTCGAACGAGTGTATCAGTGGTGGCAGACCCAGAATGTATTAATCATCTTCAACGAAGTCGATTATCTGCCAGAGTTTTTTCTCAATAGCTTGCTGCAAGAGTTCTGGAAACCTTTAGCGATTCGAGCGTGGCAAACTGGGAAACCCAGCAGTCCGTATCGGCTGCTGATGTTCTTGATCGATAACGATGGATGCGTGGGTGACTGGAAGATTCCGTTTGTTGAAACCTTGGAGCCGAGTTGGATGCCTGATGTTCCAGTGAAGTTGGCAAAAATCAGCGAGTTCTCAGAGCCAGAGCTAACCAGTTGGCTTGAGTTCTCATCGGATGACTTGCCGATCGAATGGTTTGAGCGGTTGGATGAAACGACCCAAACGATTATTGACAACAGCGAATTTGGGATTCCAGAACCTGCGCTGAGCGAGATTTGCCGCATGGCAGGATTTGATTGGTATGAGAAAGAAGACACATGGATGAAACTCTAACGAACAAGCTCGAATACCGGGGGGATAAGCAGCCGATACGGGGAGAGCGAAGCCCCAACGGGGATTTGATGTCTCCCTATTTACCCAATCCTGAGCTAGTCGAAGCGGTCAATCTCGCAATTTATCTGGAGCGCCCATTACTACTTAAAGGCGAACCAGGATGTGGAAAAACACAGCTTGCCTCAGCGGTTGCTTATGAGTTGGAATTAAAGATCGAATCTTGGACAGTGAAATCGATCAGTCGCGCACGAGACGGACTCTATGTTTACGATGCGGTAGGACGGCTGCGAGATGCTCAGCTTGCTGCTTCTGGGCGACTGAGCGATCGCCAAATTCAACAAAGCGATGATCCTACAACTTATGTCCGGTGGGGGGCATTAGGGCGAGCATTTCAATCTAATGAGCGAACGGTTGTGTTAATCGACGAAATCGACAAGGCAGATATTGATTTTCCGAATGATTTATTGTTGGAATTAGAAAAACTACGATTCTTGGTTGAAGAAACCGGGCAAGAAGTGAAAGCAAAAATTCCACCGATCGTTTTCATTACTAGCAACGATGAGAAAGATCTGCCGGATGCGTTCTTGCGGCGGTGCTTATTTCACTATGTCGAGTTTCCGAATGAAGAGCGATTGAGTCAAATTGTGCGATCGCGCTTTCCTACTGCTTCGTCTGAGTTAGTTGAGCAAGCGATTCGACGATTTCTGGAGCTGCGCGAGAGGATGTGGAAAGACAAAGGGGAAGCTGGAAAGAAAGTGAGTACGAGCGAACTGATTGACTGGTTTCAGGTGTTGCAGCGTCATCCCGAAGATCACATCCTGGCTCAGCTAAGCGGGAGACTGCCATTTCCAGGGGTGTTGTTGAAAAGTTGGGAAGACCATCTCCGCTATCTGAGGTCGTAACAATGGATGAACTTCCCTTACTCGAACTTTTCAGCCGACTGCGACAAGCAGGACTGCCTCTGCGAATTGAAGATTATGAAACTGTACTGAGAGCGATACAAGCAGGATATGGATTGCCGGATCAAGAGGCGTTGGCGCGATTGTGCCGAACCGTCTGGGTGCGATCTCAAGATGAGCGACACCTGTTTGATTACTATTTTGACCAGTTGTTCCTTAACCAAAACCAGCAATCGCGATCAAACCCAAAAGTAAAGAAATTGCGTTGGGTTTCAATCGGTGCGATCGTTGGTACAGTTTTCATCGCTGTAGGAATCGCCTTGTGGATGAATCGTCCAAAACCGTCAGTCATTGTGCCAATACCGATTTCGGTTCCGCCTAGCACGACTCAGGCGACTCCAACCGTTCAACCAACTGCACAACCTCAATCTCGACCGCCTGAGCCTCGAATTCCCGCTTGGACACTACTGTGCCTCTTAAGCTTAATCGCAAGTGGTGTTGGTCTATGGTGGGTTTTCAGGCAGCGCAAGCAGAGGCAGCCGAGCGCTCAAGCTAACGCTCGAACGAAGGCTTTGTCACAGGTGCTTCAGGAAATGAACGATGAAGTGCAGGTCGCTCAAACAATTCAGCAAACCGTTCATCATTCTGAAAAATCTCGCGATCGCTTTGCCGTATCTAACGACTTTCTTCCAGTTACACGACGGCAGATGAAGCAGAGTTGGCGGTATTTGAGACAGCTTGTTCGAGAAGAATTACCCACAGAATTAGAAGTAGATGCGACGGTGCAACACATTGCTCGGTGTGGAATACTATTAGAGCCGGTTTTGGTTCCACCGCGCATCAATCGAACAGAATTAGTACTCCTGATTGATCAAGAAGGCTCAATGGTCGCATTTCGATCGCTGGCAGAGCGATTGATAGAAACGGCGTTGAGAGGCGGAAAACTCGGTAAAACGAACATCTATTACTTTCACAACTGTCCGATTCATTATTTGTATCGAGATCGATTCCATTTAGAAGCGGAGCCGATTCAAGCAATATTGGCTCGGATGAATCGCGATCGTACTGTCGTTTTGATTTTTAGCGATGCCGGGGCAGCTCGTGGAGGATTGAATGTCGATCGCGTTATGATGACGAGTGAATTTTTAAAGCAATTGCAGCAACAAGTTAAACGGGTTTCATGGCTCAATCCAATGCCAGAGCCTCGCTGGTTTAATTCACCTGCAATTGAAATTGCTCGATTGGTTCCGATGTTTGAGGCTACACGACAAGGATTAGATCAGGCGATCTCAGCGTTGCGAGGAAAGCACTATTCAGCAAGAGGAGTACTGGGAGACAGGGAATGATTCAATCGGTGATTTCTTCAGAGCAAGAAGTGAAGCGGCGCATTCAAGCATTCCGACAGCGGTTTGGCGATGGGCATTATTATCTTGCGTGTCATGCTGCGCTTCCACTCGCACTGACC
>CAXTDB010000160.1:0-3831 GCA_964242045.1 uncultured Leptolyngbya sp. | reverse complement strand
CTATGGGCAAATTTTCAGCGCGATTCAAGCGAAGTGGATCTAAGTATGCCTTGGATTGCGGTTTCTGATTTGCTACTGACTGGGTTCTGCGAAGAGGTGGGCTGCGAACTGTATGAAATGGACAAAGACGTTCGCAATGAGTTACTGAAACAACTAAAGCAGCAAATTCGACTAGGAGCGGATCGTCTTCAAGAACTCGCTGATTTTGTGCTGGCATATGTAGATACTCAGTTCAGCGTAGCAGACTCAGACGCGAACGACTTTGCTCAAGGACAACGCTGGGCAGCATTAGCTTACAGAAACCCAGAAAAGGCAGCACAGGAGATTGCGACAGTGCTTGCTCAGCTCAGTTTGAACGAAAAAAGCGAATGGATGCGGATGGCGGCACTTTTGGACTTGCTGGAAGAGCCGTTAGTTGAGTTTCGATCGTTAATTCTGTATGCTCGTGCGATCGCAGAATTTGTGCGAGGGAATATGCAAACCGCTGCTACTGAATTAAATCAGATTACAGATCAACATTGCCAGCTTCAAGTCGCTGGAATACAGCTACCACTACCTCAGTCAATTCATTCAATTTCAGCACCTTCTCAGCAAGTTTTACAAAGCATCTCGCTCGTCGCTACACTCAAGCAATATCGATATTGGCTAGCTGGAGGAAGTGCAGTATTAGCACTATTCGCGTTTCTAGCAAGCTCCGATGGAAGATTGTTTGAATTAATGCGTCGCGCTACTCTTGGTGTAATTCACACAACTTCCACACAAGCAGATTCGCCTACACCAACATCTCGACTTGACTCATCACAACCGACTGTTAAGCCTTCTTCAGTCAGTTCACCCACCTCACCCCGAACTCGCGCGACAATAGCACCTTCATCTAAGCCAGCACCAGACTCTTCTACACTAACACCGCAATTCAATTCATTACAACCCGCCGTTACTCCATCCTCTTCTTCAGTCAGTCAAACTGCTTCACCCCGAACTCGCGCGACAACAGCACCTTCTAGCCCAATACCAGCAACTAGCAATCGTTCAACAGCAACTCCCAGGACTAACTCAGATGGTCGTGCCTCCACACAGCGATCTCTGCAACCTGGCACTAGCTCACGGGTGTCACCTGAACCTACTGATTCAGCAAGCAGTAGTCCTCAATCACAATTTCTTCCACCTGCACCACTAACATCAGCCTCACCTCTGTCAGCTCCACAGCAAAGTTTAGACTCGCCTTCTCAAAGAATCTTAGTGCAGGGAGAAAAAGGACAAGCTGTATCAGATTTACAAGACCAACTCAGAAGGGCAGGTTGTTTTAACGCTGCAATTACAGGGTCTTTTGACCTTTTAACCAGAGAAGCTGTCATTCGCTGTCAGAAACGCTTTGGGTTAAAGCCGAATGGAATTCCGCAACCTGAACTTACTACTTACCTTCAGCGTGGTGATATTTCTGCGACTGATGTTCATCTTATGCCTGGAACTAATCCCTCAATTACTCCAACTACTAATCCTGTAACTGTAGGCACAAGAGTTATTCTACAAGCAGGAGATGAAGGCACTGCGGTCAGTAAACTGCAAGATCGCCTGAGAGCGTTAGGCTGCTTTGACATGTCTCCCACCGGATTCTTCGGTTCTCGAACTCGTGATGCGGTGATTCGGTGTCAGCAACAACGAGGAATTAACGCCGATGGCGTAGTGACAGTAGAAACCGACCGCGCTCTCGGTTTAGGGAATCCAGCACCGGGAACCGGATTAGCCCAATATGGAGATCGCTTACAACTTGGCGATCACGGTCCTGGAGTCAGTGAACTTCAAATCCAACTGCGATCGAGAGGCTATTACTACGGCGAAATCAATGGCGTATTTGGATCTGATACTCGCAGCGCTGTGATTCAACTGCAACGCGATTTAGGTCGTTCTCAAACGGGTGTCGCGGATGCCGATGTTTACGCTCCCCTCGCAGGCGGAACGACTCCACCCACTACGCCGCCTGGAACGGTTGAACTGCAATTTGGCGATCAGGGTCAGCGCGTTTCTGAGCTTCAGCAGCGACTTAATCAAGTCGGCTACTCGTTAACAGTCACAGGCTACTTTGGCACTCAAACTCAGCAAGCCGTTTTGAATCTTCAACAAGCACGGGGACTATCCGCAACGGGTGTGGCGGACAATCAAACCTTGGCTGCTCTTGGACGCGCATTGATCGGCATTGGAACTGGGCAGAGTGCCTCGAATACTCGTCGCTATTCTGTGATTATTCCTTTTAGCAGTGCCACTGAGTTCAGGCGAATTGAGGATGTGATCCCGGATGCGGTTCCGAGACAAAATCTATTAGGAGATTTTGTTCGCGCAGGCAGCTACACGACTCCAGAAGCGGCAGAACGTCAGGCGAATGCTTTACGATCGCGTGGACTTACTAATGTGCAGGTAATATTTGAATAACTTATCAGAAGTAAGGATGTGAAGATGGACTTTGGATTGCTTTTCGACAGCGCTATCAAAATCTTTGTTTCTTACTCTCATTGCGATGAGAAATTGATGCAAGAACTGGTGAAGCATCTCAGTCTCTTAAAGCGCCAGGGCTTAATTAGTGAGTGGCACGATCGACAAATCACCGCAGGCAGTGAATGGGAAGGACAGATTAGCGAACATCTCAACTCAGCGCAAATTATCCTATTGCTGATCAGTTCCGACTTTTTGGCATCTGATTACTGTTATGACATTGAGCTTACTCGCGCAATGGAACGCCATGACCAGCAACAAGCTTGCGTTGTACCTGTGATTCTGCGTCCTGTAGACTGGCAACATTCGCCTTTTAGCAAGCTGCAAGCGTTACCGAAAAACGCACAACCAATCATTAGTTGGAGTGATCGCGATGAAGCTTTTCTTGATGTAGCACAGGGAATTCGTCAAGTCGCTGAACAAATGCGCGATCGCGCTTCAACGAACATTCAAGCAGATGATTCAAAACAATGGCTGAATCCTGCCTCGGATCGATTGCAAAGTCCGTTGATTGATCGCTTGTCGATCACACAAAAGCGCCGACTAGAGCAACGTCAAAATCTTCTCCAATCAGAGCTGAATTTACGCAATGAGAAGTTAGCGCGATTGAGAACAGCTTTTGCGATCGAAGCATCCGAAACTGTTAAATTTCAGCTTGAAAAACAAATCCAAGCTGAAGAGGCTAAACTCACGGAGATTAGCGATGAATTAGATAAGATTGAGCGATTGGTATAATGCAGATTTAGGTCTAAGCGCTATCTTGTGTAATAATAACTATAATAATCCCCTTTAGTACACAAGATACGATGCCGCGTCGTCCTTCACTTCCTTCCCTCCAAGCCTCGATCGAACGGCTCACTCCAGTCGATCAACAAATTCTCTACGATTGGCTGACCAAGCAATTGCAAGAGCGCGAAACTCAGCACTACCACGGCAAGACCTATGTGTTGCAGAAACGTCGTTGTTATCAAGAGGGGTGCTCGTGTATGGAGGGTGACATTGCGATCGTTGGACACGGACCGTATTGGTATGCCTACTGGAACGAAGCTGGTAAAACCCAGAGCCAGTATGTCGGCAAACGTCCACCGTGGCAAGAAGATTGATTAGTCGATCGAATTTGAGTTGCCCAAGTTCAGAATCTGTCCAGTCGTCAGCATCAGATTAGAAAATGTTGCACAACGAATCACTTCATCTGCAAGATACTCCTGGCGCTGAACCCGATAGCCATCGAGCGTAAATACGATCGTCTTGATGCCTTTACCGCGCTCGCAATGAATCTCTGGAATTTGTCCGCGATAGTCGATCGCCCAGTACTCAGGAACTTGCAGCAGGGCATAGTCGCGT
>CAXTDB010000159.1:0-10517 GCA_964242045.1 uncultured Leptolyngbya sp. | reverse complement strand
TGAATGCTGAATTTTCACATACTTAACCTAACTCACCAAAATCTGCGGAGAACCCGATCTGAATGCAATTTTGCAAATGCCGAAAACTCATGAAACAAGCGGCATTGAGTCACGATCGATAAAATGGCGTTCCGCCTGATTCGCCCACGGTTACATGCCTGTCTCATGATCTGGAACTTCTGCCTCGGTGGGCAGCAAACCCGAACTGTAGTCATCCCAAGAGCGAGTGCCTAAAATATATGCACAGCAAGCGTTTCCAAGATCCGTGGCACTATTTTACACATATCTCGGCTTGACCCCGTCTAACGTCCGCATATGGGTGATTAGACAGAAAGAGTCAGTCTAAACAATCGTTGTGCCGCTTGGATTATCGATTGAGATAGTAGTTTCAAGATTATCGGCGAGGGTTGCAATAGTATGCGATTTGAGCAAGCATCCAATGAGGATCTTTGTGCATTCACTAAGTGGAGACAGTGCGATCGCCTTGAAGAGCAAACATGCCGTCCTGTCGTAGATGGAAAGAGAATTCCACGAAGTAATCATGTAATGACATGGTCATTTTTCGTAGATGGAGTAGATGAGCCTATAGGTCGTTTTCGCTACTTTGATCTCAACCCACGTAGTCGTTCTGCCGAATTTGGATATACAGTCAATCCCCATTTTAGACAACAGGGCATTGGCACTAAGATGTTGCTTCTAGCAATTAGTGAGTTGTTTTCAACCACAACATTCAACAAGCTGTATTGTCAGACTGCCGCGTTCAATATTCCGTCGATTAAGCTGCTCAAGAAACTTGCGTTCCATCAGGACGGGGTATTGCGAGAACATCATGAGTTGGATGGCAAGCTATGGGACGACTACGTTTACAGCATTCTACGCCGCGAGTGGAAAGGAAAAAATGTAGCAAACAGGACGGTCGGCACTGAATTATAAAACTCCAATCATGTAAGTCAAAATAATGAATGATCTTTTTTCAAGAGTTGTTATAGATTTGCAGGCAAAATACAATCCAAAAACCATCATTCTTTACGGTTCACGTGCTAGAGGAGATCACACACTGTCAAGTGATATAGATGTTGTCTGCTTTGCAGAAGGTGCTACATCGATTGCAGATGCGCGTGACTTTGAAGGATTTTATCTAGATGCGTGGGTGTATAGTTCTGATGCCATGTCAGCCGCTACTGATGAGCTGTTGCGGGTTGCAGATGGCTACTGTCTCTATGATCCAGAAGGGCACGGAGACGCTTTTTTGGATCAGTTGCGGCAACGCATTGAGCAAGGACCAAGGCAACTGTCTTCTTCGGAAATCGAGCATACAAAACAATGGGTTTACAAAATGCTGGAGCGATCGGAGAGTTCAGATGTTGAGTCTTTGCATCGACGATACTGGCTTGCTGTTGATTTATTGCAAATATACTTCGATTTACGTGGGCAATGGTATTTTGGATCAAAGAAGAGCTTGGCGTGGCTAAGAGAACATGACTCTATAGGTTATCAACTCTTTTCAGAGCTTTACGAGCACGGCATTAGATTTGACGATCTTGGTAAGTCATCCAAATACGTCACGGACACCTAGAAATTCATCGGTATTGGCGCAGCACAACAACGCCCATGCACTCGACTGTACAAAAGTTATCGGTTGAGTCCAAGAGATCCTAGCAGCGGGTGATGGGCAACGTTATGCCGCCTAGTCCCTGGTGGGAGTCGCAGCCGAAAGCTTATCTGTTAGTGTTTAGGGGCAAAGTAGTCTGAATTGCTGGCAAAGTAGTGCTTTGAGATAAGTGGTTGGTCGATCCCATCACAACGATCGATTCCAAGTGATCCCAGCAAGCTTTAACCATCAATCAAGCGGTGGTTGATTGAGAATTCCTAGCTTTTCCAATGCCTGGGCGATCGCCTCCGTGCGACTCTGAACATCCAGTTTGCGATAAATACTTTCCAGGTGTTTGCGGACTGTACTTGTGCAAACACTTAGATGCTTTGCGATTGCTTTGTTGTCCTTGCCTTGCATCACCCACGCTAAAACCTTCGTTTCTTGCTGGCTTAAGCCCAAGCATTCAAGCGACTTCAACATGCTTAGAGTCTGTTCTTCTAGGAGCAGCAGATAGCGCTCTCCAAACGGTTCAACCACTAAGCGAATCACTAACTGCTTGCCTTCCAGTTGGACTCGCAATGGCAAACGAACCTGAGGAAGACTTCCCTTGATAGCAGAACAATTGGCTTGATGCTTGACCCACGACCATAGAAGGTCAGGTAGTTGAAGGGAAGGGGAGGATCTGGAAAAATAGGTTTCTAACCACTCCAAAGCCTGTGGTGAGGCAAACTGCACTTTTCCCCCAGTATCTAAAATCACCAAGCTGAGATAATTGAGAGATTGCTGAAGTTGACTGAAATCGTTTTGTAATTTCTGATAATGCTGAGCGTTGGTGTATGCCTGAAACAGATGAGGACGTAAGAGGTTGAGAATGAGGCGATCTCGTTCCGTAAAGTTTTGGTGAGTGCGGTTGAGTGCAAATGCAACCACGCTGGACTCTCTCTGTAAAAGCTCATGCCAATTCTGAGGCGGGATAGTTGGCAGAAATAGAATCATTTGATCTTCGCAACCCATCCCCCGCAAGAATTGCTGATAAAGTCCTTCTAATTGGTGCAATTCTGCCTGAGTGATAAAGTCTGAGATTTTAACAGATGTACTTAATGAGAGTGGCATATTTTGGGTGAAGGGATGTTCATGCCAATGACGGCGAGGCACCTCCTCCATTTCAGGGGTAAAGGCATCGTGACCGGGGAGAAAGCTATGGGCAATATGGTGGGAATGAAAATTTGTGATGGAGAAGGTGGGAACCTTGCTGGGAACAAGCTGATTGACAAGGGCAAGGGCATCAACTCCAAAAGCATTTAGGTCACGGAGCGAATAGAGAGCTTGAATGGTAGAAAGTAAGCTCCGGGTGTCCTGAAACGTTAAAGTCTCCATACACACTAAGAATTAGTTAGATAGAGGGCTAATCAATAAAACCCTGAGTATAAGAAATCCTCCAGCAGTTGTAAAAAAATCTTCACATTTATATGGGTCAAATGTCGAATTGATCCCAAAACATCTTTGAGTTAGCTTACTTGATAGACATCATTCAATCAACGAGGTACTGTTACATAGCAGTACTGATTGGTTTAATCTCTTTAGCGTTCCCGTAGCTTTTAGACCAAAAACAACGCTAAGGCTAAAACCTAGCCAGAGTAACAGTTTCGTATTGCTGCGCGTTTAACTGGCAATTGATGCTGATGTCCCTGATCACCTAAACTGTCTGCTCTCTGAGCAGAAGTTCCATAGAGGAATCAAGGTTTCAGCCTGCTACGTTTCGGTTTGATTTGTCGCCGCTTACTTTTGCCGTTAGCCACAAGTGATTGTTACTCCTCTGCATCATTCTTCTGTTACTCGCAAAGTTTAGTGATTTCTTAATTCCTAATCTGTTGTTGCTGAGGAGGTAAATTAAGTTCGACTGCGCTGGTGGTTTTGGGATTCGTTTCAGTTCTTCCTGTTTCCTTTTGGCTTGCTTCAAATGTATTTTATTGAGAGACGTTGATTTAGCACTCTAGTTTCATGAGGTTTAATCTATGGATGACGCTCCAAATTCTCCAGTCTACGTTAGCGAACGTCAGTTGGCAGACATAAATGAGGCGTTTCGTTTGGCGGACGAACATGGGGGAAAACTTACTTTCCCTATAAAAGACTGGGACACACTACTTGCCGCATGTGGCGGTTCAGATACGAAAGTGACCGTTCATGGGGAAACACACACGTTAGGGGAGTTTTGTCCTGATGCCATCGCTGTAATTGAGCGTCATTGGTTCCCAGTTACATCGAAGCACCACCTCGCCCGACTCATCTACAGTCAGATGTTTCAACATCTCCCACATGCTGTAGCATCGCCTCCTGATGATAGAACCGATAGAGCGCATGATTATTGGAGATGGAGAAGAGCAAGATGATGACAACAACACAGCAAGAGAGGAATGAGATGACAACAACAACCCAGCAAGATAGCCTTTCCGCCCAGACTGAGAATCCGCTTTTGGCATCCATTTGGCTGGAAATTACTGGCGTGTGCAACCTTGAGTGTGTTCACTGCTACGCCGAAAGCGGTCCCGCTGGACCACGGGATCGCGTTGGTACCCGTCGATGGGTTGAGTTACTTCACGAGGCTGCCGCACTAGGAGTTCGCGTTGTGCAGTTCATCGGTGGGGAACCCTTACTCCATCCTGACATCACCCAACTGCTGGTGGAAGCAAATACGCTGGGAATTGATGTTGAGATTTTCTCAAATCTGACACACGTTCGAGAGTCCTTGTGGAGCACTTTCAAGGAGCTGCGCGTATCGCTTGCGACTAGCTTCTACTCCTACAACTCCAACGTCCACGATCAAATCACACAGCAGGTAGGCAGCTGGACCCGAACAGTTACGAATATCAAGCGTGCTGTAGAATGTGGCTTGCCCCTACGCGTTGGAATTATTGACATCCGAGCCGATCAAGACATTCAACAGACAACGAGCTATCTGCAAAGCTTGGGTGTATCGAGTATAAGCATTGATCGCTCACGCGGAATTGGGCGTGGAGCAAAGGATGCCTCAGCCTCATGTTCTACTGAGGAGCTCTGCGGAGCCTGCACAACCTCTAGGTTAGCGATTCGTGAAGATGGGCAAGCCAATCCGTGCGTCTTTGCGCGATGGCTAAATGTTGGGGATGTACGCGACATGAGTTTGTCGGCTGTAGTACACTCCGTTGAGTTGGCACGCGCGCGACAATTGCTCGACGCGGCATTTGTGGACAGGCCACAAATGCCTGGTGGACCGTGTAGCCCAGATAATTGCAATCCAAACTGCACTCCGGGCTGCACGCCAACTTGTGCTCCTGCCTGTACGCCGCTTGGCGGATGCCTTCCAGGAGGTTTCTAAATCCCAAAATTTATAACTAGAAAGCGTTTCAGGCACTATAGCTGTAGTTTTTTCTGCCGCTGCCGACCAGTTCCGTTAGTCCACGAGCGAGGGCGATCGAATTTGTGTGTTTCTCAGGTTTTGTCGGAGGAGCGATCGAGATTTTGCGCTATTCCACAAGTTTTTCCAGTTCCGGTTGGCTTGCCTAACACGTTGGTGCAGCGGACAGCACGAAAATCTCTCGCACGCGGCCTATTTTTTCGCCGCCGCTGACCACTTCCGTTAGCCTTCTCAGAATCCTCCGATTTTGCGAAAGAAAATGAATGATCGCACCGTTACGAGAAACTGAGCTTCTCAGCTTCTCAAAACTCGTCTCGCAATCAAGCTTGCATTCACAGAGCGATCGCATGAGTTTTGAGAGTAGGTCAATTCGCGCTGATTGCATGAGTAGTCCAGCGTTATTCTACTTCTGAAGTTTTTGAGTGCACTGCCGCACTCGGCAGGAGTTCCGCAGCAGAATCTCCTGTCAAAGAGCAGTCAATCGCCTGTTTTCCTGCAAAATGGGAATATTTTCTAAAGTGTGCGCTTGACACACCTAAGAAAGCTTGCCCGTCGGAGTCCTGAATGCAGTCACACAACCACCGTCTAAGTACCCTAAAGCTGCTATTTGGGGTCTTCGCAACCTCGCTCCTGTTCTCCTCCTCCGTTCGCGCAGAGGCAACACCCACTTTAGGTGCGCCTGCCTATGAGCAAACGGTCAGATCGCTTTATCAGCAGATTCAAGCAGTTGAGCGCAAAACCCACAATCCCCAAAGAAGTCGAGAAGCAACTCAACGCTTACACGCGCTCTTCGATGCGCCCGTGATTAAAATTCCGTTTCGCAGCGTCACGGAAGAAGGGGCACAGCGTCAGATTGTCGGATCAGGGGCAATCTACTTTGCGAGAGGAGACCTTTTCATTACTCAGGATGCTTCTCCTGCTAGGTCAGCGAAGTCATCTGACGTTGAGGAGTCCTTCGCCACAATCAACGGTCAGCTTTACGCTTGGAAGTCAGGCAGTCAGACGGGAGAAATTCTCAAACGCTTCCCGAACGATACGATCGCATTCCTCTTCTACCGGATTGACCCATCGTTCATCATGGAAGCGATTTACCGAGAATACTTGAAAGCGCCACAGAACTTCAACGTCAGCGAACAAGGGGGAGTCAAGCGCTTGATGTTCAGGCAAGTTCAGTCTGGTGGTTTTGCAGGCATTCTGCTGCGTGAGAACCCTTTCTGGCTGAGTGGCATCATCGGACAGGATTCTGCCAGTCCAAACGCAAAGCAGACGGTCTGGGAAATTGACCCTCCGATTCCTTTACAACAACTACCAGCACATCTGAAGCAGTTGCCACGCGGGGTGCATTTTGCTCCCTCACCGGCGACATTAGAAAACCGCATGGTTTACCTCTAAGTCCCGCGCCTCATTCAGCGCGAACTTCATCGCATTGAGCGAGAGTCTAGCGATCGTTGCGCTCAATCAGGAGACCTCGCAAGAGAATCGTTCAGAGTCCCGACTCCGCTACCACTCTTGATAGGTTTGAGGTGCGCCGAAATCGCGGCGCAATGCTCAGGACGAGTACCAGAGCCGCAATCACATCTCAATGCCATAATCCCGACTCTGGCGTTGCTCTGCCCGCACTTGTGCCTCATGCTGCGCCAGCAATTCTCGATAGCGCTGCTCCACCTGGGCAAAATTCTCCTGGTCTTCCTGCGTCAAACTCCGCCCGATCGCACTTTGTGTGGAATCAAGTGGGATGATCGAGATTGCACCCGCTTGTTCATCCGTCACTCGCGTCACCACGATGTTGTCACCTTGTCGGTCAATTACGTAACGCTGCCCGCGAATCGCAGTTGGATTTTCCCGGTTCTGCCACATGATACGGATAATGCCGGAAATCGCCTGCGCTCGCTCCCGTTGCACGTAATCCTCGACCACTCGCGCATTGTGTTCTAAGTTGTCCGCATCTCGCACCTCGGCTCCATCTGACAGTTGCCCTCCCTGTAAAATTACTCGATTCGGGACTTTCTCTTCGGATAGCCCTTGAATGAGCAACTCAGTTCCTTGCTCAACGATACGGTAGCTGCCCAATTGAGCGAATCTCCCGCCCTGCCCGTCATCGGCTCCAATGCCTGCGAGAATGCGTTGTGCTGCTTGCTTTAATCGGGCGCTCAGCAGCCATTCGGCAAGGTCTTCTGTGATTGATGTGGATGGCTCTTCGGGCTGGTTTAACTCAGGGTCTGGGAGTACTGGTTCTGGCGCAACTCTTTTCACCGGCTTGGGTTCGATCAGCGGTAATTCAGGGACGCAATCGGTTTCGATCGTCTGAAGCGAATGAAACCGATCTTCAAAATTGACGGTAGAAAGCGCGTCAATGATGGCATTGAGATCAATGTCCGGCTCTAATTCCGCTAGAATTCCGGGTTCTCGTGAGATTGCTGCGTCACGTTCTGCAAGTTCTCGGCAGTGGCGCTCAATTTGGTCGAGATTGCTAGCAATTGACTCAAGAGCATCTGTAATTGCGTTTCCGTTGCGGCAGAGCGTTCGCCGCTCAACAAACCTTGCAACCTGGTGAGCAATTGCGTCAACATCAATTCCTGAGATCGTAGTTGATCGGTTAAGCGCGTCAAGGCTTTGGTCGAGGTCGCCTGTGCTGCTTTCAACTCGGTAATCTCCCTGTAAAGTGGCTGCAAGGCGCTCACCAGCGCGGCTTCCAATACTGACCCCTCGATTTGGACGATCGTCGGTTGGGGTGGCATCAGATCTTCGAGTTGCAGTTTCGCTCGTCCGAGTTTGGTTCTGGGCATGACTTTTCTCGTAGGTAAACAGGTTGACATAATCGCTGGCGTTCTCATTCGCCCGCGATCTCGCTGCCAGTTGCCGCAGTTCGACGGCATCGGTCGTATACAGGGCAAGTTCATGTCGAGCGCGGCTGATTGCTACGTAGAACGATTCTTTTGCTGTGGTGCTGTCTAAAGCAGCGAAGACGCGATCCGCTGTTTTCCCCTGACTCGCGTAGACCGTGGAGACGAGCGCATAATCCGCAAACTGTCGCCCGCTGAGGTCGATAAAGCTGGTCTTGTCGTCCTTGTCCCGCACGATCGCGCTTCCGCGAGAATCGAGTCCCTCGATCGTAAACTCCTGCCCATTGCGACGACTCTCCGCCCGATCGTTCTTTGTCCATCGCAGAGAATCCCCAGGCGAGATCACAATCGATTCGGTTTGGTACACGGTTTTGCGATCGCACTTCCCCGGATCAAGTTCAAATCGTTCTCCATTGGTCGCCTCCACGGTTAGCCGATTTCGAGCTTCGTCAATTTCAACCACCGAATATTGCTGCCCCTTCACGAGCTGCTGTTTGCGATAGTCCTGGGTCGGCACGATGACATCACCACGTTCGTATTGCTTGGCGTACCGCGCTTGGGCAGTCGTCCAATCACGCGGCTTCAAGCTCGTCATTGTAAAGGTATCGGCTGCCAAGCGTCCTTCCGCCTGCAACCCAGTGCGAATGCCCTCAGTAATTGATCGACGTTCCACATTCGTATTCGCCACAATCAACGTCCGGGAGCGCTGGTAAGGGGACAGCGCGAGGTAGTCTTCCACAATCTGCGTCACTCTCGCTTCCTGCGTCTCCACGGGGCGAATTGAGCCTGCTTGATCGAGGTGATGAAATCCTGAGCCTAAATCTCCTTTTGAGATGGCATCAACCGCAGATTTCAGGCGTTCTTCCTTCTGGCGCAGCGATTCTTCTAGGTGGACGGTCGCAATCCCATGTTGCTGAAGCGATCGAAACGGATTGCCCGCTTCGACCGCAGACAGTTGTTTCGTATCTCCCACCAAAAGCACGCGCACATTTTCGGCGGTCGCACGTTTGAGTAAAGCGTGAGCATCTTTTGCGGAAAGGAGTCCAGCTTCATCGATGACCCAGATTTGTGAGCGCTCATCCGTTTGCTCCGGCTCCCGTTTCGAGTTCAATAAACTCGCCACGGTATCGCTCGGCATTCCGGCTTCTTCAGTTAGCACCATTGCTGCCGCTGCACTCGGTGCAAATCCTCGCACGCTGTAGCCTGCCTCGGTTGCCAATTGCCGATAGAGATTCAACGCATACGATTTACCCGCTCCGGCGACTCCTTGCCATGCGATCGTTTGATCCGTCGTTGTCACACCCAGTTCAAGTGCGGCTCGTTGTCCAGCAGTGAGCGTGTCCGGTGCGATCTCGTTCACTCGGTTCCGATTTGCGATCGACTGCACTTTTCCTTGACCCCGCTGCATGAGTTGAACGGTTTCGCGCTCTCGATTCATTGCGCTTTGAGTGGTGTATCGATCACGGGTGGCATCGACTTGAATCAGTTCTCCGGTCTTGGCAATTTCACGCTGCAATTGATACCACGATTGCAGCCCACAGTGATGCTCTAATGCAAACCGCTCGACTTTTCCCCGCTTGAATACCGATTCTCGTTCTTCGGCATGAGCAATGCCATCTCGCGCTGCGACGACGGATTGCATTTGCCCACTGAAAGCCAATTCTTTTTGTTCTACAAGCGATGGGACGATGGGTAATGCGAGTTCTTTCGCTTTCACTACTTCTGCCCAGTCTTTTAGCAACGAGTCTCGATCGACCTCACGCTTTTTCGTCCGGGTTTTGAGTGCCGCTTGCTGGTACTGTCGTCCGGTTGCAACCGCCCCCGGTTCTAGCGCTTTCGCGACGTGCTGTTTGATCGCTCTGCGGCGCTGGCTAAACGTCTCTCTGATTTCTTTGTGGTAGCCCGTCAACTCAAATCCATCGTCAGTTCGTTCAATCTCATAGCCCAGTTCTCTGGCTCCATAAGCCAGTTCATTGAGATAAACATCATCGAGCAGTTTTCGATTGGCATAAAGCTCATCTGTGTAGAGTGACCGATAGTTCCCCTTGCTATCTTGCGTTCCGTTTAGAATCACGGCATGAGTGTGTAGATTCGGATCTAAATCGCGGCTGGTGTCATGGTCAAATAGCGCGATCGCAAACTTCCCCGTCTGCTTCACTTCCACTGATTTCGTTTCGCGATTCCATTCTCGGTCTTGAGCATAGCGACTTTCCGCTACGTTCAACGCCGTCCTAACCGCTCGCTGGTGGACTTGAATCAGTCGCTCGTCTTGAATTAACGCGGCGACTGAAAATGATTTCGGTGCTGAAAACGTCGCGTCAAATCCTGCCCGCCGATTCTCGGCATCGTTTCCCTTGCCAGGTAGCTTTGCGCCGCTCGGTAAGTTCCCCTCTAGCAGTGCTTCAAAGTCATCTGCTTTAACTTTTCCTTTAAGATTCAAGCCTTGAGCAAGCTCTCCCGCCCACTCAGAAAGAGTTTCGGTTTGCACATAGTAATGGTCGTCTCTGGCATAGTAGCTTTTTGCCTGTGCCACGGTGATCTTGGTGATCTTAAGCATGATTGCTATCACCCCTGCTGTTGTTGAGTTCTAGGCTGTTTTTGTCGGCTACGCAGTTGCGATCGTGTGAGGACTCCTGAAGCAACTTTTGTTGCGGAAGCATAAAGGGTCGGACTCAGAGTTGCTCTC
>CAXTDB010000158.1:0-10606 GCA_964242045.1 uncultured Leptolyngbya sp. | reverse complement strand
TTGGTGAATGAAGAGAACCGAACCGAACTGGCGCGATTTTCACATCGGTTCTACAGCAGTACTTCTAGTATTCGCTACATGCTGTACGCCGATGCCGATGGCAATATCTTTTTCGGGATTCCTTTCTCTGATACCGAAGTTCAAAACTCACTGACGATTCAGCGCAAAATTCAACTGCCCGAAGATTTCACCGATCGTACCGATCGCCCTATGGTGCGCCAACATCTGACTCCAGATGGTGAAGTGACCGATGTGTTTGTCCCTCTGGTATTTGAGGGGAAATACCTCGGTGTTTTAGCGATCGGCACTAACCCGAATCCAACGGTCGTGACTTCTTCGCACCTGACGCGCGATGTAACGATCGCCGTTTTCGTCTCGATCTGGGTGATGGTGATTCTCGGTGCAGTGTTTAACGCGCTGCAAATCACAAAACCGATCCGCGAACTGGTGATCGGGGTTCGCAACATCGCCAAAGGCAACTTCAAACAGCGGGTTGATCTTCCAGTTGGGGCAGGAGTCGAGCTGAGTGAACTAATCGCCAGCTTCAACGATATGGCAGAACGGTTAGAGCGCTACGAAGAACAAAATATCGAAGAACTCACCGCAGAAAAAGCGAAATTAGAAACGCTGGTGACGACGATCGCCGATGGTGCAGTTCTACTCGATGCCAATCTACAAATCGTATTAGCGAATCCGACGGCGCGTAGAATCTTCGGCTGGGACAGCAAATCGATCGATGGTGAAAACGCGATGTACGTTTTCCCGGTGGCGGTGCAAGTCGAACTCACTCGACCGCTGTTTCAAATGGCGCGCGGCGAACTGCGTGAAGAAGCCGAGTTTCGGATTACTGCGATCGAGCCAAACAATCGAACGCTGCGAGTCTTACTCAACGCTGTGGTTGATCCGGTGCGCGATAACGTCAAAGGAATCGCTGTCACCGTTCAAGACATCACGCGCGAAGTCGAACTGAATGAAGCCAAGAGCCAATTTATCAGCAACGTCTCGCACGAACTCCGCACCCCGCTATTTAACATCAAATCGTTTATCGAAACGCTCTACGAATACGGCGAAGAACTCACCGACACTCAAAAGCAAGAATTCTTAGAAACGGCAAACCGCGAAACCGATCGCTTAACTCGCCTGGTGAATGATGTTCTCGATCTCTCGCGGTTAGAGTCCTGCAAGATTTATCAATTTGAAGCGATCGATCTGGCACAACCGATCGAGCAAATTCTCAGAACTTATCAACTCAACGCCAAAGACAAAGGGATTGAACTGATCCAAGAAGTCGAGCCGAACTTGCCGCCTGTATTTGGGCATTACGATCTGCTGCTTCAAGTTTTTGCAAACCTAGTCGGCAACGCCTTGAAATTCACCGAGGCAGGCGGAAAAGTAGTGCTTCGAGCCTACTCGCTGCCTTCGCATTATCCCCAATCCCAGCAGTTCGTCCGCGTTGAAGTGTGTGATACCGGGATTGGGATTGATGGAGTCGATCAAGAAGCCATTTTTGATCGATTCTTCCGCGTCGAGAACCGAGTGCATACGCTCGAAGGAACTGGATTAGGATTGTCGATCGTCAAGAATATTATCGAGCGGCATCGAAGCCATGTACGTCTCGTCAGCGAAGTGGGCTGTGGAACGACCTTCTGGTTCGATCTCGTGGTGTTTCAAGAGAATCCTGGAGAAATGGCACTCAATTCTTTAAGCCTGACTGAAGCGGTAAATGCACCCTAAACCTACACTTTCAAGAAACTGTAGATCGTTTGTGTTGAGAGCGATTGACAGACTTTTGAAGGAAGATGATGCAGCGGAAACACTTGTCGATCGAGTTGAATTTGCAATCCAATCAGCGGATCAGTTCCCGGCGAGACTAGAAATTCTAGCTTCTCCAACGACAAACCCATCGAGATTTGATCGAGCATTTCAGACACTGCGATCGTAAATGGATGCTCGATCGATTTGTACCAATCTGCATCGTCAACGATTTCTTGCTCAAATCCCAAATTTACGATTAAAGAAGCTCGATCGAACAGCGCTAACGCCATCGGTCGCGTTTCCTCTTGCAGCATCAAATCGTGACTTTTGGCAACGTGCCGCAATTTCTCTAGTAGTGCATGTCGCTCGGTGACAGAGTTCAAATCATCGCGGAGATGCAGCCCGATCGTCACTAAATAAGTACGGAGAAATAAATGCCCCAGTTTTTCCGCCTTGGTGGTCAAATAACTGGAGTTATAAGTCGTCGCTTCGGTGAGTAATGGAACGCGATCGACCATTTCTAACCCGTAGCCTTTTAAGCCTGCGATTTTGCGCGGGTTATTCGTAATCAATCGAATCTGCTTTACACCCAAATCATTTAGAATCTGCGCGCCCACCCCGTAATCGCGCAAATCTGCCGGAAAGCCCAATCGCTCATTCGCTTCAACCGTATCGAGTCCCATGTCTTGCAGCGAATACGCTTTTAGCTTATTCACTAGCCCGATTCCGCGCCCTTCTTGCCGCAGATACACGACGACTCCAGAACCGTTATGCTCGATCATTTTGAGCGCGGCTTCAAGCTGCACCCGACAATCACACCGCAGCGAACCGAGCGAATCCCCGGTCAAGCACTCAGAATGAACCCGCACCATCACAGACTGATCGGGAAACTCAGCAGGGTCGCCTTTGACGATCGCGACATGCTCGGTATTGTCTAAAAGATTGCGATAGCCGTAAATCTTAAAGTGACCAAATTGAGACGGCAAATCTGCAACCGTTTCGCGATGGACAAAGCGTTCGTGTCGTAAACGATAGCTGATTAGATCGGCAATGCTAATAATCTTCAGATCGTGTTCTTTAGAGTATTCAATCAACTCCGGCAGTCGCGCCATCGAGCCGTCCGAATTCTGAATCTCGCAGATCACGCCTGCTGGATAAAGTCCTGCTAACAAAGATAAATCGACTGCGGCTTCTGTATGTCCCGCTCGTTTCAGCACCCCGCCTTCTCTTGCCCGAATCGGGAAGATGTGACCAGGACGACGTAAATCTGTGGGACGAGTTGCCGGATCGAGAACGGACTGAATTGTTTTCGCGCGATCGTCCGCTGAAATCCCAGTGGTAACACCGACACGCGGCGACGCATCGATGCTGACAGTAAACGCGGTTTGATTACTGTCTGTGTTTTCCCGCACCATGAGCGGAATATCGAGTTCGTCTAATCGGTCTCCGGTCATAGCGAGACAAATTAGACCTCTTGCATAAACTGCCATGAAATTAATCATGTCAGCGGTGGCATACTGCGCGGCGCAGATAACATCCCCCTCGTTTTCCCGGTTTTCATCATCGACGACGACAATTGCTCGTCCTGCTTTAAGGTCAGCTAAAGCATCATCGATCGAGTCAAAGGTAAACGGTTGGGTATAGGTTGGTTGAGACGATTTAACAGAGAAGTTCAAGGCGACCACACCGTAAAGTTTCTTGAAGCGGACTTATATTCGATTGTAATTCTTTTGACTACGGAACTCATGGTTCAATTGTAATTCTTTTTACGCGGAATGCTAGGCAGGACGCAAGCATCGAGCGATACAGCCCGTCGAGTTCATTACGGAAAGCATCGATCGAATCCTAAGTTTTGTGAAATGAATGTGAGTACTCATTATTCGACTTTTGTACCAGTGGTATCGAGACAAGCAGTTCTGTTGAAATTGAACCCCTAAATTGAAAGGGGGCAAGTCGGGGTCAAATTCTCTCAGGATGGGCTTTGAGAATTGCACGATCGGCATTACAATGCAGCAAACATTAAGGTGATTCACGGAAGGTCGAGGGCTATGGGTGATTCAGAACGGGTCTCCGTGGGGATAGTCGGGGCTTCGGGCTATGGGGGCGTTCAGTTGGTTCGCCTGCTGCTCGATCATCCGCGTTTGGAGTTGGCGTATTTAGGAGGTGACAGCACTGCCGGACAAGACTTTGCAAGTCAGTATCCACATCTATTTCACGCCGTACAACAGCAAATCGAAGCAATTGATCTCGATAAAATTGCTGAACGTTGTGATGTAGTGTTTCTCTCGCTGCCCAATGGGTTGGCGTTGAAGATGGCTCCCGTGCTGATCGAGAAAGGCTGCAAGGTGCTGGATCTCTCCGCAGATTACCGCTTCTCGGATTTGGGTGTGTATAAACAGTGGTACGGGGGCGATCGAAGCGATCAAGCAATTGCTGAAACAGCAGTGTATGGACTGCCAGAGCTATATCGCGATCGTATCGCAGAGGCTCAACTTGTGGGCTGTCCAGGATGTTATCCGACGGCGAGTTTGCTGGCATTGTCTCCGTTGTTAAAACAAGGGCTGATAGTTCCAGAAACCGCAATCATTGATGCAAAATCCGGAACATCTGGGGGCGGTCGTGTGCCAAAAACTAGTTTTCTTTTAGCCGAAGCCGATAATTCTCTCGGTGCGTATGGGGTGGCGCGGCATCGTCACACGCCAGAAATTGAGCAGGTTTGCAGCGATTTAGCAGGGCACGAAGTTCTGATTCAGTTCACGCCACATTTGATTCCGATGGTGCGAGGAATTTTAGCGACTGTTTACGCAACTTTACGTGATCCGGGATTAGTTCGAGATGATTTGCTGACGATTTACAGTGCGTTTTATCGATCGTCGCCGTGGGTGAAGTTGTTGCCGAGTGGCACTTATCCCCAAACCAAATGGGCATGTGGAACAAATCTTTGCTACATCGGCATCGAAGTAGACGCGCGAACGGGTCGGGTGATTGTGATGTCGGCGATCGATAATTTGCTCAAAGGTCAAGCCGGACAAGCGATTCAATGTCTCAACATTATGATGGGCTGGGATGAAATGCTCGGACTGCCGAAGTTCAGCTTTTATCCCTAAATAAGCGATCGTAATGCGGATGATAAAGCTGCGATCGCGCGCCCGAAACTCGATCGATTCCGGCGAATTCGTAGGGAACGGTAGGGGCGCTCAATGCAGGACTAATCACATACAGCGTGGTGCGAACTAAATTTTCTTGCTGCGTCACTTCCGTCATTTCGCTAAGCGGGACTACTCGAATTTTTTCATCTGACCAACCGAGCCGGAAACAAATCGCAACCGGAGTCTCTGCTAGATAGTGCTGCATGAGTTTTTGCTGTGCAGATTCAATATGTCGCGCGCTGAGATAAAGGCAAAGTGTCGATCGATGTGCCGCTAACAAGGACAGTTCTTCGGATTCAGGAACTTGAGTTCGCCCACTAATGCGCGTCAGAATAATGGACTGAACGAGTCCGGGAATTGTGAATTCGACTCGCAATCGAGCAGAAGCTAACTGGAATGCGCTAATTCCGGGAATCACTTCAAACGGAATATCAGCTTCAAACAGTGCCTGCATTTGTTCTTGAATGGCGCTGTAAAGGCAGGGATCGCCGGAATGTAAGCGAACAACGGATTTATGCGATCGGACTCGATCGATTAATATCGGTAAAATTTCCTCTAGCGTTTTATCAGCCGTCGGAATCACTTCAGCATCGGGGCGAGCGCCTTGTAGAATTTCTGTCGGTACTAGAGAATCAGCAAATACGATCGTGTCTGCCCGTGCTAAAAGTTTCTGCGCTTTGACGGTGAGCAGATCCGGATCTCCGGGTCCCGCACCGACAATGTACACGGCAGGCAATAAGGGCGTATTGATAGTCATAGTTTTTAGGGCGATCAATTAATTTCCCGGATTTGCCTCTACCGTAAGCGGAAAAGAAATTGGTAGATGCACCCTGACTAATTCCCTGGAGGAAATTTCTCTAGGGAGTTTTCTTTATCGAGAAGGTTGCGAATTCGGATTTGGATCAGGCACAACATCGGGAAGCGATCGACGAAAGACATACAGCCAAATTAAACCAAACGTTCCGATCGCCATTCCCGCTAAACTCACGACTTGCGCCATTCTCAAAAATCCCAGCATCAAGCTATCGGTTCTCAGTCCTTCAATCCAAACGCGACCCGCACTATACGCCACCATGTAAGTTAGAAACAGCGTTCCAATCTTCAACCGGGGGCGTTTGAAAAACAAAAACATCAACAAAGCGAATACGCCCAAATTCCACAGCGATTCATACAGAAACGTTGGGTGATAGTAAGCGACATTTTCAAAACCGATCGGACGGCGATCGGGTGGAATAAACAATTTCCACGGTAAATCGGTTGGACTACCGAACGCTTCGGAATTGAAGAAATTTCCCCAACGCCCGATCGCTTGTCCCAAAATCAGCGACGGTGCAACCAGATCCGCTAATTGCCAAAACGAAATCCGCTTCAAGCGCGCGAAAATTAGAGCCGCGATCGTGCCTCCCAAAATCGCACCGTGAATCGCGATTCCGCCCTGCCAAATTGCGACGATCGAGGCTGGATTCGAGGCATAATCGCGCCATTGGAAAATAACGTAATACAGACGCGCACTCGGAATCGCAGCGAGTACTAGCCAGATTGCTAAATCACTCAGCAACTCCGGATTGACCTGCCGCCGAGATGCCAAATACTGAGACAAATTCACCCCGATCAGCACCGCCGTTGCAATCAGAACGCCGTACCACCGAATTGACAGCGGGCCGAGTTCAATGCCGCGTCCGGGTGAAGTAAACTGAGCCAACACAACATCAGACAGCATAAATCCATCACAGAGAAATGGCACTGATCACCATAACATCTCGGCACGACGGATCTATCTCCGATTTGGCTCGATCGCGATCGAACCAACCGTTGCTGGGTGCTGCAAGTTCATCGGTAGGCAAATCGTGAACTGACTGCCTTCGCCTTCTTTTGACTGCATAACAACCGTACCAGAGTGAAGCTCAGCGAGTTTTTTGGTCAGCGCCAACCCTAACCCCGTTCCTTCATGTTTGCGAGACAGCGAACCATCGACTTGCTGGAACGGGTGAAACAGCAAATGCTGCTTGTCTTCAGGAATGCCAATGCCTTGATCCCAAACGGCGAGATGAAGTGATTCGCCGCACATTCTGACGGTTAGCCCGATTTCGCCGCCTTCGTTTGAGAACTTAATTGCATTCGAGAGTAAATTCAGCAGCATTTGACGAACTCGCAATTCATCCGCCATTAGGGGTTCTAAATCTGGCTCGATCGAGGCGTTCACCGTCAAGTTTCGCATTCGAGCTTGTTCGCTGACAAACGCCAGCGTTTTTTCGCAGATTTCATCCACCACGATCGGAGCGAGGTCTAATCGCAACTGTCCCGCTTCAACCTTAGACAAGTCCAACACATCGTTGATCAGACCCAACAAATGCTGTCCGCTCTGATGAATCTGGTGAACGTAAATTTGCTGTTTCGAGTTAAGCGTGCCGAAAATTTGTTTTTGCAAGATCGACGAAAAGCCCAAAATCGAAGTGAGCGGGGTTCGCAGTTCGTGAGACATATTTGCTAAGAAATCGGACTTCATCCGCGATGCGCGTTCGAGTTCATCGTTTTTCGCGGCGAGTTCTGCCGCAGTTTGTTTTTGCTGCGTGATATCACGAGTAATCATTGAAACTGCGGTCGGCTGATTGTGTTCATCTAAGATTGGACTAACCGAAACCAAAGCTGGGAAAGAATCACCATTGCGACGATGGCAAATCACTTCGCCGCTCCAACCTCCAGCGATCGCTTGAGCAATTAACCATTCTGTCTGCTTGCGTTCTGGATAGAAAACAGCCGCGTGCGTTCCAACCATCATCTCAGACTGCCAGTTGAAAATGCGACTTGCAGCGGAATTTGTATAAACAATTTTGCCGTTTAAATCGGTAATTACTGTACTGTCATATGCCGATTCGACCGCGCGAGAAAAGATTTGAAGTTGTTTTTCAATTCGCTTGCGTTCGGTGACATCACGACCGATTCCCATGCCTCCGATTAGTTCATCGTCGCGAAATAAAAGCTTGCCGTTGACTTCAAGATAAATCTCTGCGCCTTGTGAAGTCATGAGGACAAATTCAAAATCTCTGAGTTCACCTGTTTGCATCAAATTTGCAAAGGCTTTCATCGTTTTTTCGCGATGAAGCGGCGAAACAAATTCTAAATACGATCGTCCAATCACTTCGTCTCTAGTGCATCCGAGCAGTTTTTGACCATACGAATTCATATAGGTCAGCGTACCGTCTAAGTCCACGGTGTAGACCATATCATTTGCGGTTTCAACGTATGCTCGGAAGAGTTCTTCCGATTGGCTTAAACTAATTTCCACAGAGCCAATTCGGACAAGTTTATTAGGAAGTGTATGATTCGACATTTCCACAAGATTACCAGGCTGAGGTGTAGAACGGATAGAGCAAAAAATAAAGCGAAAAATTCATTCTTCAATACATTAAAAATTTGCTTGGGTTGCTGATCAATTTGTTTCAACCGATTACAACTCATAAGCCGAGAAAAAAGAGCTTTAGAGCATTGTCGATCGTTCCTGAGTTTGAAAGAGCAAACCACGAGTAAATCCCTTACTGTGTAGGATACGATTCGACCTTTTAGATCAGATGTTTGATCAAGTTTTAAAGGACAATTCAATCTTTGAAATCCTCATAGAAGTTTGTATCACGACTACAAAACATAAAGCCGGGTATCTACGGATCATTCTTTTGGTAGAGATTCAGATTTGTTAAAAAGATGTAAGTATTTTTACAAGGCATAAATAAGAATACGCAACTTAACTCAGCTAAAATCCGAATCGCTGGCTCGCAGTCTAAGATAGAAGTCTCACCGCGTTAGAGACGAGAGATTTTCTCCATAGATGATGCGGTATTTCTCTATTCGCGCGATTCTTCCGCTTTCCGTAAAGTTTTGATGAAGTTATCGCAGAATTTCCTGAAGCTCTTTTTCTATCTGTCGATCCTATGAAAGCCTTAGTTGGGGCATCCCTTCCAGAATTAACCGAGTGGGTGAAAGAGCAGCAGCAGCCTGCTTATCGAGGACAGCAGCTACATCAGTGGATTTATCAGCGCGGCGCGCGATCGCTGTCCGAAATCTCCGTGTTTCCGAAGCAGTGGCGCTCCGAAATGGCAGCATGCGCGATCGGTCGATCCGACATTCATCACCAAGCCAAATCGATCGATGGCACGGTGAAATTCTTGCTGCGTCTGCATGACGGTCAAATTGTCGAAGCGGTGGGAATTCCCAGCGACAAACGCCTCACGGTTTGTGTTTCGTCTCAGGTCGGCTGTCCGATGGCGTGTGATTTCTGTGCAACCGGAAAAGGCGGATTCAAGCGCAATCTAGAGCGGCACGAAATCGTTGATCAAGTTTTAACCGTTCAAGAAGTCTTTCAGCAGCGTGTCAGTAACATCGTGTTTATGGGCATGGGTGAACCGCTGTTAAACGTGGAAAACGTTTTAGAAGCAGTTCGATCGATGAATGAAGATATTGGTATCGGTCGGCGCTACATCACGATTTCTACAGTGGGGATTCCTGGTCGAATCCGTAAACTTGCCGATCATCACTTACAGGCGACTTTGGCAGTCAGTTTACACGCATCGAATCAGGATGTCAGAGAACGGTTGATTCCGAGTGCGCGGCAATATCCGTTGAATGCCCTGCTCGATGAGTGTCGCGAGTATGTGAAGCTGACCGGGCGGCGCGTCACGTTTGAATATATTTTGCTGGCAGGTGTGAATGACGATCGCGATCATGCGATCGAGCTTGCGGATCATTTGCGTGGGTTTCAGAGTCACGTCAATTTGATTCCCTACAATCCGATCAGCGAAGCGGATTATCAGCGACCTGACCAGCGGCGAATTAATCAGTTTGTGAATGCGTTGAGCGATCGCAATATTGCGGTGAGTGTCCGAAGAACGCGCGGATTAGAAGCGGATGCAGCGTGTGGACAATTAAGGGCTTCGTTTGCTGGAGTTTCATGAACGTTAGAAGTTCTCATTTGAGAACTTCCAACGTTGATTATCAGCGCGATTATCGGCGCGCGTAGATTCCAGGTGCGTAGGCTTCGATCACTCTGCCCGTTTTAGAACAGGTAATCATTAAATAATCGCAGCGGGCGCATTGTGTGCGCGTTAATTGATCCGGCTCAATTTGAAATCGTTCAGCATGGCTACCACAGTTTGGACACCGAACGGTTTGAATTACTTGCATTTTAAATTTCCTCGATACGATCGCTAAATCCAAACATTAAAAATTCGAGCTTTGAACGGCAAACGTTCATTCAACAATTTGTATTGATCGCTACTAAATCTGCGATGGTCTAGCAAACTGTGATAACGAATTGATCTTCATTATGAACAGTAAAAATGCCTATTGGGTTCAAAGTTCATCATTATTTTAAGATTCCCCAACGCGGGGATCACCTATCTTCAGTGTGATCCCGATATTATGGCTAATTCATTGCAATTCTGATTTAGCATTCAAAGAAAGCGTTTGTTCAGAAGAAATTTACGCTACGATCGCAACAATTCTATTAATAAAAGTTAGTTTTCTCGCGTTAAAAATGCGATTCACTCGTTAAGGTACGATTTCGCATTTATCCTACGAGGCGGAGCATTGTTGAGCAGTTACAGGCTGCGGCTCGACTACCACTTCTTTAACACCAGAGATGCGAATTAATTGACTCACGGCTAATTTTGCTCGATCGTTCGCTTTTTCTAAAATTCCATCTGTACAAG
>CAXTDB010000157.1:3458-10622 GCA_964242045.1 uncultured Leptolyngbya sp. | reverse complement strand
AACTTGGGTCAGCGCTGGAGTCTCAAGAAGGGAAATATTCATCTAATTCCGTCGAGCATCAAAACGAATGAAATTTCGCGAATTTTGCGGGAAGGGTATGATGCGCGGCGGCTGAATGATGGTTTACAGAGCTTGATCCGCCGATTGAAATTGGACTATTTGCTAATCGATACGCATCCTGGGATTAATGAAGAAACGCTGCTCTCGATCATTATCTCTAATGTTCTCGTTGTGATTTTGCGTCCCGATCATCAGGATTATCAGGGAACTGCCGTTGCTTTGGATGTTGCCCGCAGATTGGAGGTGCCAAAAATGCTGATGGTTGTGAATAAAGCACTGCCTGCGCTGAATTTTGCGGTACTTCAGCGAGAAATTCAGCAGACCTATGGCACCCCCGTTGCGGGAGTTCTGCCCGTTTGTGAGGAGATGTTTCAACTCGGTAGCCGTGGAATTTTTTCATTGCACTATCCCGACCATGTGTGGTCACAGACGATTAAAGCGATCGCGCAACAGGTGATGAGTCTATAAACGAATCCAAACGGAGGACAGTAGCAATGGGAGAAATTCAGCTAGAGCAAATAGGGATGAGGCTATGCAGACAAGCGAGTTCATTGAATGCTCGCACTCAAACCGAGTCGCCTAATGCAGATGCAAGAGTACAAATTCTTCGGTTAATTGAAGAGTTAAATCTTGCTTTAGATCAGATGGAGAAGGCAATATTAGAACGATCAGCTCAAAATACTCAGAAGAAAGTATAAAAAGCTTCCTCACTCCGTTCTATCTCGCCCCGGAATATAATTTGGGGCTAACTGAAGGGACTAACAGCCAGCGAAAATCAGGTCTTCAGTCCTTTTCAAAGGACTTCGCACCGTTAGCCCCGAATTCATTCCGGGGCGGATGAATGCAACGAACGATAGTCTTCAAACACCATCTTAGCATCTTAAAGATGCTGAGGGAACTTTATGTGTTTACTTTCCGGTTGTACTTTATGCTAATTTCGCATTTCACAGGATGACATTTTATCAGGTCTAGATACATGACATTTGTGAATTGGCAGCGCTGGTTGCAATTTGTAGATTGATAGTAGGTTCAATCGAATCTAGCTCAACCGTTCAGCATTACCCAATCTATTACGGAGAATGATCATGTCTGTCGAAAGTGTCCATCAATTCTATCAAGTCATCACGCAAGACCCCACCTTGGAACAGCAGTTTCGTACCGCGATCGAATCCAAGTCCAATCAGGAGTTTTTGCAGGTGGCAGTGGAGCAGGGGCAGAAGCATGGCTACAGCTTCAGCACAGAAGAAGTCGCACAGGCAATTGCTGTCGCTCGATCCTCGGCTGGAACCGGCAGCAACGTCGAGTTGTCTGACCAACAGTTGGAAGCAGTGGCAGGTGGAGATGGAAAATCCATGCCCAAGCCCACTTACGACTACTCCTATGCTAGGGATGCTGGCTATTAATGAAGCTAACAAGGTGTTGCTTTGACGCTAAGTAATGCGCTGTAAGCATGAATAATCCGAATGGGTATAGCAACATTCTCATGAATGTCCTGAAAGCTGTTGCTATGCCCTTCTCAAATCCTTGCAGATCAGCGTTTAGCTCTTGCCTGTTCCTTCCCTACGATGAGGCTATCCTGTACACACAAGCTTTTGGGCAAATAGAATTCGCTGTTATTCCCTTAGCACCCTAGAGATGTTGAGGGAACTTCGCATATTTACTTTTTAGTTCTAGTTTTTACTAATTTTATGTTCTTAATTCTGATATCTTTTCTGACCGAATATATGACATTTGTGAATTGTCACGGCTGGTTGCAACTTGTAGATTGATAGTAGATTCAATCAATCGAATCTATCTCAACCGTTCAACATTACCAAATCGATTAAGGAGAATGATCATGTCGATCGAAACCGTCAACCAATTCTACCAAGTCGCCATGCAAGACCCCGCCCTGAAACAGCAGTTTCGTACCATCGCCGAATCTAAATCCAATCAAGAGCTTTTACAGATGGCAGTGGAGCAAGGACAAAAACGTGGCTACAGCTTCACCACAGAAGAAGTCGCACAGGCGATCAACGCAACTCAACGCCCATCTAGAACCGAGGGCAACATCGAACTGTCCGACCACCAGTTGGAAGCAGTGGCAGGTGGAAAATCTGACAACAACGTCTACGCAAACATAGGTTTAGGAAATGGATGATATTAAGCGAACTAACAAGTTGTTGCTTTTGAATCCATCTCAACCGTTCAACGTTACCCAATCGATTAAGGAGAATCATCATGTCTGTCGAAACCGTCAATCAATTTTACCAAGCTATCCTGCAAGATCCCGCTCTAAAACAGCAGTTTCGTACCGCCGCTGAATCTGAATCCGACCAGGAGCTTTTGCAGATGGCAGTGGAGCAAGGGCAAAAACATGGCTACAGCTTCACCACAGAAGAAGTCGCACAGGCGATCGCCACAGCCCAACTCCCGGCTGAAACCGAGGGCAATGTCGAACTGTCCGACCACCAGTTAGAAGCAGTGGCAGGTGGAAAAGGAGCATTCTCGTCTGAGGTAGGTCAAGCTGCAAACCAAGTAGGACGAGATGTCGCAGATGGGGTTGCAGCACCTTTCAATGCGGAGGCTTTGTCGGCGGTCTGTTCGGGGCTGACTAGTGCAAGCTGTCAATGGGGTATAGTAACATTCTGATGAATCTCCTGAGAAATGTTGCTATACCCCTCTCAAATCCTTGCAGATCAGCTTTTAGCTCTTGCCTGTTCCTTCCCCACTGATGCATACAGCGTAGCTGTTGTGCGAAGAGAGAATCTTTGATACCAAATTGATTTTTGAGTGCCACAGATCTTGGAAGCCCCCTAAATCCCCCACTCGTGGGGGACTTTGAGTGGAAAAATTCCCACAAACACAGATCTTTTTCAGGTTTCAAAGTCCCCCAGAATGGGGGATTTAGGGGGCGAAGGATCTGTGGCATCAACAAATTGATTTGGTATGACTATAAATCTTTGACTCTATTGTTTGGAGAAATCAATGTTTTCTTCATTTACCCACAATCAATTCCCCAATTCTTTTTCCTATTCAAATCCGTCAACTTCCTCTCATGTGTCAACCTATTTGGTTTTCTCCGGATGTGCAAGGGGAGTTGGACTGTTACTGATTCTGCTGATCACCAGCTTCACCATTTATGGCAAACGACGATCGACAACTTTAGCAAAGCAGGTTCAGTTACTAGAACGATCGTGGCAGTTGAATCTGGTAAAGAAAGACCGCTAGATTTTCAGAATTTTCCCAAGCCTGCTTTAATCCCTCTCTCATGAGGACATCAATATGGTCACGCTGACTCGCCTGAATCATCCCTTTACCGCTCTTGCCTATCAAACTTTAACGTTTCCGCTCTATCGTTCCTACCTGCTCAATTTACAGCCTCAAAGCTCAATCGTCGCGATCGCAGCCTCTGATTCAAATCAACCTATTGGTTTGGCATTAGCCAAAATTCAGCCTGAAGCGCGATCGTGCGAAGTACTTTCCATCTTTGTGAAACCTAATTACCGTCAGCAAGGAGTCGGTACTGCCCTTTTGCGGAGATTAGAGACAGAATTAAATCAATGTCACTGCGCTCAGGCTGAGTTAGTCTACGTCACCGGGAATCTTACCACGCTGAGTTTAGAACGGTTGCTGCAAAAGTGCCATTGGACAGATCCCAAACCCCGAATGCTCGTTGGTAAAACCACGACGGATACGATCGCAAACGCGCCGTGGATGAAGCGAACTCGCTTACCTGTCGCTTATCATCTCTTTCCGTGGCAAGACATTACTCCAGCCGAGCGAACCGCACTTCAGCAACAGCAGCAAACAAATCCCTGGATTCCATCGATGCTAATGCCATTTCAGCACGAAGAAGATTTGGAACCTTTGAACAGTTTAGGGTTACGTTACCAGGGAGAGGTTGTTGGCTGGCTGATTACCCATCGCCTCGATTCTGACACCATCCGTTATACCTGTGGTTTTATTAGACCTGAACTAAAACTGCGATACATTTCTCTCCTAGCGAACGCCATTCAGATTCAGATTGATGCCAAAATTCCCTTTGGTATTTGGACAGTTCCGTTAGCATTTCCTAGCATGGCTCATTTTGTCAAAGAGCGAATGGCACCCTATCTGGTTTCGCTAGAGGAGAGCAAGGTGGCTCACAAATCACTGGTTTATTCAGCGATTCCTGTAGAAGAAAAATGTTTAGCTGTCTGACATCAGATGAAATTAGTAAGAGATCGATCGCAAAGACTCAACGATGCCACTACAGGAGATACATTATGACAGAAGTTCTACTCCAAGAACTTAGTAATAGCGACATTGATTGGATGATGGCAACGGGGAATGAAACTGAGATTGCAGCAGATACCGTGCTAATTCATCAGGGTCAACCCGTTCAGGCATTGTACATTCTGCTGGATGGAGCGCTGAGTGTCTCCATTGTTCAGGCAAGCGACAATCCGCTAGGACGTGCATTCTCTGCTCTTGAAGGGGGTGCAATGAGTGGGTATGAAATTGCTCGACTATCCAGCGGTGAAATTGTAGGAGAGATCCCGTTTATTGCAGGATATCTCCCTGCAACCACGATCACAGCACTCCAGAAATCAAAGCTGCTCTGCATTCCGCAATCTCAGCTAGAAACAAAGCTAAAAAATGATCTGAACTTTGCCGCTCATCTGTATCACGCGAGCGCTATCTTACTCGCCAACCGCGTAGAGCAAATTATCAATCATTTGGGAAATCGTACCCTCGTTTTAAGTCAGCCGCAGTTGCGAGAAATTCTCTTTGTATTCGCCGAATTACGTGACAGTGATATCGATTGGATGGTCGCGTCTGGCAGGGTCGATCGCATTACCACAGGTGAGGTGTTGCTACAAGCTGGAAGACCGATCGAAGCGCTGCACATTGTTCTCGAAGGCAAGGTTGTGCTTTCGATGTCGGATGACGATCGCAATCTTTTAACCCGTGTCTTTTCTCGCTTGGAGAGCAGCGAAATTCCAGAACGAGAAGTCGCCAGACTATCGAGAGGGGACATCATCGGAGAAACCCCGTTTGTGGATGCCAGTCCTTCTGTCCTGACTGTTCGAGCCTTAGAAGATGCTTTGGTGCTATCGATTCCACGCTGGCGGCTTTCGGCAAAACTGCTATACGATGCGGGCTTTGCTGCCCGGTTTTACCGGGTGCTAGCGGTGCTGCTCGCCGATAAACAGCGATCGCTAGTGAGTCAGTTGGGATATGGCAGAGTCAGCTACAGTTCGGGTCAGCCCCTTGAGACGAGCCTTGCTTACGAAAACGAACTCAGTTCTGATTTTCTGGCTCAGGTAGCACTCGCTGGAGCCAGATTTGATTGGTTGCTCAAGCAAATTCAAAATACTTCTCGTGATTAGGAAGGTCAATTGAGATGATCACGCCATCGAAAAAACTATTTCGCAAAGAAGCTCTAGAACGGCTGTCTGCTCCCGAACAATTGGATCAGTTGGTGAGTGTGGTCAGTCCTAAAACTGGACTTTGGCTCGCCACACTGGGTGGACTGACTGCGGCAGCGCTAGGTTGGGGCATTTTGGGACGAATTCCCATCACCGTACAGGGTCAGGGAGTGCTGATTTTTCCAAGTCAAGTGGTATCGTTTCAATCCACGGGCGCAGGACGACTGCTGAATGTCAGAGTGAAAGCGGGCGATCGCGTCAAAAAAGGAGAAGTTCTGGCAACGCTGGATCAGTCCGACCTCCAAAACCAACTGCAACAGGCTCAGCTTAAACTGATGCAGTTGCAGCTTCAAGATCAAAACGCGAATCGTCTGCAATCTCAGCGAGTACTCCTCGATCAAAAAACGATCGCGCAACAGCGAGAGTCGCTGCTGCAAAACCTCCAGACCACCCAATCGCTCACGCCCGTTTTACGCGATAAAGGCTTGATCTCGATTCAGAGCGATCGCCTCAACCTGGAGAAACGGGTACAAGTGCTGCAAGACCTGCTTCCAACCCAAAGCCAGCGATTTCAAGTCCGTCAGCAGCTTCAGCGCGAAGGCGCGATTTCTGGAGATGCGGTGCTGCAAGCCCGAGGAGATTTTCTCAGCACCCAAGTTCAAGTCAATGATGCCCAATCCCAACTCAAACAGTTGGATGTGAAAGAAGCCAGCGCTCAACAGCAATTTCTCCAAAGCCTGAATTCGATTCAGAGCTTACAGGCGCAGCTAAAAGATCTCGATCGTCAAGCGGCAACTCAAGCGCAGCAAGACTTAGAAGTCAACACGAATCGGCTGAAAGAGATTCAGGCAACGAAACGAACGATCGCACAACTCGAAGCTCAACTCAAAGATAGTGGTCAGGTGATCAGTGCTTATGACGGTACAGTTTTGGAACTAGCTGCTACCCCTGGACAGGTGATTGCTCAAGGGTCGCGGCTCGGTTCGATCTCTGCCCAAACCTCCTCGGCTCAGTTATCCAGTGTCGCCTTTATTAACGTAGGAGATGGCAAGAAGATCAAGCCCGGAATGCAGATTTCGATTACACCCAGCACAACGAAGCGAGAGGAATTCGGCGGTATTTCAGGCAGTGTGACTCATGTTTCCGCCTTCCCTGTAACCAAAGACGGCGTTGTTAGCCTGGTTGGCAATCCAGATCTCGCGCAAAGTATCACCGCAAAAGATGCACAACTGCAAGTCGATGCTGACCTCAAAACCGATCCTTCGACCTTCAGTGGCTATCAGTGGTCTTCGTCCAAAGGGCCGCAGTTAAGTGTGACTTCTGGAACCACGACCACGGTTCAAGTCACTGTGGAAGAACGCGCTCCAATCTCGTTTATTCTGCCCATTCTAAAAAGCTGGACTGGCATTAGTTGATTGACTTTTAAGGGTAACTGATCATGCAACGACAGACGCGATCGAACCGACCGCACTTCCGCTTTCCGCAGAAACGCAAGCGCACCCCCACGCTTCTACAAATGGAAGCGGTTGAATGCGGTGCCGCCGCATTGGGAATGATTCTAGGCTATTACGGGCGGACTGTACCTCTGATCGAACTGCGTCAGGCGTGCGGCGTTTCACGCGACGGCAGTAAAGCGTCTAATATTTTGATCGCGGCTCGTCAATACGGACTGCAAGCGAAAGGATTTCGGCTCGACTTAGAGACACTCCGA
>CAXTDB010000157.1:0-3412 GCA_964242045.1 uncultured Leptolyngbya sp. | reverse complement strand
TACGGGTATTGCCCTGATCTTTGAACCAACCGCAGAGTTTCGACCCGGCGGGCACAAACCCAGCCCAATTCTGGCAGTGCTGTCTCGGTTGAAAGGATCAGAAACGGCGCTAGTCTATGCAATGATAACAGGTCTTTTATTGGTGCTACCTGGATTGGCGGCAGCAGGATTTTCCCAAATTTTTATTGATGATATCTTAGTCAAAGGCAGATCACATTGGCTACGCCCGTTAATTTTAGCAATCATCATGGTTGCTCTGTTCAACGGTCTCCTGACGCAACTCCAACTGCGACTGTTGCGCCGAATGAAAATTAAGCTATCACTAGGGATGTCGAGTCGATTTCTCTGGCATATTCTCAGACTGCCTTTAAGCTTTTATGATCAACGATTCGCGGGAAATATTAGCAGCCGAGTTGAGCTAAACGATACCTTAGCAGGTTTACTATCTGGAAAACTAGCCAGCAGCACCATTGCTGCATTGACCATTATTTTCTATGCGATCGTGATGCTGCAATACGATGTTGTATTGACGCTGATAGGACTGAGTTTTGTCGGACTGAATTTAGGAGTTTTAAAGTGGGTATCCCGGCAGCGCACAGATCGCAATATTCAACTGATGCAGGAGCGCGGTAAAGTCAGCGGCATTGCGGTAGCGGGGCTGCAAAGCATGGAAACGATCAAGGCTTCAGGGCAAGAATCAGACTTCTTTGCACGATGGGCAGGCGCTTACGCCAAAACCTTGAACGCGCAACAGGAACTCGATCGCTCTAGCCAATGGCTCGGAATTTTGCCGTCTAGTTTGAGCGCGATCGCAACGATGCTTCTATTAGTCGTCGGGGGGCTTCGCGTCATGAACGGGGATCTCAGTGTTGGAATGCTCGTGGCGCTGCAAGGACTCATGGGGCAGTTGCTAGAACCTACCAATACGCTCGTTAGTCTGGGTTCCGACCTCCAGGAACTCGAAGGGAACCTAAATCGCCTGGAGGATGTAATGCATCACCCGATCGATGCTCATCTCGCTGGAGTTGCGCCTGCTCCTTCAGAACCCATCTTGCCGAAACTGAATGGTCAACTTGAACTGCGGAACCTCACATTCGGCTATAGCCGCGTTGCCCCCCCCTTGATCGAGAACTTGAACTTGGTTGTGAAACCAGGGCAGCGCGTTGCCTTGGTCGGCGGCAGTGGCTCCGGTAAATCAACCGTTGGCAAGCTTATTTGTGGACTCTATGAACCTTGGGAAGGCGAAATTCTGTTCGATGATCAGCCAAGAACTCAGATTCCGCGCCGCGTGTTAACGAATTCACTGGCGCTGGTTGCACAAGACCCGGTGCTGTTTGCCGGGACGGTTCAGGATAACCTGACGCTCTGGGATACCACCGTGAGCGATCGGGTTGTCCAGCAAGCTTGTCAAAATGCGGCAATCCATGATGTGATTCTGTCGCTACCGGGCGGTTATAGCGCAGATTTATTAGAAGGAGCCGTGAACTTAAGCGGCGGTCAGCGTCAGCGTTTAGAAATTGCTCGTGCTTTAGTCAACCAGCCTTCGATTCTCGTGCTGGATGAAGCCACCAGCGCTCTCGATGCTGAAACCGAGCAAATCATTGATCACAATCTGCGCTTACAGGGTTGCACCTGCATTATTGTGGCGCACCGCCTCAGCACGATTCGAGATTGCGATGAAATCATTGTTCTGGAGCGGGGCAAAGTGGTGCAGCGAGGCACTCATGACGAACTCAGACAAGTAGACGGCACTTACTTACAACTCATTCGTAGCTCTGGAGAAGCAGTGGAGGAGACATGATGCTAATTCAAACTCAACTTCAAGATGTCGATCGAGAACATTATCAATTACTCGGCAACGAACTGCTCTCGCTGAATGATTCAGACTCGATCTATTCAATCCAGTCCGGCAAAGTCGCCCTGTTTGCAGTCACCCTACAGGGAAAGCGGCGTTATCTGTGTTCACTCACTGCCGGTGAAGCGATGTTTGGGCGATCACCCATTGCTCCAACGCCTCAGCAATTGGTCGCGGTATCGCTCGAAGCTACGGAACTGATCAAGGTTTCGCGATCGTCCTTGCGAGCAAATTTAGCGGAACGCAACGCAGATAGAATCACCCTGATCGAGAAGTGGATAAACCGCCTGGGTGCTGTTCTCAGCGACCTCACGCCTCCCTCAGTCCCAATCCAGCCCGAAGGCGTTCACTACTGTTCGCTCATGCCGAACGAAATCTTTCAGCCTGAGTCTGTGGTCTGGGTGCGCCTTCAACAAGGGAATGCTGCCTGGATGGGACACAAAGAATTTCCGCTCACGCCTGATGATGTGATTCCCCTGAGTGCTGACCTGTGGTTTCAAGCAACAGACCGAATTGATTTTGAGCAGTTTAGTTCCTCAGAGATGACCGATGACACTGCATTATTTAGGAGCCTAGATCAGCTTCAAACACGGATGCTACAACTGTTAGATCAGTTAGACCAACAGAACATTCAGCAGGAATTAATTCGGTTCCAGGAACAAGCACAAATTGATCAGCGAGTAGTTGCTGAAACATTAGGAGAATTGATTTCTGTTCTTCCATCTGCTTCCAAGCGTATTTCGCTGGTACCTCAGACAGGTGAGCCGCTGCTTGTCGCGGTGGGTGCAGTCGGTCATGCTTTGGGCATTCAGATTTGTCCTCCAGCGCGATCGGAACCGACTCATCGCAAATACAACTCTTTAGCCGCGATCGCTCGTGCTTCCCAGGTACGTCTACGGCAGGTGAGCTTGCCGCTAAACTGGTGGACTCAAGATATCGGGCCGATCCTTGCTTACCGCAAGGACAATCAGCAGCCTGTGGCAATTCTACCGGTCACCAGCACCCGCGCCGCAATCTTTGATCCGCTGACTCAAACTACCACAACTGCCAATGCTGAGACTGCGGCTCAACTCCAGTCCACGGCTTACACTTTCTACCGTCCCCTGCCTTCAGAACTGACGCGATCGCGGTTGTCCCAGTTTGCGCTGCGGGGACACTTCAAAGAACTAGTGACGATCGTGTTCACTGGAATTATCGCAACGTTGTTAGGGATGCTGACTCCGCAGGCGACCGGAATTTTGCTAGACCATGCAATTCCGAGCGCCAATCGTAGCTTAGTAATGCAAATGGGATTTGGCTTACTGGCAGCAGCATTCGGTTCAGCACTGTTTCAACTGGTACAAGGTGTGACACTGTTACGGCTGGAGACCTTCGCGGATACCTCGATTCAAGCAGCGGTGTGGGATCAACTCTTAAAGCTTAAACCCAGCTTTTTTCGCCAGTATTCTGTCGGTGATTTGAGTTCCCGTGTTTCTACCATTAGCCACATTCATCAAAAATTGAGCAGTACTTTACTCAAGAGTGCCTTTTCCAGTCTGTTCTCGCTGCTCAATCTGG
>CAXTDB010000156.1:0-10673 GCA_964242045.1 uncultured Leptolyngbya sp. | reverse complement strand
ATAGTCTAAATGACCGAGAAATTCAGCCGGGGTCATCGGAATTCCGGCAAAGTCGGTTTCACTAAATTTCACAGGATCAGGCCCCGGACCTTTATCGCTCTCATCGATCTTTTTCAGCATGATATAAACCACGTCATCGCGAATCGTGATCGTCATAATCCTTCCCCTATAAGTTGTGACTCCACAACTATTCCGCGATCGAGTGGAATCTATCATCCATCAAGTGAGACATTCGTAAGTCTGACCTGCCTCTATCCCAAGTAGGAAGACAAAAAGTTTCAAAATCTGAATTCCTTGCTACAAAGGTGAAGAAATTCCCAAGGCTGAGGTAAACGGTAGTCAGATAGCGCTACCGTAAACTCAACTTCTACGCCAAAAAATTGTACGAGCGACTTTATGACGAACTATCAACCGAGCTTAGAAACCGTAACGCCTGAAGAAAGTGGGACTAGTGCTAACTTGATCCAAGTGATCGAAACCGTAATTGGCAGTCTAGATCAGTCCAACAGTGCAATGGTAAGCCACAACGAGAACGAAGGCGGCTATGTCTGGAAGTTCAAATATGGCAGTGTGGAAACCTTTGTGCAGTTGACAGGCACAACCGACGAAGATACTTTTACAGTCTGGGCAAGCGTACTGAATTTACCTGTGCAGAATGAGTCGCAATTGACGCGCAAGCTGCTTGAAATGAATTGGCTCACGACGTTTGAATCACATTTTGCGATCTTTAATCAACAAATTGTCGTTGTATCTTCTCGAACGATCGCAGAATTATCGCCTGGTGAAGTTTCGCGGTTGATCACGGTGGTAGCAACGATTGCAGATGACAACGACGATACATTAAAATCTGAGTTTGAAGCAGCTTAAGCAACCTCGTAGAACTCCAAGGTTTAAATCCTGGAGTTCTATGAAGTTGAGCAGCTAACAATTATGCTTTCTTTAACAACTATGCTTTTGTGGATGCCGCACCCATTGCGAGAACTGCGGTTCGCATGAAATCAATTCGGTCTTCAAAGCTCAATCCAGAGATAAAATCGCTGAATTCGTGCGTTTGCTCTGGTAGTTTGTAGTCCGAGGGGACGTTAATGATTTCGCCGCTCTCCATGCCTTGTCCCAACAACAGCCAGACTTCGATTCTTGCGCTACTGCTTAATGCGCTATAACTCTTTCCAAACTCGCTGTCTGCACCACTTAAAATATCGCGTTGTGCTTGAAGTTGTTGTTCTTGGGAAAGTTCTTTGATTCTGTCGTAAACGGCGGTTGATGCGTGATCGGAAGAAGGAGGAGGTTCAGGGTTTAGCTCATCCTTAATGTCAAGATAACCATACCAAAGTAATGCAAGCTGTGTGTCAATATCGTATTTCTGAAACATTGACAAAGCGCGTTGAGTATTTTCGCTGGGTTGATAATCCATAAGTCCTGAATAAATTGAGGTAACTGTCCTTAAGGTAATGACGAAATCCGATCGCTTAACCCCACAAAAGATAGATAAGATACAATTGCCTTTTAGCAGATGTTAAACTCAGATGATTCAGTGGCGACTGATTCCAACAATTCAGGCTTCTGGGCGGGTGCAAATGGCGATCGATAGTTGGTTGCTTGAACAACATCGCAAGCTTTGCTCCACGGAGTGTTCGCGCTTACATCCGCCAACGTTGCGCTTCTACACCTGGTCGCCTGCTGCAATTTCGCTCGGTTATCATCAGCGGCAATATCCTGGATCTTGGGAATCTTTGACTTGGAATGGAGCATCGATCGAGCTTGTACGTCGTCCAAGTGGAGGTAGAGCCGTGTTGCATCAAGGTGATTTAACTTATGCAGTGATTACCTCTGGACTCGGACAGAATCGAATGCAAGCTTATCAAACAATTTGCCAATTTCTGATTCAAGGATGGAATCAGCTGGGGATTAAATTACAGTACGGTGAGGCGGGGCGGGGATACATTCACAATCCCAATTGTTTTGGAACTGCGACAGGCGCAGATTTAGTAACTTCTGAAGGAATCAAACTGATTGGTAGCGCTCAGGTGCGACGGGAAGACACAATCTTGCAGCATGGTTCAATGCAGATTCAATCAGATGCACTGTTGTTTGAGCAAGTATTCGGACAAAAGCTAGAGTTCCTTAAAGTGGCAACTCCGATCGATACGATCGTCAATACACTGATCAATGCTGCAAGAGATTGTTTTGAGATTGATTTCTCAGTTCAACCGCTAACAGAATCGGAATGGCAGGAAATTGCTAAATTTCGTCAGGATTAATGCCCATTGATCGTAAGCGTTCAGCTAATCGATCGGCTCTTTCGGCTCCAGTTGGAATAGGGTTTTCTGAGCGATCGCACCATCGCAGCCATCGATCGTATTGTCCTTCAAACGTGCCTTCCCACAGCATCAGTCCTAATTCAACAGACTCTAACCAAAACGGCTGCGACAGTTCCACGTATTTCTTCTCGTTCAACACCCAGACTTTCAACAATGATCCATCCATCTCGTCTTGAAGCTGTTTCAATGGATCAAACACTACATAGCAAGCCACTCCAATTCGGGCATAGATATCAAATTTGCTGCCTAACTCGTTTCCTTCTTTGTTCGATACAATCTCGATGCAAACTTCAGGGACTTTGCCAAATTCCCAAACAAAGTAAGAGCGATTTTGTTTCTGGCTCCAGTCAGACGGTATTTGAACACCTAGACTCAGGAAAGCAGCGGGGACGATCGGGTTCTGCTTGATTGCATAAAACAGCCCAATGCTGGAATCAGCGATAAACGGTGCTGATGATGACCAGGAAGCATAGAGAGGCTCGACCAGAAGGCGTTGCTGCTTAGCGCTTTGAAAATTATCCACAGGCGTATCGTCTTCGATGACAATATGGCTAATGTCGGGGGCGACGATTTCCTCGAAAAGATTTTGAGTCATAGTCGGCAAGTTGAAACCCTAAACTTCATTATCTTCTAATTCTGAGAGAATTTTAAGATCTTCTGGAGTATTGCAGTTAGATAAGATTCGTCGATCGTTAATCTTCAATTCCTGCACCGATTCAGAATCTAGCCAATGTTGAAACGATCGCTCTTCCTGTGCAATATAGTTCTGCAAGCTGCGTAAACGATCTCGGCGATAAAATCCGCACAGTGGCTCCCAACCTTCTTGGCTTCTTGCAACAATGATCGGAGTATCAGCGATCTGTGCTGTCCATTGTTTTAGTGTTTCACCACTCAATCGAGGCAAATCACAAGCAAGCAATAACGCCCAATCCGTTGAAACTTGCTCTAATGCTTCAGCGAATCCAATTAGCGGCGATCGCGGACTCGGTTCTTCGATCCATCGCACGTCTGACACGATCGATTGATAGCGATCGCGCCAGGAAGTGACCACATAAATTAAATCGGTGCAATGTCGCGCTGCATCACAAGTACGTTTCAGGAGCGGAACGCCATCGATTTCGATCAAAGCTTTATCGCGTCCCATTCGGGAACTTTTGCCGCCTGCAAGAACGATCGCGCTTATAGAAAGATTCATACTCGAATTTTGAAGCGAGGAAGCTGTCTTTCAACATACCAGAGCGATCTCCAAAGCGCTAAACTCAGAGAGGTTTATTATCAATCAAAACAATGGTAATCGAATGGCTGAAAGTAAAGGTTCCGCTGGAGTTGCGCGAAACTTATATTCAGAAAGACGCTGAGATTTGGACAGCGGCACTTTCAAAATATCCGGGTTATGTTGGCAAGGAAATCTGGTTTAATGCCAAAGATGAAACCGATTTGGTTATGGTGATTTATTGGGAAACGAAAGAGGCTTGGAAAGGCATTCCGGCTTCTGTTCTCGAAGCCACCGATCGACAATTCACCGAAGCAATGGGTCAAAGCTTTCCGTTTGTCGAAGAAGGCGAATATCAAGTGCGTAAATTTAGCGAACACTCCGTGAAGCAAAGCTACCGTTCTCTATGAGCAACTGTCCTCGCTGTGGTCAATCGATTAAATCGGATGCGATCGCTTGTCCGCGCTGTCGCACTCCGCTGAAAGCGCATGGTCATCCTGGTATCGTTCTGCATCGCGCGACCGGAACCGAACCCCTCTGCAAAACCTGCATTTACGACGCAGATGATACCTGCAACTATCCGCAGCGTCCCGATGCGCGCGAATGCACGATGTATCACAATGTCACGATTCCGATCGTCAGTACGCCCAAGCAGTACGAAATGACTCCGGGTGCGTGGGCGCGTCGCAATGCAGGATGGATTGCTTTAGTGATTCTACTTGTATTGAGTTTTGGATTAGCGCTATCGCGTCGATAAGGTTATACAAAGTGATAGGGAGGTAATGCCTCTCCTAATCCTAATTCCCAGTGTGGGTATTGATTCTGCCATTCGTTCAAATGCTGATAAAGCGTCATTTCTTCGCGTTTATCAATTAATAAATACAGTTTCTCAACGCCATCTGATCCAGCTTTTAGCTTCGCATCAGGATAAACTTGTTCGATGTCGAATAAAATTTGCTGAAATTCCTGCTGTTGTTGATCTTTTTGATCGAATTGAGCTTGATACTGCTTTTTCGCCTGAAAGTAATCGCGCCCTTTGGTGCTACCGTTGATTTCTGGATTGCTAGGTAACTCTAGCTCGATCGGGGTAAGTTTCAGGCGATATTCTGCCTTGCCTTCTAGCTGACTTAGCTTATCTAAATACTTATGGCGATGGTCTATCAAATGAGCCATCAAGTGATCGTGCGACAAAAACTGAGTTCCAAACCGCAGCGGTAAGATCGTGACTTGCCAAAACAGATCGCAAATCACGCGATCGTGCGTTAGAACCGCTTGCACCAGTTGAGTATCATCTTTCTCGATCGCTTCAAACTCTAGCTGCGGTTCTACCAAAGCAGACAAAGTACCCGTTTCAACCACTGCCAGATCTCCGGCAATTCCTTCACTTAGTTGCAGCGATGTGGCAGGCGTTTTGAAGAAAGCGTAGGTATACATTACTAACTCGATCGATGCTCCATTTTGAGTCTATGCGATCGATTTGTCTTCTCGATGAACTTCATACGAAAGTTTGGAATTCCGAATGCGAGTTGCAATGAACCCAAATCATTACAGTAACTTTATCGTTATAAAGTTAGTTTACGAGTGCAGATCAGTGGGGTTGAATTAATCAAGCAAACCAGAGAGAATCAGACCGTGTGAGTTGTGTGAGAACAAAGATGCGGCGATTTTTCTTGGTTGGATTAGCAGTCGTTGGCTGTTTCCTGAGTGCAACAGCGGTTGGAGCAAGTACGCGATCAAATGCTCCCGTTGATGATCCGGAGCGCGCGTATTGGTTAGCAGCGCATAACTTAACTCAGGAGCAAGTTAGACTGCTCGATCGAGTTGAACAGTCCACTCAGAAACCAGAGTTAAACCGCCTTAAAACTCTGAGTGGTCAAGTTTTGCTATATACCTCGTCGGTCGATCGCTTTCTTAAAACCAACTATCCTGATTCTGAGTTGCTGTGTTCACCGCCTGCGGGACTGGGTGAAGTGGCAGGAACCGATGGTGCGAGTTTAGAGCAAGTTCGGGTTTACTGTTCGCTTTATCGATCGACCCGCGATTTGACTGCGATGCGAACACGGCTCGATCAGCAGGTAAGATCGATCGCAATGGAATCGAAGCCCGTTCGCGATGCAGAGAAGCCAGCAGCGAAAGTGCCTGTTAATGTTGCATCCGGAGCCAGCGTTTCAAATCAAGCCGTTTTGATTTTAGTGGAATCCTCTCGGCAGCGATTAGCACAAATGCAGGCTGCATTTCCAGAAGCGCTACGGATTTCAATCGTACAGCCAACCTCAACGGTTCCGGCTCGATCGGCTAACTCGCGATAATTTAACGTGCGATCGACAAATCGACTCGCTGCGTTGATCATCCGCCCCGGATTGAAATCGGGGCTAATAGTGCGAAGTCCTTCTTCGAGGACTAGGAAGCAGGTTTTAGAGTTTCAGTCCCCTTTAGTGGACTTTGTTCAGTTAGCCCCGAATTCCATTCCGGGGCAGGGCAGTATCGGAGTGAGAAGCTCTGTCGAACTGATGCTAACTCAACGCTAAATGCTCCAAAATCGATCGGGCAACCCGATCGCAAGTTCCTTCTCCACCTAACGTCTCTCGCATTTCTTCATAGCCTGCGATCGTTTTTGCGCGATTCTCAGGCTTCAATAACGCTAATGCCGACTGCACAAGATTTTCAGGTGTGGCATCGTCTTGAATGAACTCAGGCACGATCGCTTTCATGTTAACCAAATTCGGCGGTGCAGCAAACGGAAGTTTGAGCTTCAGAATGTTCTTCGCGATCCAGTAAGTCACCGGAGATAAGCGGTACATCACCACTTGAGGCACGTTTAGCAATGCAATCTCAAGATTTACCGTGCCAGATTTTGTGATCGCTAGATCGGCAGCCGCGATCGCACTCAATGGCGAACCTTCAACAATTTCGGCTTGCAATTGGTAATGCTCGATCGCTTGAACGATCGCCGATCGATACTTTTCTAGTGACAAAGGAACGAGAAATCGCACATCGGGAATTTTTGCTTGAATTTGCTGCGCTGCTTTAAACATTGCAGGCAGCATGTACTTAATTTCCTGTTGGCGCGATGCCGGAAGTAATACGATCGTCGTTTGATTTGGAGAAATTCCCAATTTGGCGCGAGAAGTTGAGCGATCGGGAGCATCTTTCATACGATCGATTAACGGATGCCCGACAAAAATCGCATTCGCGCCCTTTGACTTGTAATACTCTGCCTCAAGCGGAAAGATCGAATAAATGTAGTCGCTAATCTGAACAATCCACTGAGTTTTCTTCTGGTTAATTGCCACTATCCATTCTTGCGGCGCAATAAAGTAGACTGTCGTGACGTTTGGCAGGTGTTTACGAACATACAATCCAATACTGATATTTGGATCGCTGTAATCAATCATTACCACCATATGGGGGGGATTTTCGCGTAGATACTGCTTTGCTCGACGCTGAACGCTCAATGTGGGAAACAAAAACGGCAAGCCTTCCACAATTCCCATCGAGCCAATTTCAGTGGTTTTTCCTAGCAGTTTTGCGCCTGCGGCTTCCATACGATCGCCACCCAGCGCCAGAATTTCGATCTCCGCGCCGACTTTCTCAGCTTGAGAATACAGCGATTGTACCAGCATTGCGCCTTGTAAATCGCCGGACACTTCGCCTGTACTAATAAAAATTCGCTTCTTCATTGCTATAAAGCTGCGCTCGGTGTCAGTCCTCTGCGTCCCGGTGACAGAGAGAGTTGAATGAATTGCTGAAAGTGTTGTATATGCTCGTTTTCAGGCAGTAAATCCAATCGCTCTAACGCCTCATTCATCGTCAAATCCGATCGAAAAACCGTTCGATACGCTTTTTTCAACAGATTGATTTCTTCGGTTGAAAAGCCCGATCGCTGAAGTCCAACTTGATGAAACGCCCGAATTCTCGAAGGATTGCCTTCAACGATCACAAACGGCGGCACATCTCGATCGATCCGGCTCATGCCCCCGATCATCGCATGTCGCCCAATCCAAACAAACTGGTGAATTCCCAAAACCCCGCTTAATCTAGCTTTCGATTCGATATGCACATGACCCGCCATCTGCACCGAATTCGCGATAATCACCTGATCCTCGATCACGCACTCATGCCCGACATGCACATACGCCATGAGTAAATTTCCGTTACCGATCAGCGTAATCCGATCGGCAAACGTCGGGCGATGAATCGTGACAAACTCGCGAATCTGATTACCGTTACCGATCCGAACTAAACCGAGTGAGCCATCGTATTTCAGATCTTGCGGCTCCAGCCCGATCGCGGCTCCAGGGAAAATATGATTGCGTTCTCCAATCTCCGTCCACCCTTCGATGATCGCGTGATGCCCGACGATCGACCCCGCCCCGATTTTTACGTATTCTCCAATTACCGCATACGCTCCAACTTGAACGGTTGGATGAAGTTGAGCATTCGGGTGAACTACAGCGGTCGGGTGCATCAAGGTGGTGGTCATAGATAGAGGGTAGAAAGAGGAACTCGAAGACAGAGAAATGAGCGATCGCTAGAAGTGATCCCGCCGTCCTCAATCGACTAGCGCAAACATTAAATCACCTTGACAAGCAAGCTGTCCGTCAACTTCGGCACGACCGCGCATCTTACCAAAACGACGAGCCTTCACCGAGAGCAGTTCCACGGTCATTACCAGTTGATCACCTGGCACAACCGGACGACGAAACTTCACGCCGTCAATTCCAGCAAACATGAACAGTCCCCCTTTCACATCCGCCATTTGTGTCAGAACAACTCCGCCGACTTGCGCCATCGCTTCGACAATTAACACCCCCGGCATAATCGGACGACCCGGAAAATGTCCTTGAAAGTGCGGCTCATTAAACGAGACATTCTTAATCCCGATCGCCATTTTTCCCGGCACATAGTCAATGATGCGATCGACCAGTGCAAACGGGTAGCGATGCGGCAGCAGTTGATGAATTTCTTCGACTGAAAACGTCGTTTTGATTTCGGATGGAGCCGCTTCTTGGGGAGCAGTTAAATTCTCGGTAGGAACAGCGTGGGTTTCAATCAAGGTTGACATGGGCGTTGGAGTTAAAGGGCTAGAAGGTAGCAGACCTAAGAATTTGACAGTTGACGCACCAATTGAGTGTGCAACCCATGACTCGCTTTGTATGCCAAAAAGTGAGCGGTTGGAAACGTCCCCAGTAAACTGAGATCTCCTATTAAGTCTAGAAGTTTATGGCGCGCTGGTTCATTTGAAAACCGCAAAGGCGGATTAATCCATCCGTCAGTGCTGCAAACCAAAGCGTTTTCAAGCGATCCGCCTTTAATTAAACCATTTGCCCGTAACTGTTCGATCTGATGTGCAAATCCAAACGTTCGCGCAGGCGCAATTTCGATCGCGAATGTGTCTGGATCAAATTGCCAGCTGTGCCACTGATTGCCGATCGCGCTCAGTTCAAAGTCAATTCCATACGAAAACCGCAGTTCATCCGACGGTAGCGCCGCCACGAACGCATCTCCATGCCGCACGAAAACAGGTTCAGTAATCACAAGCGACGAAATTTCTGCGGGTTGCTCCACCGTTCCCGCTTGGGCGATCGCGCTTGTCCATGATCGAGCTGATCCATCAAGCAGCGGCACTTCTGCCCCATCGACTTCGATCCGAGCGTGATCGATGCCCATTCCCGCAAGCGATGCTAATAGATGTTCAACGGTGCGAATCTTCGCTTCCCCGTTCACCAGTTCCGTTGAAAGCATCGTTTCTCGCACCGATTCAATTCGAGCGGGAATCTCAGGCGCACCGGGTAAATCAGTTCGGACAAAATACCGCCCCCGTCCGGGTTCTGCGGGCAAGACTCGCGCCGTTACCGTTTCTCCCGTATGTAGCCCGACCCCGTAACACGAGAAACTTTGAGAGAGCGATCGCGCTTTTTTCTGAGTGATGCAACCCTGCGTATTCGTCATATTAGAAACGTTCTCCAAATCCAAAGCGAATATTATTTCCGCCTCGATCGTTGAAACCGAAGTCGATCCGAATCGGACCTAATGGGCCTGCTTGCACCCGTAGCCCGATTCCGTAACCCAGTCCGCTACCCGGCTTGCCTCGCACTCCCGCAGGATTTCCTGGGACACTGCTTCCCGATCCTAGATCGGTTGCCGCATCGACAAATAGCGCCCCCGAAATAATCGAAAACACTGGGAATCGGTATTCTGCGGTTGCTTGCACGAAACTCCGACCGCTACCGAGCGCGCCTTCATCGTAACCCCGCACCGAGTTCGTTCCACCGAGCGGAAACGCTTCATACGGCGGCAAGTCTCCGACAACTGTTCCGGCTTGGATGTTAAACGCGAAAGCTTGGGCGCATCGTCCTTGAGGCGTTTGTTGCTGATCGAGACGACGAGGATCGCGATCGCGACATTCTGGCGTAAACTTCGTCAACCGAGTCGGAATGTAGAAGCTGTAGCTTCCCCGCAAGCGGTTAAACAGAATATTACCGGAACCGATCGGAACTGATTGTTCGGTACTAAACTGCAAAACTGATCCGCGCGTCGGGCGTAAGAAATCATCGCGTCGATCGCGTCTCACAAGCAACTGTCCGGTAAATAAATCATCTTTACCTGACGGGTCAAATGTCAGCGGATCGCCCAGGGCATCAACGGTTCGACGAATCCCATCGGAATCGGTTGCCGTGACTCGTTGATACTGCAAACCAAGCGAGGCTGTCCATTCTGGAGTCGCGAACACATTTCTCGACAGTGGACGCGAGAAACTAATTCCGCCTCCTGTGCGGTTGATTCGGGGCCGATCGCCGTTCGCCAAGAATATTTCTGGATCGCCCGTATCAAAAATCAGCGAAATTGTTCTGCGACGGAAGACGCTCAGCGTATAAGACGTGCGGAACGGATCGCCTCCAATCCACGGATCGGTAAAGCTCAATTCATATTGCTGATCTCGCTGACCGATTTGCACTTCAGCATTGAGCTTTTGATTATTTCCACCAACGTTTTGCTGTCCATAACTAACGCTACCAAACAAACCGCTAGCAGAACTAAAACCACCCGCAAGTCCGATATTTCCAGTGTTGCGCTCAACCGCATTCACAACCAGAACGACTTTACGTGGGTCTGAACCCACATCCAGCGATGGACGC
>CAXTDB010000155.1:0-10907 GCA_964242045.1 uncultured Leptolyngbya sp. | reverse complement strand
TGGAACATCGCGCAGGCGGCAAAAATGTCAAGGCAGCGTACACGATCGAAGAATTCGTCGCCTCGCTGGAACGCCCCCGCAAGATTTTGATCATGGTGAAAGCGGGTGCGCCTGTGGATGCCGTGATCGAGCAATTGAAGCCTCTGCTTGATGAAGGTGACATTCTGATCGACGGTGGAAACTCTTTATTCAGCGATACTGCCCGTCGCGCCCGCGAACTCGAAGCCGCAAAGTTTACCTTTATCGGCATGGGTGTCAGCGGAGGCGAAGAAGGCGCATTGAATGGGCCAAGTTTGATGCCCGGTGGTACAAAATCCGCTTACGAATTCCTAGAGCCAATTTTGACCAAGATCGCCGCTCAAGTCGATGATGGCGCTTGTGTCACATACATCGGCCCTGGCGGTGCAGGTCACTACGTCAAAATGGTTCACAACGGAATTGAATACGGCGATATGCAGTTGATTGCAGAAGCCTATGACCTGTTGAAGAACGTGGGCGGACTTGATCACAACCAATTGTATGAAGTCTTCACCGAATGGAACACGACTCCAGAACTGAATTCATATCTGATCGAAATCACCGCAGACATCTTTAAGATTCTCGATCCCGATACGCAAAAGCCGCTGGTCGAACTGATTCTCGATGCTGCTGGACAGAAAGGAACGGGACGCTGGACAGTGACCGACGCGCTCGAACAAGGGGTCGCGATCCCCACGATCATCGCGGCTGTGAACGCTCGCATCATGTCTTCTTACAAAACGGAGCGGATCGAAGCTTCTCATCAGTTGAGCTACGAAAGTCCGAAGTTCGACGGAGACAAAAAGACGTTTATCAATGCCGTTCGAGACGCGCTGTACTGCTCGAAGATTTGCTCTTACGCGCAAGGAATGGCATTGCTCAACGTTGCTTCGCACAACTACGGCTATGCTCTGGATTTAGCGGAATGTGCGCGCATCTGGAAAGGCGGCTGTATTATTCGTGCGGGCTTCTTGGGCAAGATTCAACATGCGTTTATCGAAAATCCAACGCTGCCGAACTTGCTTCTCGCTCCCGAATTCAAGCAATCGATTCTTGATCGACAATCCGCTTGGCGCGAAGTAATCATGGCAGCCGCTCGACACGGGATCGCTGTTCCTGCGTTTAGTGCCTCACTCGATTACTTTGACAGCTATCGCCGCGATCGTTTGCCACAAAACTTAACGCAAGCACAGCGCGATTATTTCGGGGCGCACACTTATCTCCGCACCGACAAAGAAGGCGTATTCCACACGGAATGGACGAGTTTGGCGCAAGAATCGTCGTCTAGTTTCTCGACTCCGCAGAAGCTTACCGCCGATCAACCGCGTCCACATGCAGAAGATGTTGAGATAAAAGAAGTGCAGACGAATCGTTAGTCGGTTACACTAAAGCGACTAGCTTGGGAACGTTTGCAAACGAAGGTCGATCGAGCAATTTTCTCGATCGACTTTTCGATTTTGGCGACCACTTACCGATTCAGGAGCGTTACGATCGAAGCTGAAGCGTTATGTGAATCGATCGTGGCAGAAAAGCGGATTTTAATTTGGTATCGCAATGATTTACGGATTCATGATCACGAACCGTTAACCAAAGCGATTCGATCAGGTGCAAAAGTTATTCCAGTTTATTGTTTTGAGCCGAGGCAGTTTGGAACCACTCCGTATGGATTTCCAAAAACGGGTGCAGTCCGGGCGCAGTTTCTCCTTGAAAGCGTGGCGGATTTGCGGGAAAATTTACGATCGCTTGGCAGCGATTTGATTGTGCGGCGGGGTCATACAGAAGAAATTATTCCAGCGATCGCCAAAGAGTTAGAAATCGAATCGGTTTACTACTATCACGAAGTCACCTCAGAAGAGACAGCAGTAGAAAACGCTCTCGGTGAAGCATTAAACGCGATCGGAGTTTCAACCCAAAGATTCTGGGCACAAACGCTTTATCACGTTGATGATTTGCCGTTTGAGATTCGAGAGATTCCCGAACTGTTTACCAGCTTCCGTAAGCAAGTTGAAAAGTCTTCAACCGTTTACGGTGTGTTTCCGACTCCACAGCAATTAGAGAGATTGCCAGAGATTGATCCGGGTGAGATGCCCAGTTTGAAAGACTTTGAACTAGAACCGCATCCCGCCGATTCAAGAGCGATGATTCCTTACAAAGGTGGCGAAACCGCAGGAAAGGCAAGACTTGAAGCGTATTTTTGGAAACAAGACGCGCTAAAAGAATATAAAGAAACGCGCAACGGAATGCTGGGAGTCGATTATTCCTCGAAGTTCTCTGCGTGGTTAGCGTTGGGCTGTTTATCGCCGCGCTATATCCATTCACAAGTTCAGGAATACGAATCGAAGCGAGTGCGGAATGATTCAACCTACTGGCTAATTTTTGAACTGTTGTGGCGCGACTACTTTCGGTTTATTGTCGCGAAACATGGCGATCGCATTTTTTACCGCTCCGGCTTGCAAGGCATAAAAATCGATTGGAAAAAAGATGTCGATCGCTTTGAACTCTGGCGCGAAGGTAAAACCGGATTTCCGCTAGTCGATGCCAACATGCAGGAAATTGCTGCAACTGGTTTTATGTCGAATCGCGGACGGCAAAACGTTGCAAGCTTTCTGACAAAGAATCTGGGCATCAATTGGCAGTGGGGTGCAGAATGGTTTGAATCGCAGTTAATTGACTACGATGTGTGTAGCAATTGGGGCAACTGGAACTATACAGCGGGTGTGGGTAATGACGCGCGCGGGTTCCGATTCTTCAATATCACCAAGCAAGCAAAAGACTATGATCCAGATGGCTCGTATGTCAAACATTGGCTACCTGCATTAAAGGACATTCCCGCAGCAAAGGTGCATGAACCTTGGAAACTGTTACCTGTTGAGCAAGAGCGGTTTAACATGCGGCTTGGCGTAGACTATCCGAACCCGATCGTGGATTTATTCAAATCCGCCGAAGCAAACGAGAAAATCTACAATGCGGCATTCGGAAAATCAACTCAAGCCCCTCAGAAAGAGCGCGATCGTCGATCGCATTCCAAACCCCAGAAGCGACGATAAAACGCTAACGAAACACGCTTAACCCTAATTCCTGCGATAGTTTCTCGACCAAAAACAGCCCTGCAACTGAATTTCCCACCTGATCGATCGCAGGGCTGTAACACGCGATCGCACCCTGTTTCGGCACGATCGCTAACAGCGCTCCACTGACTCCCGACTTCATCGGCAAGCCCACTCGCACCGCATATCTTCCAGACACTTCATACAGTCCGCAAGTCAGCATCAAAGCGGACACAATTTGCTGATGGATTGGAGAAATTTTGTCGTGCGGCTTAGCAAGCAGCAATCCCAATCGAGCTAAATCAGAGATCGTGCCTGACAAACAACAAAGCTGATTGTAAGTATCGAGGGCAAGATCCACACGATCGAGTAACTGATTTTGAACGAGCAAATCCGCGATCGTTCGGTTCGTTTGATTCGGCAGCGAACGAACTGAATCTAAAGCATTTTTATCGAGGACAAACCGAGTGTGAGCGCGATCGTTTAGCCACCTGCGAAAGGCTTCACATCGCTCCGTTCCAGAAGCCCTTAACATCAGACCCGTCAGCGCGATCGCACCGCTATTAATCATGGGATTGCGCGGGTGTCCTTCATCGAGTTTGAGTTGCGGAATCGAATGAAAAGGCTGATCCGATGGCTCCATTCCGACACGCTGAAAAACTCGCTCTGTTCCAACTTGTTCGAGTAAATACAGCAGCAGAAACGGTTTAATTACGCTCATCAGCACAAAGGACTGAGTCGAATCACCAGCGATTAAGCTTTGATCGGCGACCGTCTCGATCGCCAATAATCGGGCATTCACCTGCGCCAACTGCGGAATATAATCTGGCAAGCGTCCTTGCAGTGTAAATCTTCGCGCTTGAGCCACCCAAGCATCGAGGTTAGCCTGTGTAAGATTTGCCAGAGACATGAAGGAATAGAGAAAGGAAATCAACTGGAGTATAGCCTTATTCCCTTCCGATTCTTAGACTTGATTGAATTCTTCAGTCCGTTCGCTGTACTCGATCGGTAAAACGACCATCAAGTTATCATTCGGACGCGGAATATAGTGAGACGACAAGAATAGTTTGTCTCCTTCTTTGTAAGACCTCATTTTCTTGACGGCTTCGAGTCCAGCTTCGACCGAGATCTTCACTTCTGAGACATCGCCTCGAACCACGATCGTAATATAAGCGCCGCTGACTCTTTCCATCTCAACCAGCGTAACTCGTGCAGCCTTGACCATGACATCTGCGACTGCAAGCGCGGGCGGCAAGCCCCGCACTTCTACCATTCCGACTGCCTTACCCATCCGACCGACTCCCTTCCATTGTGCGCGCCATATCTAAGATTATTGCAGGTTCTCTATCGTTTGGAGAGATTACGATCGTTGCTCCCGCTTTTGATTCCGATTACAAATTCTTATCTTCGCCAAAGACGACAGCGTTACTATGCTCATAGGATAAGTCACTGAGGGTTCGCCGCTATGAGCCGAATTGTTATCACAACGCTTGGATCGCTGGGTGATTTGCATCCGTTTATTGCGTTGGGGTTGGAATTACGCGATCGCGCTCATGAAATTATCTTTGTCACCGTGAAAGACTATCAATCGAGAATTGAAGCGATCAAGTTTGAGTTTCGCTCGCTTCGCCCCGATTACGTCCACATGGATGATCAAGCGATGCTGGAAATGATGATGGATCTGAAGCGAGGCCCCGAACGAGTCATTCGAGATTACATTTTCGTCAATATTCGAGACACTTACACCGACTTGCTAAACGTGGTTGAGGATGCTGATTTAATCGTGTCTGGTGAGCTAGTTTATGCGTCTCGGATTGTGGCAGAAAAGATGCAGATTCCCTGGGTACTTTGTGCGCTCGCGCCAGGATCTTTTTTCTCAGCTTACGATCCGTTAGTATTACCAGGGTTTGAAGGGTTGGCAAAGCTACGATCGCTGGGTATAGGTGTTAATCGAACGGTGATGAACTTTGCGAAGTTTATGAGTCGCAATTGGGGAGAACCACTACATCAACTTCGGCAAGAATTGGGATTACCGCCTGTAGAGCATCCGATCGTCGGTCGTGATAAGTATTCGTCTGATCTGAATTTGGCTCTGTTTTCTAAGGTTCTGGGAGCGCCCCAGCCCGATTGGTATCCGAAAACATTGCAGACTGGATTTGTATTCTACGACGGGCAAGCTGCACCGAATCCAGAGTTAGAGCAGTTCTTAGCGGCAGGAGAAGCCCCGATCGTATTCACGTTAGGATCTGCGGCAGTGTTAGCAGCAGGCGATTTTTACCAAAACAGTCTTGAAGCGGTTCAACAGTCGAATCGTCGTGCAGTGTTGTTAATTGGAAAAAATTCGCCACCTGAGCATTTACCAGAAAGCGTGATTACGATCAATTACGTCCCGTTTTCGCAGATCTTCCCGAAAGCTTCTGCGATCGTGCATCAAGGCGGCGTTGGAACTACTGCTCAAGCGCTTCGGGCTGGTAAGCCGACGATCGTTGTTCCCTACAGTCACGATCAACCGGACAACGCGGCACGAGTAGAACGTTTGGGAACTTCAAAAACGATTCGCCGCGATCGCTACACAGTTCCCAAAGTCGTTGAAGCCTTGCGCGAATTATTAAACACTCCAACTTATGCAGCAAAGGCAGAAGAAGTTGGGCAAATTGTTCGATCGGAAAACGGTGTGAGCGTGGCTTGTGACGCGATCGATCGGCTCGTTCGTTAGCCGTTTCTTCATGCTTTGAAAGCCGCCGCAATCTTTCGCAATTCTTTGATCTTTCAGTAAAGATAATTCATTCCGATGCTCTGAAATCAGGCGCTATGGTATTTCTGAGGCAAGAATTGCTTTTCCGGGCACTTGCATCAGTTGCAAGACTTGAGAACTAAAGTGCTTCAGTTCACGTAGACGACGCTCATTTGTAGGAATGGTTTTATGAAAAGATCGATGATTGCACTCTCAGCTTTGGTTGTTGGCTTGGGAGTTTTGCCGATCGTGCAACTCTCTGCTACTGCGTCACAGTTTCAAATTAGTCAAGCGATGAAGCAACCGCTTCCTGCCGCTTCAGAACCTATTAAGACTCCTGCTCCTGCAATGCAGTTTGGCTTGGCAGATGGAACACCTGTCAAACTCAAGTTTAAGCAGACTATTTCCTCTAAGGACACGAATGAAGGCGATATGGTGCAGTTTGAAGTGGCAGAGGATGTACAAGTTGGCAATACGATCGTGATTGCAAAAGGAGCAACCGCGAAAGGGAAAGTTACGAAGGTTCGAGGTGCTGGAATGTTAGGTCGAAAAGGAAAGCTAGAGATTGCGATTCAAGAAGTGACATTAGTGACAGGCGAAAGAGTTTCGCTGCGTGGCAATCAAGCATCAGGTGGCGGCAACGCAGGCGGCATCATCGCTGTGGCTGCGGTGATCAATCCTTTGGCACTGTTATTTAAGGGAAGACAAGCAGTGTATGAAGCAGGAACCGAGGTTTCCGCATTTGTGGACGGCAATTTTGCATTGAACCGCGCTAAGTTTAACGCGATCGCAAGGTAATCAATCGAGGAAGAGAAAGATCGATCTTTCTCTTCTATCGTCGAGGACTTCTGCGGATTTAATAGGAACTATCGATCGGAACGACGCTGCTCAATTTCCCCATGCTTTCTAAGCAATGCAGCTAGCTTATGACGCATCACAATACCAGGTTTATCAGAAGCCATGTGTTGCTGTTCTAAGATACTTAGGGGTGTATCGTAATCGGTGGTTTCTAAAACGGTTTTATCTTCTAAAGTCACCGCACGATCGAAAGCAATAATGTCGCTCGCTTTAGCATCAGCTTCAGTGTCATTTCGCAAACAAAACTGCACGATCTGAGAAGTGGAATCATCGATCGGGGTTGCCGCCGTCACGATGATATGAATCAGTCCATTCGGATAAGTAATGTGCAGCTTCCGCACAAACGGTAGAAACCACGTCATTACGTTTGTGCGAGCCGTTGTCGTTTCTTGGATTCCTAAGTTCTTTTGCTGCAATGACGGATTGACAACTGGGACAACAGTTTTTACCTCTAAACCGAAATCGGAAGCTTCTGTCTCAATTTCTGCCGGAATCGGTTGCTGTTGATTGCCAAAAGTTTTCGCGTGAACAAAGCTGAAATGAGCATTATCAAACGAATTCTCCATCAAGCTTAAACCGCTACACTTCCAAGGTTCATAGAATTCGTGCAGTTGGCGAAATTGTCGATCGCTTACTTCCGGTATCTCAGGAATGTCTGCTAACGGCTCATCTAAACATACCCAAACATATCCATATCGTTCTTGACAGTGATAAGCCTTGACTTGATAGCCTTTCGGAATCGATTGATCGAGCAATTGCGGCACTTTAACGCAAGCCCCCTCTGAGTTAAACAACCAGCCATGATACGGACAGCGCAAACAGCCATCGATTACTTCGCCGATCGATAGTTTTGTCGATCGATGACAACAGCGATCAATCACCGCAGCAGGTTTTCCTTCCGCATCTAACCACAATGCTAAAGGCTGCCCCAAAAGCGTAAAACTTGCAGGTTTTGATTGTAAATCTGCGATCGACATCACCGGATACCAAAATCTCCGAAGCACAGGCTGTTGAGTAACGAGCATAGAAAATTATGGGTAAAGAGTTCAGTATTCTCGTCGCTCTACCTAGCAATATCTGTATTCACCGAAACAAGCCCTATGGCTTTTCAAGTCTGATCGTCCTCTAAATCCTGTTCCGCCTCGAAGATTGCATCTTCTAAAATATCAGCTAATTTTCACTTGTCTTCTAAGCTGAGTGATGTAACAGCCTCGACAAGCGATTCAAACGAAACTTGGAGATTGACGATCGCTGACATAAGATTTTTACCCCACTCGACTCGTACATTCTAGATTTCAGAACCGCGCCAATCTCAATAAAGTGGGAATTCTGTGATTAATCTGGACACTCGAATGGAGCAGATACAAATGATGATTACAGAACATCCTTGCGGCGATTGGCGCTACGAAACAGTTGAGCAGATAGCAAAAGCATTCAAGCTTAGTAATAAGCAGTTACAGTTTATTAGCTATTCTAAACGTACTGTCACAAGTCATTTGTACAGGAAATTCTGGTTGGTGAAAAAGCCTCATCGCCATAAATCATTTATCTATGCAGAGCTTTACAGAATTAGCGTACTAGAGAAGTCGCTTCATCTATTGGTTTGGAGCTTGGAGAAACTTAAAAACTGTTGTCGAGAAGTTTCAGCGCCAGCGTATAGCTTGATGCAAGTTCAAAGAAGAGTACTAGCAGATTTTCTTCACCGATATGAATCTACAATTCACCCTGCTGCTCATGGATTTCGATCGCAATTAATCGGAGAGCAGGAGAAGTATTCAATTCTCACAAATGCTCGACCTCATCAAAACTCTGAAGTTGTAATTAACATCGATCTCAAAGATTTCTTTTCTTCAATTAAGTTTTCCAGAGTAAAGCGGCTATTTCACACTCTGGGATGCTCCGAGTTCAGTTCTAAAGTCTTCGCCTCAATTTGCTGCATCGTTCCGCCGAACAAAACAGGCTATCTTCCTCAAGGTGCGCCTACAAGTCCAATTATCACAAATCTGATTTGTCGAGAATTAGATGAAAAGTTACACAATCTTGCTCAGTTGTATCACTTCACCTACACAAGATATGTAGATGATCTAACGTTCTCCTGTTCGATCGATACGGTCAAATATCTAACAGAACATAAGAACATTGAATTGAAGGAGCTATCAAAGCAGTTTCTTCAAGAAGTCAAAAGGGTAATTTGTTCCGAGGGCTTTCGGGTCAATCGAGACAAAATTCATGTGTCCAGAAAACACCAGCGACAGGAGGTAACTGGCATTGTTGTAAACCGCAAGTTAAATATCTCTAGAGAACGCCTAAAGCAATTTCGTGCTGTTCTACACAAAATTGAGCAAGGTGAAGCCGAGAGCCTTTGCTGGGGCAATTCTGCTGCTAGTTTTCAGCGCTTGTACGGTTTTGCAAGTTACGTCAGCATGGTGAACCCAGAAAAAGGAAGTAAGTTCAAGTTACAACTTGAAAACCTCAAATGTGCGGGAAAATTTGACCAACATACCGAGTGAGGTTCATGACAAAACTGGGCAACCTAATCGAAGTTCCGAGTCTCGGACAAAGTTCGTACAGTGTGAGGTTCTTCTTGCAATTAACGGAATGATGCGATCGTCATTCCCAAACCTTATAATAGCGGGTGGATTTGGTTTGTATGAGGAGTTACGTATTGCTCCAGTCGTAAACTCCCTCCGCAATCTAAGGGAAAGTGAGGTTGAGAAGAGAGATCGCGACTCTCGGTTCAACCGATAAATTATCGGGGAATATCCTCCGAAATATTACTAGAGGGGGCAGCCCCTCTCCGAAGAAGAACTGCGTCGCTGTACGTACTAAAAATCCCTCACTTTCGGGCGGGGGATTTCTTTTATCTATCTACCGCACTCAGTCCGATTAACCGAACTTACCCGCAGTAGCAGCAATCACTATAACTTTGGGGCTTTTAACGATCGACAATCCTCAACCTGGTACACAATGATCTCAGAAGCTAAAACATGACAATAATCTATGAACTTAAGCGCAGAAGATCTTGACTTACTTCGTCAAGCGGAGAAACGATTACATCAGCTATCGCCGGAGCGGTTGCGAGTTGCTAATGATTTTCTTGCGTACTTACAAGACCGTGAAGAAAACGAAGCAACAGAGGAACTATTAAAGATTCCTGGCATCGAAGCAGAATTTCTTGAGGCTTTACAGCAAGCTGATGCTGGCGAGGTTGTCTCATTTGAAGCGATTCGCCGTGATGTATGACCTCAAACTTACTCGTAAAGCGCAAAAGTTTTATGAAAAGGCAGAGACTTCATTGGCTCGACGGTTAAACCAGTGCTTTGAACAATTAAGAGAAGACCCATACAATTCATCAAGTGTTAAAGCACTCAGAGGCAACTTTGAAGGTTGCTTTCGTTACCGAATTGGTGAGTATCGAGTGATTTACAAAGTTGACGAAGTTGAAATTACTGATTCTGATGGCAAGCAAGAAATTATTACGATTCTTTTGATTGCACATCGACGTGACATATATCGCGATCGCTGAATCTTGAAAATTCTCTACCAGTTGCATTAGCAGGGCAGTAAGAAAATCCAACAGGGTTAGTCAAATTCTTCTCCTGGGTCTTCTTCAAGAAGCTTCAAAAGAGCTTGCTCCACAGCAGGAGTCCCATAAGGCGACCAGATTTCAACTCTAGGTGGTAATACGTCCTCAACCCGTTGATCATAATTCTCAGATTTCAAACGCGCGACAAAGTTGAGTACTTGCTCTTGTTTAGCGGGAGGCAAGCTTCGCCATTGATCAACTAGCTTTTGTTCGGGTGTCATAGAGCATTCATTTGTTCCTTCGCTGCTCTCATTGTAGAAGATGAACTAAGCAGGCACGATCGCCAATTCCTCAAACTAAAAATCCCCCACCCGAAGGCGAGGGATTTTCTTATAGACCTACCACGTTCAGTTCAATCAACCGAACTTACCAGCGGTCGCCGCAATCAGGAAGGCTGCATACGTCAGCACATACCCGGCGGTAAAGTGAACCAGACCGACTAACCGACCTTGAACGATCGACAATGCAACTGGCTTATCCTTCCAGCGAATCAAGTTCGCTAGCGGAGTGCGCTCATGTGCCCACACCAGCGTTTCGATCAATTCTTGCCAGTAGCCTCTCCACGAGATCAAGAACATAAAGCCCGTTGCCCAGACCAAGTGCCCAAAGAGGAACATCCAAGCCCAAACCGCGAGGTTATTCATGCCATACGGGTTGTAACCGT
>CAXTDB010000154.1:0-10915 GCA_964242045.1 uncultured Leptolyngbya sp. | reverse complement strand
AAAAACGGATGGTTGCCCGACCACACATCAACGTGCAGTTCTGGCTTGGTTGAACCGATCGTTGCAACGTGCTCGCCGTTACAAAAAACCTTGGCTTCGGGATACCAAGTAGGATGAATGCCTTTCTTTGCCATTGTCTGATCTCCAGTCTTCTACATCGATTGTAACAATTAGCGTTTCGAGAACTGAGGAGCTTTCCGGGCTTTGCGTAGACCGTATTTTCTCCGTTCTTTGGCTCTCGGATCGCGGGTTAAATAGCCTTCGACTTTCAGCGGCTTGCGGTTTTCGGGGTCGAGTTGGCACAAAGCACGAGCGACACCGAGTTTGATCGCGTCTGCTTGTCCAGTCAAACCGCCACCGTGAGCATTCACCAAAATATCGTACTCGCCTTCTAAACCAAGCGTTTCGAGCGGCGCTTTCGCACCCGAAAGATACTCAGCGTTGAATTGAAGATAGAGATCTCCAGGCTTGCCGTTGATCGTAATCGTGCCCTCACCGGGAACTAGGCGGACACGCGCGATCGCATTTTTGCGGCGACCTGTGCCCTGATACATCACTCGTCCTTCAGTTGCTTGCATAGGTTACTTTTCTCCCGGAATCGTGTTGATTTCTAGAACCTTGGGTTGCTGGGCAGCATGGGGATGATCCGTACCCGCATACACTTTCATTTTGGTAAAGAGTTGGCGACCGAGCGAATTTTTCGGCAGCATTCCTTTCACCGCTTGTTCGATGATCCGTTCTGGCAGTCTCGCTTGCAGCTTTTCAAAGGATTCGGTTTTCATCCCACCGGGACGACCGGAGTGACGACGATAGACTTTTTGACTGCTTTTCTTGCCTGTGACCACAACTTTCTCAGCGTTGATCACCACGACAAAATCGCCTGTATCTAAGTGCGGAGTATAAGTCGGTTTGTTTTTACCGCGAAGTACCATCGCGATTTCAGTCGCCAAACGTCCAAGGCGTTGATCCGCTGCATCCACAACGTACCAATCGCGCTGGATTTCAGCGACCGGAGGAAGATAGGTTTTGTTTTCCATGAGCTTTGGGTTTAGTTAAAAAGGAGTCAGTTCGGGAACAGTCGATCGCGGTAAAACCAGTTTCGGCTGTGAATCGAACCAGAGTTCCGGGGGAAAAGGCATTTCGGGATATCCCACTCTCAGCAAGCACAATCCTTGAGGCGGAGCAGCGTACCGGACTTGATCACGTCGTTCTTCTGTCCACAAGCGCGTAAAGTCCTGAATTGATCGATCGCCGCGTCCCACTTCTACCAGCAGTCCCACCAAAAGCCGCATCATGCCGTACAAAAATCCGCTTGCCTGAACTTCAATATAAAGGAACGAACCCTCTCGGACACATTCCGCAAATTGAAGATCCACCCAAGCATGAGGACGGCTAGAATTTGCTCGCTGAAAGGCTGCCATATGATGGCGACCGATCATCGGATCAAGCGCTTTCTGAATTTTAGATTCATCGAGCGGGGCGTGGTAGTAGTGCCAAGACAACGATCGAGCAAATAAATTCGGTCGCGCCTCGGTATAGATCGTATAACGGTATCGTCGCCAAGCGGCAGAGAATCGCGCGTGCCAGTCCGACGGAACCGCCGCCGATGCCCGAATCAACACATCATCGGGAAGTCGAGCATTGATCACGTCTGCCCATCGGTGTGCCGGGATCACAGACACCACATCGAAATGTGCTACCTGAGCCGCTGCGTGAACGCCCGTATCGGTTCGTCCTGCTGCGTGGATTACTACCCGATCGCCGACGACCGACCCGATCGCAGTCTCAATCTCTTCTTGAACGCTACGATGATTCGGTTGCCGCTGCCACCCATAGAACCGAGTGCCCAAGTACTGAATCAGCAGGGCAACTCTTTGCAAGGGCGGCTGAGCAGTTGCCATCTTAGGTCAATTCGATAATTGCCATTTCAGCGTTGTCACCGCGACGACGAATCGTTCTCAAGATGCGGGTATAGCCGCCTTGTCGATCGGCGTAGCGCGCAGGAGCATTCTCAAACAAAGCATGAACCAACTGCTTGTCGTAGATATATCCCATCGCTTGACGACGAGCCGACAAAGAGCCGTCTTTCGCCAACGTAATCATTTTTTCCGCTTCCGATCGCACTGCTTGAGCGCGAATTTTGGTCGTTTTGATTCGACCGTTGCGGATCAGTTCAGTGGTCAGCGCTCGGAGGAGGGCTTTCCGCTGATCCGCAGGTTTGCCCAACATGGGGACTTTACAACCGTGACGCATAGCTACTTTTAGGATTTAGATTTTTCTTGCGGCAGGGTGATCCCCAACCGTTGTTGCAGGGCTTCAACCACTTCCTCGGCAGACTTTGCCCCGAAATTCTTGATTTCGAGTAGGTCTTCTTGGCTGTAGTCGAGCAAGTCCGCGACCGAGTTGATTTGCGCGCGCTTCAGACAGTTGTAAGCTCTGACTGAAAGCTGCAATTCTTCGATCGGGATTTGATTTTCGATCCGCTCATCGCTCATGCCATCATCATCCGAAGGCTCGAACGTAATGTCTTTCAGCGGGTTAAACAGATCGACGAGGATATTTGCCGCCTGGCTCAGCGCTTCTTGCGGAGTCAAACTGCCATTTGTCCAAATTTCCATGATCAAACGGTCTTTTTCAGCCGTTCCACCTTGGCGCGCATCTTCGACGCTGTATTGCACTTTCCGCACAGGCATGAACACAGAGTCGATTTGCAGAAAGTCAACCGCGCTATCATCGGTGAACTTTCCAGCCCCCCGATAGCCTTTGCCCTTCTCAATCTTGAACTCCATCTCTAACGTCGCGTTTGGAGACAGCGTTGCAATATATTGATCCGGATCAACGAGTTCAACTTCCGAAGGCAAATCAAAGCTTTCAGCCGTCACAGTCGCTTGACCTTGCACCAAAAGCCGACCGATCTGAGGCTGAGACGAATACGTTCTAAACACCAGCTTTTTCATGTTCAGCATGATATCTAGCACGTCTTCGCGTACACCCGGAATCGTTGCGAACTCGTGAGTTACGCCTGCGAGTCTCACCGCTGTGACCGCTGCGCCTTCTAAGTTCGACAGCAACACGCGACGAAGTGCATTCCCAACGGTCGTGCCTTGTCCCCGCTCTAGCGGCTCCAACACGAACTTACTGTATTGGCTTTGATCCTTATCCGTCGTGGTATCAATACATTCGACCTGAAACTGTGCCACGGAGTAGCCTCCCTTTCTCCTTGAGTGTGAGGGTTGCCCCTCGATTTGACATCCAACCCGTTTCGTGCCGTCCATTATAGACAGCAAAACCGCGATTAAACGCGACGGCGTTTCGGCGGACGACAACCGTTATGAGGAATAGGGGTCACATCTCGGATCAGGGTGATTTCAATTCCAGTGCCTTGTAATGCCCGAATCGCAGTTTCGCGTCCTGCTCCAGGTCCGCTCACCATCACTTCAAGCTGACGCATTCCTTGATCCATTGCGCGACGTGCGGCGGCTTCGGCTGCGGTTTGAGCCGCAAAGGGAGTTCCTTTCTTTGCACCTTTAAAGCCGCTCGATCCCGCTGATGCCCAGGAGATTACCTCGCCCTGAGTGTCTGAAATCGTAACGATCGTATTGTTGAAGGTCGATTGAATATGAGCGACCCCACTGGGGATGTTCTTTTTCGCCTTGCGCGGACCCGTTTTCCGCTGCGGTTGTCTTGCCATGTCAAATCTCTTAATTTACGCTGCTACGTTCCTACAAGCCGTGATTACCCAAAGGCAATCAACCTTATTTCTTACCAGGAGCCTTTTTCTTCCCAGCAACCGTCCGACGACCGCCCCGACGAGTCCGCGCGTTGGTTCGAGTCCGCTGACCTCGTACAGGTAATCCCATCCGATGCCGCCGACCGCGATAGCAACCGATATCCATCAATCGCTTGATCGACATCGATTCAAACCGTCGCAAGTCTCCTTCAATCTGATAGCCGCCTTCCACTGCTTCGCGCAGGGCAGCGACATCGGCTTCGCTGAGATCTTTCACGCGAGTGTCGGGATTGACACCTGATTTCGCGATAATTTCTCTAGACCGGGTGGGTCCAATTCCGTAGATATATCGAAGACCAATTTCCACTCGCTTGTCGCGAGGTAGGTCTACGCCCGCAATCCGCGCCACGTTTGATTCTCCCTAAAACATACATAAACAGTCGAAAATGTCTGCCGTGTTGGGGAATTTCCCCAGTTCGGCAGACTCACACACGAAGCCTCGTTAACCCTGGCGTTGTTTGTGCTTCGGGTTTTCACAGATCACCATGACGCGCCCCTTCCGACGAATGACGCGGCATTTTTCGCAAATTCGTTTCACTGACGCACGTACTTTCATGCCTTTATCTCGGCAACATTACAAACACAATATCCTAACAATTTTTTATATCACTTGTCAAAGAGATCTTTTGATGCAAGGCTAACGACCGCCTTTATTTTTCAGACGGTAGGTGATGCGTCCTTTGGTGAGGTCGTAAGGCGTGAGTTCGACTTTGACGCGATCGCCCGGAAGGATCTTGATATAGTTGCGCCGAATTTTTCCAGAGATATGAGCGAGGACGTTGAAGCCGTTGTCGAGGTCTACCCGAAACATTGCGTTCGGTAGCGAATCGACGACGGTTCCTTCCATTTCAATTAGGTCTTGTTTAGACAAGCGGCAATTTCCTCCAATAATACAGTTGGGGTCAAATTTTAACCTATTTGAGTGTAGATCATTCAGATTGGTTTCGACATTTTTTGAACGACTGAGGGAGGAAGGGCGATTCGTCCAGAGGATTTTTTGCTTAACTTCAGGTCTAATTTTTTTGAAGAAGTATTACTTGAAAAGATTAGTGTAAAAAGTAACGCCTCTATTTTGGCGACTTACAAGTAACATTATTTTGAAATCCTTGCTAGTTTTAGGCTGGTGAGTATTGAACTGCCAGCAAAGCGAAAAACCCTAAGAATTACAAAGATAAATTAAACACAATGGAAGCGTCACCAGCTAGAGTCATTCAGTATTTCAACGGCGAAAAGCAAAATCTCATTCCGCTATTTCAGCGTCCCTACACTTGGGTCGAGAATAATTGGCAAACGCTTTGGGATGATCTAATGGTGCAGTATGAAGTGGGTGACGCTGGAACTCACTTTATGGGCGCGATCGTTTCTGTCCCTGCTCGAAGTACGCCCGTAGGAGTCAGTAAGTATCTAATCATTGATGGACAGCAACGACTCACAACTGTATCGATACTGCTTTGTGCTTTGCGCGATGTACTTGACCAGAATTCTGCTTCACGTATTCAAGAGGTTTATCTAACGAATCGATTCCGCGATTTAGAGGACACGCTAAAATTTGTGCCCACCCAAGCAGATCGAGATGTATATCGTTCCATCGCGCTCGATCGCCAAATTCCAGATAACAATAAGGCTATCCGGATGGTCGCTGCCTATCACTTTTTTAAGAACAGATTACTTAAAGGGACTGATCCAAACGGCGATGATGTAGAGCCAGCCAAAGTATTAACAACGTTGGAGCAATGCCTTCAAGTCGTAATGATTAACTTGGGCGACGATGATGATCCATATTTGATTTTTGAGAGCTTAAATTTCAAAGGTGAGCCGCTTACTCAAGCCGACTTAGTGAGAAATTATTTGTTGATGCGCTTTCACCACTCGATTTCAACAGGTGGAGAGCAAGAGCGAGTTTACTCAAACTACTGGACTCCGCTTGAAAAAACGCTTCAATCTAATCTCACTGAATTCCTTCGTCACTACACAATGAAAGAAGGGGACGACATCAAAAAAGGTGGTATCTACGCAGCTATCAGAACAAGATTGAAAAATATGGGTTCAGCAGAGGCAGTTGAAGCAGAAGTTAAGTCCATGCAGAGATTTGGAGAGTTTTATGCAGAATTCCTTTCGCCGGAACAAGAGGTAGTAGCAAGCATTCGCGAAAGGCTGGAAAACATTAAAGATATTAAGGTGACGACATCTTACCCGCTCTTGCTCCGCCTATTTGATGCTCGTCAAGCTCAAAGCCTAAGTGACATTGAATTAGAAAAATGCCTTGGATTAATTGAATCCTTTGTTGTTCGTCGTGCTGTTTGTGGAGTGCCAACAAATGGTCTCAATAAAGTGTTTCCTCAGTTGGCTAAGAACTTTCCTGCTACAGACTATCTTCAGTGGTTACAACGATCTTTATCGTCATATAGTGGAACCAGTCGGTTTCCCAAGGACGCTGAGTTTGCTTCTGCTTTTATGACTCAACCTCAGTATGGACGTGGTAATACTCGTTTCATCCTTTGCCGCCTTGAAAAGTCCTTCAAGCATAAAGAACCTGTAGATCTTTCAAAAGCCACGATCGAACACGTATTACCGCAAACCCTAAATCAATCTTGGAAAGATGAGCTAGGTTCAGAGCCAGAGAAGGTGCATACTACTTTAGTCGATACATTTGGCAATTTGACTCTAACTGGTTACAATTCAGAACTCGGCAATCTTCCATTTTTGGAGAAGAAAGCTAAACTTAAGAATACTCACATTGAGTTAAATCGCTGGATTCTTGAGCAGGAAAGTTGGCGTATAGCAGAAATTGAAAAACGAGCAAGAGAATTACTTCTCATCGCCAACAAGATCTGGATGTCTGCTTCTGACTAAACTGCTGTCATTTTGTCACTGATCGCTCAAGCTAAAATACCAGCAGAGTTAGTGTAGAAACATGGCAATTCTTGCAGCGAAAGCATACGTTGAGTATCGGAACGAGGGTTATTGGATTGAAGGGACTCGAATTTCGCTTGATTCGATCGTCTATCTCTTCCAACAAGGCACATCTCCTGAAAGTATCGTGCAGGCGTTTCCGTTGCTCACGCTCGAACAAGTGTATGGAGCTATTACGTTCTACCTCGCCAATCGTGATGAAATTAATGCTTATTTAGCTGAAGAAGAAGCCGCATTCGACGCGATGCCTCAGCCTTTGAAGAGTGACGACCCGACGCTGTATGACAAATTGATGGCAGCTAAGAAGGTCAGTTCGTGAACATTCGGTTTCAGGCTGATGCTGATTTGAATCAAGCGATCGTGACAGGAGTTCTAAGACGAGAACCGAAGATCGACTTTCAGACCGCTTTGGCTGCTGAGTTAGAAGGAGTGAAAGATTCTGAAGTATTAGCGATCGCAGCACAGCAAGGGCGTGTCCTTGTGAGTCACGATCGCAGAACGATGCCTTTAGAATTTGCTGAATTTATCGTAAATCGTAGAAGTGCAGGTGTGATTATCGTTTCTCGAAAGCTATCGATTGAAGCGGTCATTGAGGAGTTGCTGTTGATCTGGTCTGCCTCCATAGCAGAAGAATGGGTCGATCGGATTGCAAAGTTACCTCTTTGATAGCGCTACCGCTTAATCGCAGCGAGGATGAACGCGATCGCACTTTCGGTATGTTTCTCGACATTCTCAGCACTGAGGCGCTCAACCTCTGGCATCAGATGTTTCCAATTCTCTTGCACCGTAAAGTAGAAAATGCAAACGCCGAGAATGTGAGTCAGCGTCAGCATCGGATCAAGCGATCGGAAATGTCCCGATTCAATCCCTCGCTCTAACACTTTTGTCACTCGCTCAAATAGAATTGTCCAGTTGCCTTGCTTGAAATATAAGCCTTGGTTTTGACTCGCTTCTTGGAACCAAAGCATTTGGCGGTAAGGATTGCGAAATTCATTCGCGATCGCCATTCGGATCACGAATACGATCGCATCTTCGGGGGAGAGATGATCGAGATCTAATTGACTAACGAAGGTTTGAACTTCATCGATCGGGCGCTGTAAAACGGCTTTGTACAGTCCCTCTTTGTTCTCGAAATAGTAGTGAATCATTGCGGTTGTAATTTCTGCTCGCTTTGCAATGTCACTGATTCGCGCTCCCTTTAGTCCATGACGCGAGAACTCAATCTCTGCGGCATCAAGGATTTGTTTTTGCGTGATTTCTGCATCTCGGATTTGTCGTTTAACGGTTCGCGGTAGCTTCGCTGCATGAGGTGTTCGCGCCATAGTTACTCCTGCTCTGACTCAGGAAATTGTGCTTTTAAGTCTTGGCGACCATTCAAAACTCGAACAATCTCAATCAAGTTCTCTGTAACGGTGTAAAAAATGATATAACCCTCAAGCGGAACTCCTCGCAAAGAGGGAGCAAGATTACTGTAGCTTCTTCCTATATTTGGAAAATTAGAAATGTTACGGCATTTCCGCTCAAAAGCATTGGTAAACTCTTCTCCAGCGTCGATGCTTCGTTCAAAGAAGTAGTTCAGGATATTTTGTAAGTCTCGACTGGCAGAAGGAGAGAGCCGACATTGGCGCATCATTGTTGTGCCTCACGCGCTTCGCGAATCTTCGTTCGCATTTGCGCGATTACATCTTCACTGTCGAGTCCTTCTCCTTGCTCTAACTCCGCCAAACCAATCTGAATTTCCTCACGAGTCTCTTCCAACCACTGTTGGTATTGCTCCCACTTCTCTAGAAGGTGAAACGCTTCTTGAATAACTTGCTCGGCATCTTGGTATTTACCAGAGTTTAGTTTCTCTTGAATAAACCGTTCTTGTTCGGAATTCAGTGTGATGCTCATAAGAAGTTCGATCGCGCTTTTTCTCATGATACGCTCGATCGCTGAATTGACAGGTTCTAACTCGATCGACTAAATTAATTAAAAAATTAGTTAACAAAGCTGATGAAGATGCTGCAAGGATCGCCCTGGTTATTAACACACCGCTCAATGTTGAAACCAAACCAGCCAATCAAGGTTTCGCTGTATGGTCAAAACTATGTGATGTGGCAAGATTCAAACCGAGAGATTCATGCGTTGCCGAATGCTTGCCCGCACATGGGAGCGATGCTGTCTGAGGGATGGTGTGTAGCGAAATCAGATGGAACAAGTACGATCGCTTGTCCGTTTCATGCCTTGGAATTTGATCAAACCGGATCAACAGTGGTACCAGGTTCTAACAAAGCCACGAAGTCATTGTTAAAGCCGTTAGAACTGATCATTCAAGGTGATTTGATCTGGTCTTATGGTGGAGCGGAGCCGAAAATACCAATTCCAACCGTGTTAAATGAGTTTGCAGCAGAGTACGAATTTGCTGGAGTAGCAGGTCATCGAAGCGTTAAAACAGATTTGCTCACAATGCTGTTGAACATGCACGACTACAATCACCAAAACGGTACGCATCGACCATTGTTTGAGATTGAATCCGTAGACTTTAAACAGTTCATTGATCACGGATTGCACTCTCATGCCTACTACGACATGCCGAGAGCAAAGCCGAAGGTTCGAGATATTCTAAAAAATCCTGCACTTTTAGCAATGCCGAAAGTGATGAAAGCGCATCTAGAGAACCATTTTCCAGCGATCGTTATCTTTCACGGTGAAACGTCGATCGGAACAATCAAACAATGCCACATCTTTGTACCTGAATCGGAAACACACACTCGAACCTATGTTGTCGTGTTTGGCAAATTTACAAATCCGGTGTTTCGATTGTTGAAAGGCAATATACTAAAGCTAGTAGAGACGGTGGTTGAACAAGATGCAGATGTCTTGGGTAAGCTTTATGCAAATACACCACAACACATCAAACTAAACAATGAAGTCGGAATGGATTGGGTGCGAAGAAATTTTGAGAGCTTTCCAGAAGTTGTAGAACCGAATTTGAGTCGGTAGAATTTTCTAGCAGAATTGCAAATTCGCGCTAAAGTGATACAGTCAATTCTCTCGGATCGCTCGCTCGTGGATTACGAAACTGCTCGTCGTTTGCTTATCGATCAAACGAATCTCAATGCTAGTGATACATTCCTCGCGCGGTTGGGACAAACTAAGCCACCGATACCGGGGCAAGTCACTTCGATTCTACTGGCGTTGAAGGTGGTATTTGATGCGCTGAAAGATCAGACGGTAATCGATCGAGAATTAGCCTCTGCGCTGTTCTTAATTTCAGGGGAAGCAAGACGATTATTTGACAGCGGACTCGCCCAAAGTTTGGACTGTCCGCCGTTGTTGAATGAGGATTTAGGCAGAATCGCGATCGCGGTTAAAAGCATTTTTTCGGGAAACTGGCAGGCTTAGAACTGCGGTAGCTTTGCTTCCCGAAGGATTCGCTTCAAGCGTTACGCTTTTTCCCACAGTTCCCGAATTTCATCGGGCAAGAAACTTGCAACTTCTTGAATGCGCTCTTGTGAAAGCTCATCTTTCGTGGCTGAGAACACTGCCGATACGACTTGTTCAGGTGTTGTATTTGGCTGTAAGCCTCCTTCTTGCTTGATGCGGAACAAGAACGTATCCGACTTGATCTTCAGCGGAGGACGAATATGGCTGAGGAAATTCACGATCGGGTTTGTGTCTTCCCACAGATCTGAAACCTGCGTTGCCAGCGGAGTAGCCGTATACAGTGTTCTGTCTGGGTTACCTTCATCGAGCGGTACATGCAGTTCTTCTGAAACGTGCTCAACTGCTTCATTTGTCATCATGTCGCGCATTGTGCGAAACACTACTTCTGTGATGTCGCGCGCATCATACAGGTCAGAAATGCCGCCTTTCAGCGCAACTTTTTCGAGGAAGGGCGTATCTTTTGAGGCGATCGGAACCGTTGGTCCGGTTTGCATCGTTTTCGGCGGATTCACCTCCATATCTTGTAGCATTGCTCGACCTCTTTCGGTCAGTTCTGCCTTCTTAAACTCGATTAAATGCGGTAAAGGACCATCGGGCGCGCCGTAAGTGTTTGCAATTCGCAATCCAAATTCTTCTTCATTTACTGCATTCGGCACATCGTCTTGGTTGGCGTAAGCATTGCCGGAAAATTCAGCATTAATGTATTGTCTTTGATTGAGATAGTCTAAGTGACCGAGAAATTCAGCCGGGGTCATCGGAATTCCGGCAAAGTCGGTTTCACTA
>CAXTDB010000153.1:10534-11022 GCA_964242045.1 uncultured Leptolyngbya sp. | reverse complement strand
TGCGCTTCTTTAAAGGTGGCAATCAGTTCCTCTAAATTGTGCCCGTCAACCGGACCCATGTAAGTAAAGCCTAATTCCTCGAACACGGCTCCCACTTTCGGCACAGCAAGACGCTTCATTCCTTCTTTGAGGCGTGATAATTCTGGGGAGAACGGCATGTTCTTCATCTGTTCTTCCAGATTGTCGGTAAGAAACTGAACAGGTGGACTGAGCCGCATTTTGTTTAGATAGCGAGGAATCGCACCGACGTTGGGAGAAATTGACATCTCGTTATCATTTAAGACGACAAGAAGATTTGTTTTAGGTAAATGTCCAGCGTGGTTGATTGCTTCGAGTGCCATGCCACCTGTAAGTGCACCATCGCCGATCACGGCTGCCACTTTGAAGTTATCGCCTTGGGCATCGCGCGCTAGTGCCATGCCGAGCGCGGCAGAGATGCTAGTCGAAGCGTGACCAGCACCGAAATGATCGAATTTACTTTCACCGCG
>CAXTDB010000153.1:0-10524 GCA_964242045.1 uncultured Leptolyngbya sp. | reverse complement strand
TGCAACGCCGTCTTTTTGTCGAAGCGTATCGAAATTGGCGTATCGTCCCGTAATGAGTTTGTGCGGGTACGCTTGGTGTCCGACATCCCAGATCACTTTGTCGCGATCGAGATCTAGGGTTTGATAAAGGGCGAGGGTTAATTCAACGACACCCAATCCAGGGCCGAGGTGTCCCCCGATCGCTGCCACAGTTTGCAGATGCTTTTCGCGGATTTGACGCGCGATTTGCTGAAGCTGAAAAATCGACAATCCATGCAACTGGTTTGGGTGGGTCAATTCACTCAAATGCATACCGGGGTATCCTTCGGATGATGTGATGTGAGCAGTAGTGTAGGTCTACCTGTTATCACTCTAGTTCATCGAGGGTAACGATTTAGAGTACTCGTATGCAAATTGCAATCTTTTCTCGTGATAAAAATTTAGATGCGATCGATCCCAATCTGTGCTGTAACGATGATTCTGATTAAATCTCCTGGATCTTCGTGCTTGCTGAGTAAAAGGATGTGCCACAATTTCTTCTAACGTTTGCACTGTGGTGCGAGGACTCTATTAATGTTGATGCGAAATCTGATGCAGTCGATGGGGATGCGAGGCGTAGTGGCATCTCTCGTAGGAGGGAGTTTAATCGGGTTAGCGATGCCAGTGCGGGCAGCCGTGCTAGATGATCTTTTTATTCGTCAGACTCCAGGTGTGGATGAAGGAGACGCGGAATACAACGCCTGTGCGCGAGATTTGGCGCGAGGGAGAGTCAGCCCCGCAGTCGCGGCGGATGCTTGCTCGAAAGCGATTCGTCCGAAGGATTTGGGAATTTGCGTCGATCGCATTACCAGAAACAGTATTTCGGGAGACGATGCACTTGCGGTGTGTCGTCAGGTGCGCCGTCCAGTTGAAGCGGCGAATTGTGTTGTGGATGTCAGTCGAAGAGCGCCAAGTACTGCAACCGTTAATGTACTGGATGGGTGTCGTCGGAGTTTGTTGCCAGAGCGTTTTTCTAAGTGTGTAGTAGATTTAAGCCGGGAATTGAAGTTGACGACGGATCAATCGATTGCGAATTGCATCGGTGTAACCGATCGCGCAACTGATTTGGTTCCCACCGTGTTACCAGGCTCTACGACGATTTCACCGGGTTCAGCTGCGCCGGGTTCGACTCCACCTACAACAACGGCTCCAAATCCGCCTGTTTCTCCGGGACGGACAAGCCCAGTGCCACCCACTAGACCCCCTGGATCGATAACTCCAAGACAAACCACGCCGGGGACTGTGACACCTCAACGGTTCTAGGTTACACTCGGAACTCAGCCTAATTTGCATTGAGTTCCGGGTCTTTCTATGCTCAACATTCCTCAACTTCTGGCGGAAGAACTTTCGCTGCGATCGTTCCAGATTGCAAATGCGCTGGAATTGTTTGCAGAAGGCGCAACGGTTCCGTTTATTGCCCGATATCGCAAAGAGCGGACGGGCGAAATGGATGAGGTGCAATTGCGGGATTTGTTCGATCGATTCACGTATCTAACGGAGTTGGAAGAGCGCAAGAAAAGCATTTTGGAGTCGATCGAGTCTCAGGGTAAATTGACTGAGGAATTGAAAGGCAAAATTGAGGCTTGTTTGCAGAAAAATGAGCTAGAAGATTTGTATTTGCCGTATCGCCCGAAACGGAGAACGAAAGCGACGATCGCGAAAGAGAAAGGTTTAGGAGGATTGGCAGAATTTATTGCTGCTTTAAATCAGCCGAATGCAAAATCAGTTTCTTTAGAAGATGAAGCAAAGAAGTATTTATCCGAAGAAGTTGAAACAATTGGTGAAGCGCTGCAAGGCGCGTCAGATATCCTAGCGGAGGAAGTTTCAGAAAAAGCAGAATTACGATCGTATTTACGAGAGTTTCTATTTAATACAGGGATATTTGTATCACAGATTAAAGGTGACCATCCCGAAGGTACAACTAAATTTGAAATGTACCGAAGCTATCAGGCAAAGGTGAAGACGATCGCGCCTCATAATCTTCTTGCTTTGTGTCGCGGCGAATCAGAAGGAATTCTAAGCTTTGAGCTTACGTTCGATGAGAATGCGGTACAGCAATATTTAGAATCTGAGATTATTCGAGGGAAAGCGATACGAGAATTTTATCGATCGATGCTCAAAGATGCGTTTAATCGATTGATGAAAACTTCGATTATTTCAGAAGTGCGATCACAGAAGAAACAGGAAGCCGATATCGAATCAATTAAAACATTTGAAACGAATTTAAGAGAATTATTGCTTTCGGCTCCAGCAGGAATGAAACCGACTTTAGCGATCGATCCAGGATTTCGCACAGGTTGTAAGGTTTCAGTGTTGGATCAAACGGGAAAATTCTTGAAATACGAAGCAATTTTTCCGCACACTGGAGCAGAAAAACGGAAACAGGCTGCGATTTCGTTGAAGCAACTGATTGAGAAATACAAGATTGAATTAATTGCAATCGGAAACGGAACTGCAAGCCGCGAAACTGATGAGTTTGTTGCAGAAGTTTTAACAGATTTAGAGCATAAACCGATCAAAGTAATTGTGAATGAGTCGGGCGCTTCGATTTACTCAGCGAGTCCAGTTGCGATCGCTGAATTTCCCGATCTCGATGTTACGGTTCGCGGCGCAATTAGCATCGGTCGGCGTTTACAAGATCCATTAGCTGAATTGGTTAAGATTGATCCCAAATCGATCGGTGTTGGACAATATCAGCACGATGTTGATCAGAAACTTTTGAAAAAGAAGCTCGATGAAACCGTTGAAAGTTGTGTGAACTATGTCGGTGTTGATCTCAATACTGCGTCAAAAGAACTATTGATGTTTGTATCAGGTGTGAGTGCCACTGTTGCAAATAATATCGTTGCGTATCGGAATGAGAACGGGGCATTTCGCGATCGCAAATCGCTCTTAAAAGTTGCAAAATTAGGCGCGAAAACATTCGAGCAAGCTGCGGGATTTTTGAGAATTCGAGGTGGAAAAAATCCGCTTGACAATACAGCCGTTCACCCAGAAAGCTATGCAATTTTAGAAGCGATCGCAAAAGATTTAAATGTACCCCTTTCGCAAACGGCACAAATTGCATCACAACTCAAATCGAATTTGAAGAAATATGTAACGGATGCGATCGGAGAACCCACACTTCGAGACATCATTAATGAGTTAGAAAAACCGGGACGTGATCCACGCGCTGAATTTAAATATGCAGCCTTCAGGGAGGGGATCAAAGAAATCTCAGATCTCAAGGTTGGGATGGAACTTGAAGGCATCATTACGAATGTGGCGAATTTCGGTGCATTTGTTGATATTGGCGTGCATCAAGACGGTTTGATTCATGTTTCACAAATGAGCGATCGATTTGTCAGCGATCCAAATCAGATCGTGAAAGTAGGACAAGTTGTGAAAGTTCGCGTATTAGAAGTGAATGTGGCACTTAAACGGATTAGCTTATCAATGAAATCAGGAGATCGATCGGAGAAAGCGGTTCCTACAAAAAATCAGCCTGCACTCAAGCAAGCTGAGCAGAAGAGATCCGAGCAGAAACAAACCCCTCAAAAATCAGTTTCACTCGATGATTTGAAATCGAGATTTGGGAGAAAAGCTTAGTTCAATCGTCGATCGCCATGACTCGGACAAGGCGGAGCAGAAATTGAACGATCAAGCCAGCCTACAGCCTGTTGCAATCGGGGTAACGCCTCTTCGGGGTTGTCTTTGAGCAGATAGACTAAGGCAACCGTAGACTGTTCGATCGCTCTCGCTTTGCGATTCGATTTGAGGCGATGCCAATCTCGATCACTGATGCTCAACCGTTCGGCTAGAGCTTGAGCGAGTTCGATCGTGCTGACTTCGGAAAGCTGAGAAGAAAGAGTGTCTGACATAAAGAAGAGTGAGTAAAATGAAGCGTCTATCACTTATTCTGACGCATGGCGGCTTCTCCAACCGACGAAATTAACTTTGAGCAGGCTTTAGAGAACGTAGAGCGATCGCTCTATCAATTAAAAGATCGCTATGCTCAAGTTCAACGCGATCAGCAGCAGCTTGAAATTTTGCAACAGCAAAAAGCGAATCTTCAAACTCAGGGGAAATCTCCCACGCTCAAAGCCGAATTACGAGAAATTGAGCAACAATTAGAAGAACTGGAATTAAATCTTGAAAGTCGGCTATTTTCTTGGTCAGGCTTGAAAGAAGTTTTCTGGCAGGCGGTACGATTTGGGGGATTAGGCATCGCGATCGGTTGGTCGCTTGCATTCATCACTCTGAAAACGCCAACGCCAAATAATTCCGCTACTCCCTCTAGTTTGTCTCGCCCCTAGCATTGTTATGACTCGACGTATTGCAGAACTTCTCCGCGCTGGTCAACCTGATGAAACCGTGACGATTCAAGGTTGGGTACGCACCAAACGAGAACAAAAAGGATTTTCGTTTATCGAGGTCAATGATGGATCTTCGATGGCAGGGCTGCAAGTTGTGATTAATCAAGAAGTGCCAGAGTATGAGGCGAGCTTGAAACGAATTAGTACCGGGGCTTCAGTTGAAGTTTCTGGGGTGCTTGTACCTTCTCCGGGTAAGGGACAGCGGATCGAATTGAAAGCAAGCACCGTGAAAGTCTACGGCGAAGCTGATCCAGAAACTTATCCGTTGCAGAAAAAGCGGCATTCGTTCGAGTTTTTGCGAGAAATTGGACATTTACGATCGCGGACCAATACCCTCAGCGCTGTATTTCGAGTCCGAAATGCTTGCGCGACTGCGATTCACCAATTCTTTCAAGAGCGCGGCTTTCTGTGGGTACATACACCTGTAATTACCTCAAGCGATTGTGAGGGCGCGGGTGAAATGTTCGCGGTTACAAGCCTGAACCTGAAACAAGTGCCGCTGAACGAACAAAAAGAGATTGATTACACTCAAGACTTTTTTGGCAAACCTGCCTATCTAACGGTGAGTGGACAGCTTGAAGCTGAGATCATGGCGATGGCGTTTAGCAATGTTTATACGTTTGGTCCGACATTCCGAGCGGAGAACTCAAACACATCCAGACATTTAGCCGAATTTTGGATGGTGGAGCCAGAAATGGCGTTTTGTGATCTCGATGGCGATATGGACTTGGCTGAAGCATTTTTGAAGTACATCTTCAGCTATGTGATGGAGCATTGCCCAGAAGATATGGAATTCTTCAACGCACGAATTGATGATTCGGTGTTAGCGACCGCTGAGAACATCATCAGCAATCAGTTTGAGCGGATTAGTTATACGAAAGCGATCGAGCTGCTCGAAAAATCTGACAAAAAATTCGAGTATCCAGTGGAATGGGGCTTAGATTTACAATCAGAACACGAGCGCTATTTAGCCGAGGATTTGTTCAAAAAACCTACGATCGTTACCGATTACCCAACGCAGATTAAAGCATTCTATATGCGGTTGAGTGACGATGAAAAAACGGTTCGAGCAATGGATATCCTCGCGCCCAAAATTGGAGAAATCATCGGCGGATCGCAGCGGGAAGAACGACTAGACGTTTTAGAGCGTCGGATCGTAGAGCAAGGTTTAGATCCTGCAACCTACTGGTGGTATTTGGATCTACGTCGTTATGGAACCGTTCCTCATGCTGGATTTGGATTAGGATTTGAGCGGTTGGTACAGTTCATGACAGGGATGGCAAATATTCGCGATGTGATTCCATTTCCTCGCACTCCTCAAAATGTAGAGTTCTAACATGAAAACAATCAAGATCATTGTTGAAAAACATTCTGATGGATATATTGCTTATCCATTAGGAGTCGAAGGCGTTGTGATCGGAGAAGGGGAAACTTACGAAGAAGCTTTATCCGATGTGAAATCTGCAATTCGATTTCATATTGAGACGTTTGGAGAAAAGGTACTCGATCCTGAGTCGCCTGTGCTAGAAGCTTTCGTTGCTGAGGCGGCTGTTTAAGTGCCCAAATTTCCGAAAGATGCTTCTAGAGCGAGGGTGCTTCGTACCCTCAAATCTCTTGGCTTTCAAATTGTGAGAGAAAAAGAGCATATTTCAATGACGCGCCAAAACGAGGACGGAACAGAAACGCCCTTAACACTGCCAAATCACCGCCAGATTAAAGCATCAACACTGCGATCGATTTGCACCCAGGCTAATATTTTACGAGAAGATTTTTTACAAGCTTATGACGAGAACTAATTCATCACACTGCTTGTCTTAACTTCTGTGACGATCGATTGAGCAACCGCAATTTCTTTGATTGAAATCTGTAAACTCCATAACACTTAAACGCGATCAATGTGATTTGCCTGCACAATGAAAATAACAGGCGACTTTTGTGATCCCGTCTGTCTTCGTAAGCGATGGCACTAATAAATCGAATGCCCCAACAAGCGGAAGCTGAAACCCGCACTCGGATACTGAAAGCGGCGCTGAAACTGTTTGCCAAGCAAGGCTACGACGGCACAACGACGCGAGATTTGGCAGAAAAAGCAGGAGTCGCAGAAGGAACGCTCTTTCGCCACTTCACGAATAAGAAAGCGATTCTGATCGAAGTGGCAACCCAAGGTTGGATCGAGATTCTGACCGACTTGCTGACCGAGTTAAGCGAGATGGGTAGCTACAAAGCGATCGCCCAAGTGATGCGAAAACGAATGCTCAATCTGCACCAAAATGCGGATCTGTTTAAGGTCTGTTTTATGGAAGCGCAGTTTCATCCGGATTTACGCGATCGCATTCAATCCGAGGTGGTTGAAAAAATGACGGATGTGGCAGAAGCATTTTTTCAAACTGCAATGGATCAAGGAATCTATCGTCAAATGAGTCCGAGATTGGTGGCGCGCGTATTTTTGGGAATGTTTACGATCGCGGGATTCAGTCAAGATACGATCATGGCTCCCGGCAGCTCTCCGAACGAAATGAAGGAGATGGCAGAAGGGATTGCAGATATCTTTCTGAATGGAGTTTTAGCGCAACATGAGTCAGTTAGCTGACACGCTCAAATCTCGACGGCAACGCCTTTCTCAGTTGATTGGTTTTCCGGTGATGTTGCGATCGGGTGATCGACAATCTCGCAATTTCCCAGCAAATACTTATCCGTTTCGTGCAAGTAGTCATTTTCTCTATTTTGCAGGCTTGTCTTTGCCAAATGCGTGTATCCGCATTGATGGCGATCGCTTAACGCTGTTTCTCGATGATCCGAAGCCTTCAAGCGCGCTTTGGCATGGAGAATCCCCGACTCGCGATCAGATTGCCGCTGAAATTGGAGCCGATGATGCTTATCCGCTGTCTGAAATCGCGCGATTTCCATCTGAGTTGGATCATCCAGCATTGATTGATGCGATCGTGAAATTACGTCTGATTCATGACGAGAGTGCGATCGCTGAAATTCGCAAAGCGATCTCTGTTACGGTTGAAGCACATCGAGCGGGAATGCAAGCAACTCTGAAGGCTCAAACTGAAGCGCAAATTCGAGCCGCGATGGAAAGCGTGATTTTGTCTCACAACATGACTTGTGCATATAACAGCATTGTGACAGTACACGGAGAAGTGTTGCACAATGAGCAGTATCATCATGCAGTTGAGCGATCAGATTTAGTTTTAGCTGATGTGGGGGCGGAAACTCAAAGCGGTTGGGCTTCAGACATTACTCGAACTTGGTCAGCATCTGGAAAGTTTTCGCCGACTCAGCGCGCTATTTATGAGGTCGTGTTAGAAGCGCACGATCGAGCGATCGCCAAAATTCGCCTCGGTGTTGAATACCGTGACATTCATTTACTAGCTTGTGAAACGCTAACAGAAGGTTTGATCAATTTAGGCATCATGCGTGGTCATGCTGCTGATTTAGTTGATCAAGATGCTCATGCGTTGTTCTTTCCACATGGAATTGGGCATTTATTGGGACTGGATGTGCATGACATGGAAGATTTAGGTGATATTGCTGGATATGAAACAGGTCGATCGCGGAGTTCTCGATTTGGGCTTGGATATCTCAGACTCGATCGACCTTTACAAGCGGGAATGATTGTGACGATCGAGCCTGGTTTTTATCAAGTTCCAGCGATTCTCAATGATTCAGAGCGAAGAGAGAAATACCGCGAGATGGTGAACTGGGATCGATTAGCTGAATTTGCAGATGTTCGAGGTATTCGGATCGAAGACGATGTGTTGGTAACAGCAGAAAGCTCAGAAGTGCTGAGTATTGCTTTACCCACTGATCTAGAGCAGATTCAAAACATCGTAGGGAAAGGTTGATGGCTGGAAAATCGCTCTCAAGATTATGGGCTTTGTCACTCAGTTTGCTCGTTTTGTGGACAGCACCGAGTTATGCTCAAACGTTCACAGTTACAACGCCCACTCAACAAAAGCTAAATCCTCAAACGGTTCTCAAACAGTTACAACGATCGAGAGTTATTTACTTAGGCGAAACTCATGATAGTGCTGAAGATCATCGTGCTCAATTAGAAATTATCCGATCACTACATCAGCAAAATCCGAAAATTGCGATCGGAATGGAAATGTTTCAGCGTCCGTTTCAATCTGGTTTAGATAGCTATCTTGCAGGTGCGGCAACGGATTCGATGTTAAGAGAGTTTACCGAATTCGATAAACGCTGGGGTTTCCCTTGGAAGTTTTACTTTCCCATCATCGATTTCGCTAAACAGAATCAGTTACCTGTCGTTGCATTGAATACACCCTCCGAAGTGACTCAAAAAGTGGCGCGTCAAGGATTAAGCAGCTTGACCGAAGCAGAGAAGCGATACATTCCGCCGATCGCTGAAATTCGCACCGAGCCAGAACGATATCGCGATCGCTTACGCGAAATTTTCGATGGCTTTCATTCTGGGAAAGGCAACAATCGTGGATTCGATCAATTCTTTGAGGCTCAGGTATTGTGGGATGAAACGATGGCAGACGCGATCGTGCAGTTTTTGAAAAAGAATCCCGATCGTCAAATGATTGTTCTAGTTGGTCAGGGTCATATCGTTTATGGCGATGGCATTCCGAGTCGAGTGGCGCGACGAATTCCGCAGATTAAACAGTCCACGGTTTTGTTGAATCCGCCAGCGGAATTTTTGAGGGAAACGGCGAACCCTTCGAGCAGCGAAGCTATCTCAGATTTCTTCTGGAAAACTCGTTAGGAGCGCCTTGCTAATTCCTGCACAAAAGCTTGATGCTCTGGAGACTGTAGACCGCTCTGTAACGCACTCATTACTGATATCATCTCGTCTCTTAACAGCGCAGCAACATTTAACCAAAGCCCTGGAAATACTTGACTTTGAATAATTCCTTCGTTTGGTTTAGCTAAAACATACTGTTCATTCTCTAATCTGAACCAACTGAACTGATTTTCAAAGGTTTGCCAAACTAAGTACTCCTGAACGCGATTGCGACGATAAGCGTTCATCTTTGCGCCAAGATCGATCGCTGCACTGCTGGTCGCAATTTCCGCCACAAGTTCGGGCGCGCCTTCGATATAACCGTCTTCGCTTAGAGTTGATGATCCACCTTGCACGATTCGCAACAGCGCATCCAGCTGAGGTTCGTTATCCAAATCCAGCCTTGTTGTAGCGTTGTCGGCTCCTTCTGTACCGGGCGTTGCGGTAGAGTACACTCCCAGCCAAGTCACTAATTTGAAGTGTGGTGTGCCATGAAAGGCGCGAACAGGGAATGCCACGTATACGACTCCTTCGATCAGTTCTGCTTTAAAGTGTTCTGGGGTCGCTTCGTATCGTCGCTCGAATTCAGCGCGAGTTAAACGATCGCCACTCTCCAACGGCGGAACCGATTTTAGCTGCAACACCATGACAAAATTCCTTAAAGCAGTTCCTTTTATTTTAAGGGGCGATCGCGGCTGGTTTCTCTTCAGCAAATTCCGCTTCAGTTAAATACAATCGATCTTCACCCGCATCATACTCAAACAGTTCGGCATAGCGTCCCCAGTCGATCGCGGTCGCGAACTGTCGCTCGGTTTCCGCATGAGGGAAATGTTCATCGAGCAAATCTTTGAAAAAGTCCGATCGCATCGATCGATTGCGCTTTTCTTTTAAGGTGCTAATAATGCTGTTGATCAATGGAACGCGATCAAGGACTTGCTGACGAAACAGATCCTTACTTCGCAAAATGGTTGTGGTTGCAAAGTCTTGTCCGATCGGAGTCAGTTTTACATCTCCTTGGGACACTTCAGCAAAGCCCAACAGTACTGCTGCATCCATAATCGGCAGCAAATCATCAACTTCAAGCTGAATTCGCTCTGCTAATCGAGGAATATCGTCCGTTCCTTCGGGTAGATCAACAATTAATTCAAGCAAACCACTGATTCCACCTACACGCGCATGAGGAATCGGATGAGCAAACGGAGAGCGTACTTCTTTCGGAGTTGCAACTTGCGGATTCGTGACTTGAACTTCGGGATTGGTCATTACTGTGTAGATGTAATCGACCAAAGCTTTGAATTGAGAACTATTACGATCGTGCGGTCGCGGCAGTTGAATCATCACTTCTCCGCGAATTCGTCCCGGATTAGAACCGAGAATAATCACGCGATCAGCAAG
>CAXTDB010000152.1:0-11136 GCA_964242045.1 uncultured Leptolyngbya sp. | reverse complement strand
CTTCATGCTAGAGTCAGTCTTGCAATCGTTGAAACCGCAGATGCCTCAGTCCCTCAATACCGCCATTATGGTGATCGGCGGTGCAGAAGATAAACTCCACGGTCGAGAAATTCTCCGTGACTTCTTTTGGCGCTCCGGAGGGAGTGATGCTCGGATCGCTATTATTCCATCTGCCTCGCGCGAACCCGTGGTGATCGGCAATCGCTATCAAACCATTTTCACGGAGATGGGCGCGCAAGAGATTAAAGTGCTGAATATTGACGATCGCGCTCAAGGCGATTTGCCGGAACTGCAAGAGTATGTGAGTGAGTGTACGGCGGTGTTTTTGACTGGAGGCGATCAGCTTCGGCTGTGTGGCTTGCTCTCGGATACGCCTGTGATGGATATTGTGCGATCGCGCGCTCAAGCGGGACAAATTACGCTCGCGGGAACGAGTGCCGGCGCCGCAGTGATGGGATATCACATGATCGCAGGTGGCGGCAGTGGCGAAACCCCTAATCATTCTCTCGTAGACATGACATTAGGATTGGGGATTATTCCAGAAGTTCTAGTCGACCAGCATTTTCATAACCGCAATCGGATGGCGCGGTTGATGAGCGCGATCGTGTCTCATCCTGATCTTTTAGGCATTGGCATTGATGAAGATACCTGTGCGCTGTTTGAAGGCGATGGAATTCTTCAAGTGCTAGGAAAAGGAGCGGTAACGATCATCGATCCAGGCGAAATGACTTATACCAATCAGGCGGAAATCGGCAAAACTGATCCGCTCTGTATGGGGAATTTACGGCTGCATGTTTTAAGTGCGGGTTGTCGATTTGACTTGCGCCAGCGATCGATGCTGATCCGAAATTACCGGACGCAGTCTTCTTGGGATCATGCGTAGACGGATTTTTTTGCAGTAGATCGATCGACAATTCTGGTATGTTGCCCAGTAGAGACAGTTACGTTCTGTTACAGTTGCCATTTAGATTTACGACTTTTGGGAGCAACAGTTCTTAACACAAACTGTTTATCATGAACAAACGACTCCTCAGATTGCCCCTGAAACTAGAAAATTGCTCTTGCAGGTGATTTCTCGATTTTTATTTCGCGACAGTTACCCACGCCCAGCCTGTATCCCCGAATTAAAGTTATATGAAGATACTCAAAGTTCAGACGTTACGTGGTCCCAATTATTGGAGCATTCGCCGTCACAAAGTTATTTTAATGCGCCTAGATTTGGAAGACCTTGCTGAAACCCCTTCTAATTTGATTCCTGGATTTTACGAAGGACTGGTTGAGTTGCTGCCGTCTTTGGTTGAGCATTTTTGCTCACCGGGCTGTCGGGGTGGTTTCTTGGCGCGCGTTCGAGAAGGCACGATGATGGGACACATTATCGAGCATGTGGCACTCGAACTTCAGGAACTGACGGGAATGCCCGTTGGCTTCGGGCGGACTCGTGAAACGGCTGAACCTGGAGTCTATCAAGTCGCGATCGAATACGTTCACGAACGCGCTGGACGCTATGCTGCCAGAGCCGCTGTGCGAATTTGCCAAACGCTAGTTGAACGCGGGCACTATCCGAAAGACGAGCTTGAACAAGATCTCAAAGACTTACGCGATATTGCCTTAGAGTGTGGATTAGGTCCAAGTACGGAGACATTGGTTAAAGAAGCCGAATCGCGAAATATTCCTTGGATGGAGTTGGGAGCGCGATCGATGATTCAACTCGGCTTTGGCGTACATCAAAAACGCATTCAAGCCACATTAAGCAATCACACCGGAATCTTAGGAGTGGAACTCGCATCAGATAAAGAAGGCACGAAACAAATGCTGCGATCGGCAGGCGTTCCTGTGCCACGCGGAACAGTTGTGAACTTTTTAGATGAGTTAGAAGATGCGATCGCGGAAGTCGGGAGTTACCCGATCGTGATTAAACCGCTGAACGGCAATCACGGGCGCGGCATCACGATCAACATTACCAGTTGGGAGCAAGCGGAAGCGGCTTACGATGCGGCGAAAGAGGTTTCTCGATCGGTCATCGTAGAACGGTATTATCAAGGGCGCGATCACCGTGTTTTAGTCGTAAACGGAAAAGTCGTGGCGGTCGCGGAACGAATTCCGGCTCATGTGGTGGGGGATGGTCGATCGACGATTCAGGAATTAATCGATCAAACCAATCGCGATCCGCGTCGAGGCACAGGACACGATAATGTGCTGACGAAAATCGAAGTCGATCGTACCTCTTGGGAGCTACTAGAGCAAAAAGGATATGACTTAGAGACAGTTCTACCGCAAGGTGAAATTTGCTATCTCAGAGCGACCGCGAATCTTAGTACAGGCGGTGTAGCAATCGATCGAACTGATGATATTCACCCAGAAAATCTGTGGTTAGCACAGCGCGTTGTGAAGATTATTGGTTTAGATATTGCTGGAATTGATGTCGTTACCGAAGATATCTCGAAGCCACTGCGCGAAGTCGATGGCGTGATTGTCGAAGTGAATGCGGCTCCGGGATTTCGGATGCACGTTTCACCGAGCGAAGGGATTCCGCGCAATGTTGCTGAACCTGTGATCGATATGTTGTTTCCTCAACATACCAATGGTCGCATTCCAATCATTGCAATCACGGGAACCAATGGCAAAACCACAACGACTCGATTGATTGCTCATTTGTTCAAACAAACCAATCAAGTTGTAGGCTACACCACTACCGACGGAACATACATCGGTGATTATTTAGTCGAACCGGGAGACAATACTGGACCTCAAAGCGCACAGCTAATTCTGCAAGATCCGACGGTTGAAGTTGCGGTGCTTGAAAGCGCGAGAGGCGGAATTTTACGATCGGGCTTAGCCTTTAATGCCTGCGATGTGGGAGTTGTTCTCAACGTTGCAGCGGATCACTTAGGACTCGGAGATATTAACTCGATCGAAGAAATGGCGCGCGTCAAAAGCGTTGTTGCTGAAGCTGCATTACCAAAAGGCTATGTTGTTTTGAACGCGGATGATCCGTTAGTGTCTGCAATGGCAAGTCGAGTCAGTGCCCAGATTGCTTATTTCTCGATGAATCCAGAAAATGAACTGATTCGATCGCATACTCAACGCGGCGGACTCGCAGCCGTTTACGAAAATGGCTATCTTTCCATTCTCAAAGGCGATTGGACGTTGCGAATCGAGCAAGCGATCCACGTGCCGTTAACATTAGGCGGACGCGCCCCGTTTATGATTGCAAACGCGCTCGCAGCAAGTTTGGCTGCCTTTGCTCAAGGCGTGCGGATCGAAGACATTCGCGCGGCGTTGATGACTTTCCAAGCTTCGACCAAGCAAACACCGGGACGCATGAATTTATTCAATCTCGGACAGTTCCATGTGCTGATCGATTACGCCCACAATCCGCATAGCTATCAAGCTCTAGGTGGATTTGTGCAGAACTGGAAAGAAGGCGATCGAATTGGTGTAATCGGCGCACCTGGCGATCGACGCGACGAAGATTTCGTTCAACTCGGCAAGCTCTCAGCAGGATTGTTCGATCGCATCATCATCAAAGAAGATGACGATAATCGCGGACGCGATCGCGGCAATACAGCAGAATTCATCGTACAAGGGATTCAGGACACTAAACCCGATGCTCGGTATGAAACGATTCTCGATGAAATCACTGCGATTCAAACTGCGTTAGACAGTGCGACTCCAGGGAGTTTAGTTGTGATTTTGCCAGAAAGTGTGACGAGAGCGATCGAGCTAATCGAAGCGCGAAATGCAGTGCAGGTAATGACTCCGGTAGTGCAAACAAACGGACAAGCAACTCAGGCACGATCGCAGATTGTTTCTTCAAGAGAAGCAATTCCGGCTCCATAGGTTCTTAGAGACGTGATCGATCGCGTCTCTACATCTAAATTGTTAAATAAAAGTTTTATCTATTCAGCAAAGACAAAGGCGGCGATATACTACCTTCCTAGATAGAAAAACTCGATCGACTATCTACAGCGTCGATCAAACCAAAGCTTTGAAGCTCTAGGAGAAACGAGCATGAATATTATTGCTTGGGCTTTACTCGGAATTGTGGCGGGCGCGATTGCGAAATTAATTTATCCCGGAAGACAAGGAGGCGGAATTTTTAACACGATGATTTTAGGCATCATTGGTTCCTTTCTCGGTGGAAGTTTGTTTACCCTGCTCACGAAAGGAACAATCAATCTGTCCGCTGCCGGGTTTAGCTTTCCTGGTTTGATTGTGGCAATTATCGGTGCAATGATCGCAATCTTCCTGTGGGGACTGGTCACGCGCAGTGCTGCCTAGTATCACGCGACTTCTTGATTATGGGAATTGTCTAACGGTTACTGTCATTAGAGAGAGTAGCCTCAGATGATCCCTTCTTTTTAGTAGAGGTCAAACTGCGATCGCTGCTCGTATCCTAAATCTCATCAAGACGCAGATTTAGAGAAAGCAGCTATGACATACCTAGGACAGCATGTAGAGATAACAGAACAAGATGCAGGTTGGGTCGGTGTTTGGTGGCACGAAGGCGGCATGATTCAGCTTGGCTTTTTCTCGAATGCGCCGGATGCCTGGCAAGCGGTGACTGAATTGATTCAACGTGATTTAGCAGTCCGCTGTTTGCTGAATGTGATCGATGAATGGCGCGATCATGAACACATCGATGATGTCGAGTATGCTTTGGGTGTTAATTCGCTGGTTGAGTTTGTATTAGCTTAGTATCGGTTAACTCTACTCGTTGAGTACAGTTCTCCTGACTGCCATATGGCGCTGGGTACGACACGATAAGGACATGAAGATTCAAGTTCTTAATCGCTATCCAAGAGGTCACACTATGTTAGTAAGATACTGGCAACCCTGGCGCGAAATCGATACACTCCGTCGTCAATTTGACCAATTGTTTGATTCTGTCGCTTCGGGCGATTCCGCAGACTGGACTCCTGCGATCGAACTGAAAGACACAGGTAATGAGTTTGTTCTCCGCGCTCAACTCCCTGGCATCGACGTAAAGGATCTTGATGTTCAGGTGACAAAAGATGCAGTTTCTCTCGCAGGCGAACATCGCCAAGAGAATCGCTCTGAAGAGAATGGATTTTTTAGAACTGAGTTCCGCTACGGCAAGTTTCAACGAGTGATTCCGCTGCCTGTAGATGTGCAAAATGATCAAGTTCAGGCTGAATTCAAGGAAGGTGTTCTCAGCTTGACCTTGCCAAAGGTAGAACAGGCGAAAGTAGTGAAGCTGAATTTGGCAGAGTCTGCGGGTTCGCTTGAAGCAGGTACTGAAGCGATCGAAGCATAGTTTATCGAGTCTCGTCATGAATTAATCGGAACCGCATTCGCGGTTCCTTTTTTTTGTGAATTTAAAGTCAGTTCGACAAACTGCTTACTCTGAAGCGGATCATGGGGCGGCTCAGCAACGCAGCACGTCGATCCATCAAACTCACTTTAAATCTAAAGAGTCTGCAACATTAACCGCTTGTTTTCATGCGATCGTGTCACACTTAAATGACTTGCAATTACAACACTACGAAGAATCAGAGGGGTTACGCTTTGTTTGTGTAAAATCAATCACAAGGCAGGACACTTTATATGTCAGAAGTAACGCTAGCAACAACCAATCTACAACCGAACAAGCAATATTTATTTGAAAACGCAATTCTTACTACGGTTAATAATTTATACGATCGCATTAGAATTACCGACTTATACGCAATGGATCTAGAGGCGAACTGCTGCTTTATGAAAATTGCGGCGCTTTTAGCTTTGCCCCAAACTCATAGGCATTCCGCTGATTTGCTGATTACCGCTAGTGCGATTACTCCGGAATTTGCTCCTACTCTAATTCGGCTTTATGAACAAATGCCCGCCCCGAAGTTCGTCATGACTTTGGGAGCGTGCAGCGCGACGAGCAGTTTCAACATTCAGGAAGTCGATGCGCTGATTCCAGTCGATGTGCATTTAGCAGAATGCCCACTGCGATCTCAAACCATTCTCGACGCGATCGCGCATCTTCACTCGTGATCCTGCTCGATTCGAGCCAGTCCCGTTTTCGGATAGTATCGCGCTAAAATCTGCCGATACTCATATCCCATTTCCGCTAGCTTCAATGCGCCAAGTTGACTCATTCCCCGACCGCGAAACGCATCGGCAACAATATCATCAGATGCAGCATACAGCGACTCGACAATCCCGCCTCGGTAGCTGACAAATTCACCTGCCGTTTGATCGACCGCTTGATTGCTGCGATCGGATTCTCGCGCCATGCCGCCATACACCTGAAAATACTCATCTGACCCCATGTGATAGAGCGGTTGTGCCCGGCGAAAATAGTAGGTCAACGCATACGATCGAGCCGCGACTGCCTGCGCTTTTAATGCTTCTTTATTCCAACTGGGTGAAACTTCACTGGCAACGACACTGTAGAGATAGTGGCGCAAATCAATATAGTTCACCACCCAAATTCGCCCACCTTGAGCAGCGAGTAAAAACCGTCCGCGATATGGTTTATCGCCTAAATACAGCACGCCATTCGGAGCAGGCTGAATCATCAGCATTCCCGGTAGCTGACCGTTTCCGAAACTGATTTGATCGCCACTTGCTTGAACAGTATAGGGACTTCCTGCGGCAAGCTGGCTCAGCGATCGACCATTCGCATCTGAAATCGTTGCCCCTTGAGACGCGGTAATCGATAACGTCGGCTGTCCCATCGCAATCGCGACTTGCATTTCAATCAGCGAATCCACTGTTCCTACCGCTGCGGCGAATGCGGCTTTCGATCGCTCATTAATTGCGGCTTGCTCTTTGGTATATTTCTTTGGATCGACCGGAGTTAAAGTTGGTTTCGGAGTGGGTGACTTTTGAGGTTGAATTTGTGAAGGTAAGGTCGAGGGAGTGGGCAATGCTGTTGAAGCGTTTACTCCAAAGGGAAACTGCGAGGCACCGGGCATCGGTGCAGATTTTGCCTCGGATTGAGTGCGCTGATTTAGATACAGTCCAGCCAGCGGAATGAGCGCGAGAAACGGCACAAGTAACCAAGGACGATGTTTCAGCCACTCTAAAATCGATTTACGCCACATAAACTAAAGTTCGGAATTCAGAATTGAAAGTCGGGTGGAATCTTTACCTTAACCTCTATTCAATCTTGAATTCCGAAATCCGCTCACCAGCCCTTGTCCGCTTTCTCTAAAACGTACATTGCCACCGATTGAATTTGATCTTCACTCAGACGACCTTTGAACGAAGGCATCGCGTTCTTGCCGTTAACGACTTGAGTGACGATCGCTTCGACTGTATCTTTACTATTTGCTGTCAGCGCGTCTTTCTTCAACGTTTTCGCCGCATTAATTGCATTTCCGCCCCCTGCATGACAAGCCGCACAATTTGCGTTAAACACTTTCGCACCCGCAGCCGCATCTGCCGCTAAAGCAGATGAGTTCATCTCCAACAGAAATAGGATCGACAGCGCGATCGTCGTTAGCAGTGTTCTCAGTCTGTGAATCGTCTTCATCGTTGATCTCTTAAATGTGAACCCGTGAGTTGTTCTCACTTTGATTCATGCTGTCGCTGCGGATTTCCCTTCGTCAAAAGACGTTTTGTAAAACATTACATCTACGCAATTTATCTTAATGATTCGTTACAGTGTCGTAAATAAAGTGGATGCGTTTCTATCACGGCATCATATTTGTTACTAAAAGCATTTGTTCAAACTGAAAGTTTTTTGGAGGAACGGCGATCGCGATCGCAACAATTGATTTAATCCGCATCAAAGAGTGGAAGTTTTCTATACTAAACTTTGGGCACTTTAACGATTAGAAAATAGCCCGAAAAACGCGGCAAAATCATACAACTATCTATTCAACTCGATACCAATCAAAGATACAGTTTGAATGCAGTTAAATTTCTTATTGTTTGAATTTAGAATTTCTTTAGTTTCGATCGTTTTTAGACTAGACGAGCGTTCATAAAGACGATAATCTAATTTCAATCCAACAGTTGAATTTAATACAGTCAATTGAATGGATGCCCAAACAAATCGAAGCCATTGATTCAACTCAATTGTTTCTAATGCGTTCAAAAAACAGTTATTTTCTCGTAAAAATACGTAAGCGTGGTTCGCTCTCACTGACTTTCAATCTCACACAAATTCAGCGATTTTAACTTTGCCGAATTTGGCAAAGTTGAAGGCTGAATGATCGATTTGAGGTCATGTTGTGACAACTCATCTGCTTCTATGAATCTCCCCGGCGATCGCATGATCGATGAGGGAGAAGCCTTGCTATCCTTGGAGACTCGACATGACGGAATTCAATTTTTTAGCTCGCCGAAAGTTCTTATGGACGAGTGCAGCAAAAGTCGCCACGCTAAAAGGACGTGCTTTAATACCTTCCCCGTCTGATTTATCCCCGGAAGCTCTTTCCCTCTCGCCCGCTGAACTGCCTGAAACAACTCGAATCGAATTAGGTTACATCGCGATCGCTGAATCTGCTTCTTTGACGACTGCAAAAGAGAAAGGATTTGTCCGATACGGCATGACCGATGACGGTAAACAAGGGCGAGTGCCGATGCCGCATTTATTTTTTACCCGCGCGAGAACCATGATTTGTGGTTCTTAACGAAAAGGGTGCGCTGGGGATATTTGCCGCAAGGAGCGAAGTTGATCGTCAACAAAGTAACGGCGCGAAGTTTTGGAGAGAAGCCGCTGAGGAAATGGACGTTGCACAAGCAGAAATTCCACAACAACCGACGTGCGGCGTTGAGAAGTTTTTCGATGATGCCGAGTTTGATCCGACAAAACCGCAGGCGTATCTCGACAGTTTGAAGTTCAAGAGTTTGAAAGCCTAGTTGCGACTAGGACACGAATGTTTGCACAGTCTCAATTGCAGTAAGGAGAATCGACATGACAGCTACGTTGGGTAAAAGTAGAACAGGGTTTGGCGGTATCAATTTGTCGAAGTTAGGCAAAGACGTTGCGCCGCCGTTGATCGCGATCGCAATCTTCTTGATTATTTGGGAATTGCTTTCTGCTTCAAAAGTGATTCTGCTTCCGCCGCCGTCGAGCTTGTGGACAAATGAACGGACGCGCGAGCTGTTGCTTTACCCGTTCTTCGATCGAGGTGGAACTGATAAAGGGATCTTCTGGCAGACCTTTGCGAGTTTGCAGCGGGTCGCAATTAGCTACAGCGCATCCGCGATCGTCGGAATTGCGACCGGAATTTTGATCGGAACACGACCGCTGATTGCGAAAGCACTTGATCCGCTGTTTATGTTCTTGCGTACCGTTCCACCGCTGGCATGGGTTCCGATTTCACTGGCAGCCTTACAAAAGAACGAGCCTGCCGCATTGTTTGTGATTTTCATTACTGCAATTTGGCCGATTCTGATTAACACGGCTGTCGGCGTGAGAGAAATTCCCCAGGACTACAACAACGTTGCGAAAGTCCTGCAAATCTCTCCGAAAACGTACTTCTTCAAAATTTTGCTTCCGTCTGCACTGCCATACATCTTTACTGGATTGAGAATCTCGATCGGTCTTGCATGGTTGGCAATTATCGCCGCAGAAATCGTGATGTCCGGGATTGTGGGAATTGGCTTCTTCATTTGGGAGTCGTACCAGAACAACTACATCAGTGAAGTGATTCTGGCGTTGATTTACATCGGTGCGGTGGGTTTGTTGCTCGATCGCTTTGTGAGCTGGATTCAAACGCTCATTGTCAAACAGTAATTCCTAGAAGGAGGATCAGCACATGAGCAGTTTCGTTTCTGTCGAACAGGTTGAAAAGTCGTTTCCACTGCCCGGTGGCGACGAGTATCTAGCACTCAAGGGCATCGATTTACAAATCAGAAAAGGGGAGTTCATTTCACTGATTGGTCACTCTGGTTGCGGTAAATCGACTCTGCTGAACATGATTGCCGGGTTGGATAATCCCACAAGCGGGATTGTCACCCTCGATGGACTGGTGGTGAAGCAGCCGGGTCCCGATCGCATGGTCGTATTCCAAAACTATTCGCTCTTACCGTGGCTAACGGTGCGTGAGAATGTTGGATTGGCAGTCGATGAAGTGCTTTCGGAAAAGTCGCCGCAAGAGCGGGTAGAACTCACCGAGAAGTACATCAAACTGGTCGGACTATCACATGCGATCGACAAATATCCCAACGAGATTTCGGGCGGGATGAAGCAGCGAGTCTCGATCGCTCGCGGTTTAGCCATCCAACCAAAACTACTGCTCTTAGACGAGCCGTTTGGCGCGTTGGATGCGTTGACCAGAGGGAACTTGCAAGAGCAGTTGATCAGAATCTGCGAAGAGAACGAAGTTACGGCCGTGATGGTGACGCACGATGTCGATGAAGCGGTCTTGCTTAGCGATCGGATTGTGATGCTTACCAACGGGCCGGGTTCTAAAATCGGTAACATTCTCGATGTCGATATTCCTCGTCCGCGCAGACGGATGGAAGTCGTGAAGCATCCGAGCTATTACAGCTTGCGGAGTGAACTAATCTACTTCTTGAACCAACAAAAGCGCGTCAAGAAGATCCGAGCGCAGAAAGTTGCAACCGTTGCCCGTCACGGTTTAGAGAAAGTCAATCTCGAAATCGGATTTGTGCCGCTCACCGCTTGCGCTCCGCTGGCGATCGCGAAAGAAAAGGGCTTCTTTGAAAAGCACGGTTTGGATGAAGTGTCGCTGGCACGTGAAACAAGCTGGCGCGGGATTGTGGACGGCATTACTGCTGGATACCTCGATGCGGCTCAGATGCCCGCTGGAATGCCATTATGGATTACCCTCGGTGGCAATGAGCGCAATGACAATCCAACCGTGGTTACATCCTTGACGATGACCCGGAACGGGAATGGCATCACGCTCGATCGACGCTTCCAGGAACAAGGAGTCAACTCCTTGGCAACCTTCAAAGCAATGGTCGAGCGCTCTCCCGAAAATCCGCACCGCTTCGGCGTGGTTCACCCGTCTTCGATGCACAACTTGTTGCTGCGGTACTGGCTAGCTTCGGCAGGCATTGACCCCGATCATCAAGTGCATCTGCAAATCATTCCCCCGGCTCAAATGGTGGTGGACTTAAAAGCAGGCACGATCGATGGGTTCTGCGTTGGTGATCCTTGGAATCTCAGAGCCGAGCGCGAAGGAGTTGGCAAAACGATCGCAT
>CAXTDB010000151.1:267-11198 GCA_964242045.1 uncultured Leptolyngbya sp. | reverse complement strand
TTCGCCAGTGCTTGACCCAAAACTTTTGAAACGAGCAGGCGAGTTTGTGGATCAATCCAATCTGCACTTTGTAACAGTCTCGCTGCCTGTAGCGATTCGCCCAGCGCTTTGAACTCCCGCTTTGATACAAAGAGCGCGTCTGAAAATTGAGCCTGTGCCCGAATCTCATTCGTGAGCGCTTCTCTGGTGCGAATCATTGCAATCCATCCCGCTCCTAGCGCGATCGCAAATCCGACTCCCATTGCGATCGTTCCGATTAAAATCCTTTGCCTGCCCTTACGAGCCGCAGTTTCAAGAATCGTAGTTGCCTGACGATTTGCCTCTTCAACCGTGCGACTGGTGCGAATATATTCCTGCTGAAGTGCGGTCGGCTGCGGATCTTTCAAGTCTGATTCAGCTAGCCATTGTTCAGCATTGTTCAGGTCTTGACCTCGAAGCAATGCGCCCTCATCGCGTCTTTGGCTATTCCATTCGATCGCTTTGACGAGAAAACGGGTATGACATTTGACGTACTCTAAGTCTGTATCTAAGGCTTCGAGCAATTGAGCCAAAGCGATATCAAAGGAATCTTGCTCTCGAAAAAATACCCAGTTGCGTTTTGCCAAAGCAGGATGAACATTGAGATCCTGAAAATCTTCGCGTCGCACGACCGGAACGAGACGTTTATTGTGATGAACTGTATGTTCAATTTCCTCGTGGCACACGGTTGAAGCGATCGAATCTGCACTCAACACAAAGATCACCGTGTTTGCGTTTTCAATCCCGTGCTGAACTTCCTGCCACCAATCCGCTGTGAGTGGAATATCCTCCCAATCTACCCAAGTTTCGCGCCCTTTCTGAATCAATGCTTGATGAAGCTGCTCGACGAAGGCTTTATCTTTGCGCGAATAAGAGATAAAAACATCGGTATCGAGTTTTGGCGATCGACGATCCTCGATCGATAAGTTAGAAACAGCCATGCACCCTCAGTCTTGTAATAATTCAACAAGCGAAACGCAATCGATCAACGCTATTCACAACCCTGAGTTTCATCACACACCTGCTCCTTATCAGGCTTGTGTCCATCATCCGGTTTTTCAGCGATTGAAGCAATATAGAATTCAATTGCATTAGAAGCTTTTACGAACCAAATCATTTCTGTGTTGATTGCCTCAAGCAGCGTGATTTGGAGATACCCGTCTGTATCTAAGCTGCAACTTGTGATCGATAACTCTTGATTTGCAAGTAGAAGAGATTTTTCTGTGTCTGCTAATTGAGATTCAGGTAACTTTTTGAGAATCAGCCAAGTGTTCACATTGACTTTGAAGCGGAGGGCAAACCTTGTCATCTTGATAGCTCCGAAGTATTTACAAAGTCCACGATTCCAACGATTCGCAAATCCCCAGTGCAATTGCCTGCATTGGGGTTCGCCCAAAATTATCAACGGAGATTGCGCTCTGAGTCTAATTTTTAACCTTTCTTACAAAATCAGCCAATTTTTGGCAGTGGAGTTGCTTCCTCTAACAGCGGCTTGAGTAGCTCATATCGATCGCTGTGTTCTAGTCTCTGCCCAAACTACTACACAAGGTTACCGTTTATTTGGGCTGAGTTGGAGCTTGAGGCTCGATCACTTCGTGTTGCGGAGCGTTCGTCGGTTCGATCGGATGCTGCTTGAATCGATCGATCAAATTTTCATGAGCCGTTGCAATCAGGATGTACAGCACAGGCACAATAAACAGGCTCAGACCAGACGAAACGAGCATTCCACCATTTACCGCTGTTCCCAATGATTGACGGCTGACGGCTCCTGCACCACTGGCAAACACCATCGGCATCAAACCGAGAATAAATGCTAGTGAGGTCATGAGAATCGGGCGGAGGCGGGACTGCGAAGCTTCGATCGCGGCTCTAGTAATCGACAGTCCTCGATCGCGCAGTTGATTCGCAAATTCAACAATCAAAATCGCGTTTTTGCTTGCAAGTCCAATCAGCATGACTAATCCGATTTGACAATACACATCATTGGCAAATCCGCGAGCATTTTGGGCAAGCAGCGCACCTAAAATTGCGAGTGGCACAGATAGTAGAATGATGATCGGATCAACGTAGTTCTCGTACTGAGCAGCAAGAACTAGAAACACAAACACTAGCCCCAATCCAAAAATTAAAGGTGCAAGTCCGCCAGAAGTCAGTTCTTCGCGCGAAATTCCTGACCATTCGTAGCTCATGTCTCTAGGTAAAACGGCTGCGGCTGCACGTTCCATTGCTTTAATCGCTTGACCAGAACTATATCCCGGAGCTGCTACGCCGTTAAGCTCGATCGATGGAAACAAGTTGTAGTGATTAATTACCTGTGCGCCCGTTGCAGGCGTGATTTTAACCAAGTTACTTAGCGGAATCATTCGACCCCGATTCGATCGAACTTGCAGTGTTCCAATGTTGTCTGGATTGTTGCGAAACTGACTATCGGCTTGCACATAGACGCGGTAGCTTCGATTGAACAAGTTGAAATCGTTAACATAACGACCTCCAAGGTAAGTTTGCAACGCGCCGAACACTTGAGAAATCGGAACATTTAGGGCTTTGGCTTTATTGCGATCGACCTCGATTTTCAACTGTGGCATTTTTGCAGAAAAGGTCGTAAACACTCCTTTTAGTTCGGGTTGTTTGTTCGCTTCTGCCACAAGCGCATCTTTTGCCGCTACCAATTTATCAATCCCGTTACTACCGCGATCTTGCAGTTCAAAGGTAAATCCGCCGACACTACCTAAGCCTTGAATCGTGGGTGGATTAATCGGAATCACCAAAGCTTCAGACAGTCCATTCATCAACGGGTCTCGAACTTTATTAATCAATGCAGTCGCTTGCTGATCCGGCTTTGTCCGTTCTCCCCACGGAACCAGCGGCACAAACATGATCCCATTGTTCGCACTGTTACCGCTCACCGTACTAAATCCACCGAGCGCAAAAGTTCCAGCTACTTCCTCTTTGATTGTTTTAACAGCGTTCTCGACCTTTTCGATCACGTTGCGGGTATAGTTCACTGATGATCCGTCTGGACCTTGAATCACATTGATAAAGTAACCCTGATCTTCTTCGGGTAAAAATGCAGAGGGAGTATGAACATAGACCCAGCCCGTTAAACAAAGCAATGCGATAAAGATGCCTAATACTGTGTATTTGAAATGAACAAACAAAGTTAGCGTTTTTCGATAGCTCGATCGCATCACATCAATGCCGCGATTCACTATACGAAAAACCCGGTTATTCTGCTCGTGCCCTTTGAGCAACAATGCAGATAGTGCAGGCGTGAACGTTAACGCATTAAAAGTCGAGAGCGCGACTGAAAACGCGATCGTTAACGCAAACTGTTTGTATAAAGCTCCGGTAGTTCCAGGAAAAAATGCCACCGGAACAAACACCGCCATTAAGACAAGTGAGGTTGCAACAACCGCGCCTGTCACTTCTCGCATCGCCACCGAAGCGGCTTGCAAAGGTGGCATGTGTTGATCTTTCATTAAGCGATCGATGTTTTCGATCACAATAATCGCATCATCTACTACTAATCCAGTTGCAAGTGTGATTCCAAATAAGCTCAAACTGTTAAAAGTAAAGCCAAATACTTTCATAATCGCGAACGTACCAATCAGCGAAATCGGAATCGTAATCGCCGGGATCAACGTTGCGCGCCAGTCTTGAATAAAAATGAAAATCGTTAGAACAACGAGCAGAATTGCTTCATACAGCGTTTTGATCACTTCTTTACGCGATTCTTCCACAAACAAAGTTGGATCATACGGAATCGCATAAGTCATTCCAGCCGGAAAGTCTTTTGAAGCCGCTTTCATTTCCGCTTTCACCGCTTTGGCAACTTCGAGCGCGTTACTTCCTGGCAGTTGAAACACCCCCATTCCAAAGCAAGGAAAGCCGTTGTAACGCGAAAAACTAGAGTAGCTTTCCGCTCCCAGTTCTGCCCGTCCTACATCTTTGAGCTTGACTAATGTTCCATTGCTTCCGGTCTTTAAGGTAATGTCTTCAAACTCATCTTTGGTCGTTAATCGACTCTGTGCCACTAAGTCAATTTGGAACATCTGATCCTCTTTCATCGGCGGCTGTCCGATTTGTCCTGCCCCGACTTGAATATTTTGTTCTGACAACGCATCTACGACATCTTGAGCCGTTAAGCTTCGACTAGCAAGCCGAGTCGGATCAAGCCAAATTCGCATTGCGTAGCGTCGCTCTCCGAATGCTTGAACATTCCCAACTCCTTCGATGCGCTTTAAGCGATCGAGCACATATAAGTCCGCATAGTTACTCAGAAAGATATTGTCATACTGTCCTTTATCACCATAAATGCCCATGCCGAGAACGATCGAGCTAGATTGCTTGCTGACTCGTACTCCAGTTTGACGCACGCTATCCGGTAGCTGCGGCTCTGCAAGCGACACCCGATTTTGCACATCGACCGCTGCTAGATCTTTATTGCGTCCTGGTTCAAACGTCGCGGTGATTTGAGCGCCACCATCGTTGCTGCTGATCGAAGTCATGTATCGCAATCCTTCAACCCCGTTGATTTGCCGCTCTAACACGCTTGTAACGTTTTTTTCAACCACATCTGCACTTGCACCTTGATAGTTTGCTGTCACCGCAATCTGCACCGGACTGATATCTGGATATTGCTCGATCGGTAAAAGTGGCAAACAAACCGCACCCGCAATCAAGATCATCAGCGAACAAACGCTGGCAAAAACCGGGCGTTTGATAAAAAAGTCAGCAAACATAAGCAAGTGACGAGGTAGATTAACGAGTTCGATGCTTTCAGCGCGCTCTGCGTTCGAGTTGAGACATTACACCGCCAAAAGCAAAGTTTTGCACCGTGTCGGATTTGAGATCATGCGGAAAACCTTTTGCCGCAGTCGAATCAGCCGCAAATACAAACATTACGGGTGCTTGTGTGATTGCGACTCGGAGCCACAAGGTTAACTCAACTAACTGATGGAGTAGTTCCGGTGCGATCGGGTCAGGCTTAAATGATTCGATCGCGCGATGTCGCAATGTAGTCGGCACATCTAATGGAGTCGTTTCACGATCGATAGCAATAGCCATACAGTTTCCCTGATGAGCGTTTAACAATGTATTGCTACATTTTCTTTTCTGAAGTTGGCGCACTCAATTCCGCTTCGTTCAAAATTGGCGCACCGTCAGTAATCTTTCCAAGTCCAGTCGAAACAATTTTGTCGGCTGCATTCAACCCCTCGATCACTTGCTGATCGTTGCCGCGAATCACGCCTAACTTCACGGGCTTTTGTTTCGCGACTAAACTCGCCCCGGATTGTTCTGCAACATAAATAAAATCCTGTCCAGCAATGCGCGAAATCGCTGTCGTTGGAATCAGTAAACCTGGCGATCGATCCCAAATAACGCGCGCCCGAATTTGCTGATCTGCCCGCAGTCCACCCGCAGCATTATCCACGAGTGCTTTCACCTGAACCGTTTGCGTATCCGAATCCACCTTTGGTGAAATCATAAACACGCGGCTACTGCCAATCTGTTGCCCTTGTGGATCAATCAAATCAATTCGCGTTCCAGGTTGCATTCGCTTTACTTTCTCAGTTGGAATCGCGACATTGACTTCAAGCAAGTTATTTTGCGTGAGCGTTGCCAGTTGAGCAGTTTTATCGACAAAATCTCCCTCTTTTACAGGGAGATCCCCAACTGTGCCAGTAAACGGTGCAGTAATTCGGAAGTATTGAAGTTCAACTTGTTGCCCTTCAGTCGTCGCTTGCGCTTGCTGATAGCCGCGTTGAGCGCGCGAAACTTCCGCCTGTCGAGCCGTAATCTCTGCGTTCTTAGAGTCAATGTCGGCTTTTTGCGCCTGAATGCGCGCATCAACCGCCGCTAAATTTGCCCGTGCTGCTCTTACTCCATTTTCGTATTGCTCTAAGAGCTGTCTACTGGTTGCACCCGCGCGGTAGAGCTTGGCAAAGCGATCGTATTGTTGCTGATTAAATCTCAGATCGGCATATCGCGCGACTCGATCGGCTTGATAAGTCTTCAGCGTTGCTTTTGAATTCTCCATTGTGGCGCGCGCAGAAGTTACTCCAGATTGAGCCGAAGCGACTCCCGCGAGTGCAGAATCCGCCGAAGCTTGCGATCCTTGAGTGTTAGCGGCTTGCTGTCGTGGATCAATTTGCAGAATCGGCTCGCCTTGTTTAACGGGATCTCCGGCTCTGACAAAGATGCGAGAAATTTGTCCTTCGACGCGCGGTTTGAGTGTCACCGATTGGCGCGACTCTAGCGAGGCGTTGAATTCCTCGGTGTTATCGATCATGCTCGACTTGACGGTCTCGATTTTCACAGGAATGCCCTTGGTTTGACTCGCGTTGGCTTGCGGTTCACCAGAACGACAGGCACTCAACAGTGACACTGTGACCAAAAACGGGAATAAAGTATGTTTGATCTGCTGGTAATTCATAGCCCTCCGATCAAAGTGAAAATAAAGCGTTGTTAAAACAACACGATCGTACAGTCCCTCAGTTATTCGCAAAAAAATCCCGAATGATTTTAAGAGATTAGTCTAAACGTTTCTCTTTCGCGATCGCTTAGACAATTCGTATTGTCGCTTCATCTGTTGAAACAAATTCTTAAATTGTGCTAACTCTAGCGTGACGAATCGCCAAAGCTAACAATTTGTGCAATCATTAAGAAAATCATAATCGATCGCTTACCAACGCTTAGCTTGTAGCATCTCCCCAAGTATTGCATTAGACGGGTGAATCTACTAATTCCAAAATCTCGAACCATCGAACTATATCGTAACCGCTGCAATATTGCAAGCAGCCGCAAGCTGTCTTATGAAGCCAATTTCTCATCCCGATCGAGACGAGCTTTTATTAGCAAGTGTATTGTACGCATTGGGCGATCCGATTCGTCTTAAGATTGTTCAACAACTCGCGCAGGATGGGGAAAAAGCCTGCGGTGATCTCGGTTGTGCCACTCCAAAGTCAACTCTGTCCCATCACTTTCGGATTCTGCGCGAGACGGGAGTAATTTGCAGCCGCAAGTCAGGCACTCACTACATCAATGCGTTACGTCGATCAGATCTCGATGCTCGCTTTCCTCGGTTGCTCGATGTGATTTTAGCGGCACTCGAACCAAATTAACTTAGAGATCGAAAATCGATCGGATTTGTTTACGAATCAATTCAAACGGTGTTTCCTCTTTGGTCGCTTCTGTCACAGTCACGCCCAAGCTTTTTAGCGCTTCTTGACGCTGACACAATGCTTTTGCAATCTGATCGGCTAAGTCACGATGACTGCTCAGCAAGCTTTGTAAATTATCGTGATCGACCACAAATAAAATCGTATCTTCGATCGTGCGTAGCGTGGCACTGCGAGGAGTTCCTAACAGCAGCGACATTTCGCCGATGAATTCACCGGATCGACGTACCGCAACTTGTCGATCGATCGATTCCACCACGACTTCAACTGCTCCCGACAAAATAAGATAAAACGCATCTCCCGGATCATTCTCGCGTGCAATCACTTCGTCTGCTGCTAGCTTTTTTCGGTAGCCTTTCTCGATCACCTGACGCAGTTCAACATCCGAGCAGTGTTGGAAATAGCTCACCTTCCTGAGCAAATCGCGCAGTAGCCAACCGCTAATTGGTTTGTCAGGCGCAATCGGTTGAGGAATTGCACCATTCTGAGGCTCGGTTTTTTGCAGGAGTTGAACAATCGTCGGTAGATCATTGAGCGTAACGTCGTTGGGAGCCGCTGTCGTTGGAAGATCGCGATCGCGAAACTCAGCTTCGATTAGAAAATACAGCGCGCTCTTGATCGAATCCGTCTCGATCGGATGCTCGATCCACACGAGCAGTTCAAACGACAACATCGAATGTTCAACATCGAGTCCCTTAAAATACACTTCTGGCGAAGGTGAAGTTAAAACTCGTGATTCTTGTCGTGCCGCAGCGAGTAGCGCTTCCATTACCGTCAAAGAATCACTCTCATCGATCACCGAGATCGGAACAACGATCCGACTTTTTGAATCGCGGTAGCTCCAGTTCACCACATTGCCTTCTAAAAATCGACTATTCGGCACAATCACAAACACACCATTAATGGTCCGAATCGTTGTACAGCGAATCGAAATTTCCTCAACAATCCCCGCGAGCTGCTCGACTTCAATGTAGTCACCAACTTTAACAGGTTGCTCAAATAGCAGCGTAATGCCGCTGATAAAGTTACTGGTAACGTTCTGCAAACCGATTCCAAACCCGATGCCGATCGCGCCTGCAAACACGGTTAGTGAGCTTAAATTAATTCCCGTGGTTTCGATCACGACAAAAAAGCCGATCACGGTCACAACATAGCTGACAATCGTTGAAAGTGACTCGCGCGTTCCGACGTTTAAACCGAACCCTGGAAACACTCGCTGTTTCAGAAGTTGCTTGGTTAAGTTAGAAATCACTAGAACAATGATGACTTGGATAAGCAATTCGACTACTGAACCGATCGAGAACTGCTTTTCGCCAAACGTAAATAAATTGGTTGAAAAGAAGCTAGATAACTCTTCAGTTAAGCTCTGAATCATAGTTCCATTGAAGAGTTCCTGAAGTTTCATCATGATAGATTGTACTTGATTCTCAACTGACCTTAACCCTCTCACTGAGCAGAAGTTTCCATCTGAAGAAGGATTTCGCTTGATTTAGCGTGACTTGGGTGTAATCGCTAGTGTAGGCTAAAATCTGTATTCTCTAGGTTTCTTAGCCATTCTAAAACCGCATTTATTCCAGTGAAAACTGAGCCTGCCAAAAAGCGAGAAAACCAATTGTTTCTTAACCTGATTTCAGGCGGAACAATGGGAATTTTGACGGTGATTACCAGTGTTTCATTCGGAGCCGTGATCTTTTCTGGTGGCTTTTCTGATGTGCTGCCTTGGGGCATTGGAGTGCTTCTATTTAGTGCAGCGGTGATTAATACGATCGCGTCTTCATTCAGTTCTTATCCGAGTGTTGTCGCCACGCTTTCAGACAATTCGATCCCGGTTCTCAGTCTGGTCGCCCGTCAGATCGTTCAGTTGATGCCGAACGCGACGACTGAAGAAAAACTACTCACGCTTAGCGCCACGATCGTACTCAACTCAGTGGTGGGTGGTGCAATTTTAATGGCACTTGGTAGATTCAAATTAGGCGGACTGATTCGATTTATTCCTTATCCGGTGGTTGGTGGCTTTATTGCTAGTACAGGATTGTTATTAGTTCAGGGTGCGGTTCAATCGCTGAGCGGGGTTGATTATGATAATCTATCGTTATCAGTCTTTCTACAGCCGAATGTTTTGTTTCAATGGCTGCCTGCGGTATTTTTTGCGCTAGCAATGTATGTTTTACCAAGGTCGATTCAGCATTTTCTATTGCTTCCAGGCATTATTGCAGCATCGATCGCGCTTTTTTACGCAGGACTCGCTTTAACGGGAACCTCGATCGAACATGCGAACGCACAGCAGCTACTACTTGGAGCAATGCCTCCCGGCGAATTGTTTTACTTCAAGACGATTCCAGCACTAACTCATGCAAATTGGAGTGTTGTTTCTCAGCAGATCCCAACGTTAGCGGCATTGTGGCTGATTGATTCGATCGCGCTATTGCTGAATGCGAACGGGATTGAGTTATTAGTTAAGCGCGATTTTGACTTAAATCGAGAATTGAAAATTGCCGGAGCTGCTTCGATCGTATCCGGTCTGGGCGGCGGTGCGGGCGGCTTTTCTAGCTTGAGTGAAACGGCATTAGTCAAACAACTTGGCGGAACTTCGCGATCGATAGGGCGAATCATTGCAGTCCTGTGTTTTGCGATCGCGTTTGGAAGTTCAGAAGGCTTAGCGTATTTTCCTAAGTTCATTTTAGTTGGATTGCCGCTGCTGTATGGTATAGAGCCGCTCTACGAGTGGATTTATCAAGCTTGGTTTAAGTTTTCTCGATCGGACTATGCAATCATTTTGCTAATCGTGGCAGTAACGGCAACCGTCGGGTATTTGCAAGGTATTGCTGTCGGATTAATGGCTGCGATCGTATTATTTGTAATTAGCTACAGTCAGCTTGCAGTCACAAAGCGCATTAGTTCTGGAGCTTACTATCACAGCAATGTGCTACGGACTCCAGAAGAAATGGACATTCTCGAAGCAGAAGGCGACCAAATCTTAGTGCTGGAACTTCAAGGCGTGATCTTTTTTGGAACGGCAAACAAGTTGATCAATCAAATTAGCGATCGCTTAGCTCACAATCTATCTGTAAAGTTCATTGTTTTAGATTTCCGATTGGTAAATGGACTTGATGCTTCTGCCGTCTTGAGCTTCGCCAAACTCGAACAGCTTGCAACTCAGAAACAAGTACATTTATTGTTTACCCACCTATCAAAACAAGCTAGACAACGGTTAAGTCAAGGCGATTGTCTCGATGAAACTGATCCGCTTTGTCATCAATTTGATGATCTCGATCGCGGTTTAGAATGGTGCGAACAGCAAATTCTTCAGACTCATGACTTATCGCAGCTTGAAGCTGATCCAGAAGCTCCAGATCACGCTTTGAGCCGCTATTTGAAGTCTGTTTTTCTTGATCCGCTGCAAGTCGATCGCTTAATGTCGCTGCTGAAAACTTGTTCGCTTCGTCCGGGTGAATATCTATTTCGACAGGGCGATCCGTTTGATGGATTGTATTTTGTCGCATCGGGACAAGTAAGCGTAGTGCTAGAACTCGGTCAGAATCAAACGAAACGGATTCGCACTTACACGATCGGGAATACGATCGGAGAAATGGGACTGTATCGCCAAACGGTACGAATGGCATCAGTAGTTGCTGACAAGCCGAGTACGGTTTATTTTTTATCGTCCGAGGCGTTTGAGCAGATTGAGACTTCTGATCCATTGTTAGCGGCAAACGTTCATCGATTTGTAGT
>CAXTDB010000151.1:0-257 GCA_964242045.1 uncultured Leptolyngbya sp. | reverse complement strand
CCTATTGGCTGAACGGCTGGAACATCGAGAACAAGAACTAAAGAACCTGTTGCAGTCGTCTTAGAGATATTGTTCAAAGTTAAAAAACTCTAGCAGTTCTTTCAACGAAGCACGATCGCGAATCGGTGTGATCGCTTCGATTTCTTGAACCGTTTCAGCATTCAAATACTGAAACACGGATCGACGAAGCTTGTCGATCGCGTTGTTCGGAAAGCCTTCGATTTCATGATCAAACCTTGCCAACCGACTTTTCGCTA
>CAXTDB010000150.1:0-11202 GCA_964242045.1 uncultured Leptolyngbya sp. | reverse complement strand
TTACTTGTGTGGCGACAACAATCACCCCAACGAAAAGCGCTAAATGTGTTTTGCTAATCTGTTGTTTCTCCGTACCGAGGCGTTCTACGTTTCGTGCCAATAACTTTAAGTAAACCACACCTGTACACGCTCCAATTAAATAATTCAGAGCGGTGTTCAGTGAGTAGAAATACCAGACGGGGAAGAATATTAACCCGGTGAGAACAACGGTGGTAATCAGCAACTCGTTTTGGAGTCGATAATACTCAGTCATTGATTCACTGGGTTCTGGTGTTTCTGTACCAGTTTGGATCGTTTCTTCCATAGCAGGCGCGGCTCCAAAGTTAGGTCTACACTGCCATGATAACGATCGAAATCAGTTGATATTCGAGCGATCCCGACAATGTTGAACCACGAGCCATCATACCATGTGGAGGTAATAATACTTAATGACTTTTGGCAGGGGGATTTTATTGATTGACGATAAAAGGATTTCTAATGTGAAGGCGATCGAAAATGACCATATTGTGCTGCATATCTTCTGAGTACAGGATCTCGCAGTTGTTGAGGAGTGCCGTTGCGAGGATGAGGCTGTCCCAGTAGGAGAAAGAATAGCGATCGTTAATTTCTAGTGCTTTGAGAACAGTGGCGGTGTCGATTGGTACGATGGGTGAAAATGCTCGATCGAGATCGCGAATTGCCTCCTGGCTCTGTTGCCTTGAGTAAGAAGTCTTACGAGTTAAAACATTGAAAACTTCTCCCAATACCTGGGTGCTGATCAAAAGTGAGGAGTCAGGAGAGTGCTTAGCAATTAGTTCTTTGACCTTTTGATGTTTCTCAAAAGATTCTTGGTTAAAAAGATAAATCCAAATGTTCGTATCGAAGAATGCTCTAGCGGTCATAAAGCTCGTCGCGATCGAACTTATAGCCTTCAACTAATTTGGCTGGTTGCTGTTGCCATTTCTCAAGAAATGCCTGAACTTCGGCTCCTTTGTCTTTGTCTTTAGTGTCTTCCGTATTCTGAACTTCGATGAAAATATCGATCGTTTTTCCTTCCCATTCCGAACCGAGTCTCTCTTGCAAAACTAAATCTCCGTTGCGATAGGTCGCTTTTAGAGCTTTAAGCATGGAATTCTCCTAAAGGTTATGTCTATTTTAGTCTTGTCAATGCTTCTAATTGAAAGTTGCTCGATCGAGCCAATGTTATCTTGAGAAAAGCGATTTTAGAAACAAAGAACGATGAACAGCCGCGCCTTTACAGTCATTGTTTACAAAGAAGACGATATGTATATCGCTGAATGTCTAGAGGTTGGCACTGTCGATCAGGGAGAAACCATTGAACAAGCGAATCGCAGGTCTGAAAGAGGCAACCCGACTTTACTTAGAAGAATTTCCACTCCCTGAAACATCTCCAAGATTTGTTACTAGCATCGAGGTTAGCTATGCCTAAACTGCCTCGAATCTCAAGCAGAGAAGCGATTCGGGCACTTGAACGTTTAGGATTCGAGCAGGCGAAATTGGCTGCGTTGTCCCTGTCCATCGGGAGTTGAAGATTGGGACATTGAGCGGAATTCTCAAACAAGCGCAAGTTACGGTCGAAGAATTGATTGAAAATCTCTAAGTTTTACCTGCTTTCGCTTGTCTCACATGAAGATCCAGCTTTGCCCGAAGCTCGTCCTTAATTCGGTTCATGATCGAATCCTCATCTAGCGAAGCCAGAATTCTAGTGACTACTGCTTTCGGGCTTTCCGTGCCCCAAGAGGCATCATTAGCCAGATAAGCCTTCGTGACTTGAGCGATCGCATAAGTCGAAACGCCCGCAACCGCTCCCTGAGTTAGCGCCACCGAAAGATAAGGCGCCATCGACAGTCCCCCCGTTGCCGGAGCCGATAACCCTAACAATCCTTTCAGCGAACTTAATCCCAAATTCGCTAACAGTTCACTAGCGCTAATTCCACCCATTGCGATCGCAATTCGCTGAAGCAATTTCACTGCGCCCTGTTGAGTCATGTGAATGCCGTAGAGCTTTGACAGACTCATGATCATTGCAATGTCGATCGCAGCACTACTAATGATGTCAAGAACCATGATCGGATTCACAGCAGTCGCGATCGCTTTGGTCATTACACCATTCCAAACCACACGATTGGCGTTTTGATCTCGAATCGATAGTTTTCGCTGAAGTAAGCGATCGTGAACATCATCCGCAAACAGCATCGAATTCAACGCAACTAACGATTTTCCTTCTCGGTGTAGCACTTCAAGGATTTTCAGTTTAAGATCTTGAACTTGCGGTTCCGTTTTGATCATCTGGGCAGACATTCGACCATCTGCCCGTTTAACGGCTCGCGCAACCAACGGGGAAGCCGCCGCCATCACGATTTCATCTGGTGAAAGCAGTTCTTTAACTCGCTCATCGCGGATTTTTTGATAAATGCTCATGCGATCGGCATCCGGATACTGATCGACTTTGTTAAACACTAGAATGATCGGTTTCCCAACCTCTCGCAGTTCCGAAAGCGCTTGGAACTCAACTTTCGTGATATCACCGGAAACAATGAAAAGTAACAGATCGGCTTGCTGAGCGACCTGACGCGCTAAAGCTTCTCTCGCTTCTCCGTTAACTTCATCAATTCCAGGGGTGTCGATTAATTCGATTTGAGAATGACTGGTACTTGGCAGTGTAACGCGAAAAATTTCCTGATCGCTGCCCTCGATCGCTTCACTGGCAACGCTCCACTGAGCCGACTGCTGCGATCGCGTTATTCCATGCACTGCGCCCGTTTCAAAAATCTGCTGACCGAGTAGAGCATTCAGTAGCGAAGACTTCCCGCGCCCGACCATTCCGAATGCTGCAATTTGAACTACAAGACGATCGAGCTTTTCTAGCATCGTCTCTAGTCCGTGAATTTCTGACTCCAACCCCGATCGCTCTTGGGCAGTTAAATCTAGATTCTCAACTAGCTCTCGTAGCGTCGTTTGAGCCTGTCGATAATTCAGCTCAGCCTGGATCTCATCGAACCCTAAAATCGCTTCGTCTAGCTCCTGATCCAAGGGTTTGCCAGCATCGGAAATGGAGTCAGCCATAAATTCACGGAGAGAAGTAATCTGCACTTCTCACATCCTAGCAATGCTGCCGATAAACGGGTTCTGACCAAAAAAATCGATCCTTGTATAAGAATCGACTGTCACCGTTAGCGGTAGCGGCGATTGCGTCGAGCAACGATCGCTTTGCGCTTGCGCTTTTCCAGCGGTGTTTCAAAATGACGGTGCGATCGCAAATCTGCCAAAATTCCAGCTTTTGAGACTTGGCGCTTAAAGCGGCGCAACGCTGAATCGATGCCTTCGTTTTCCCCTAAAACCACTTGGGTCATGCTGTATCCTCCAGTAGATTAAAAATCGTAGATTCTCTTTCTGTTTAGACTAAAAATTGCCGTCCACACACCAGTATGCACAGCATTCCAAAGAACGAGCAACCTACCATCATGCAGATTAACATAATTCTCAATGCTTAGCGCACAAGCTGATGGACAAAACACAAATTCAAAGCGCTGAAATTCGTACTCAGAGCAATTTGTAGATTTTCCATCGCTGCAATCAGCCACAGAACGCGATCGCGACTATCGCTTTCATAATGGTGAAATAAAATCGAGAATCGCTTTTCTAAATAAGGCTTCACTCGACGACAAAGCAAAACAATTTGCAGCAAAAGCTGTGTGGTTGAAGTCGCTCCTAGATTCGAGAGCAAATCAATAAAGACGAAGTGCTGCGGACGGTGTGCGCTTTCTACCACGAGAAAATTTAGCAGTTGGCTACAAGTTCGCACCATGAGAAAGTCGCTTAACAGATGCGATTCGCTCTCCGGATAAGTCTTGATTAATAGTTCGCCTAATTGCTGATTGAAGTGTCGCTTGCCGTAAGCGGGATTCACCGCATCAATGAGATAGTGATATAGCTCAAATTTGAACTCTCGGTACGATCGAACATTCTGACAATGCGTGAGAAATCGCTGCGCCACTTCGCGACAGGTATCGTTTCCGTTTACTTTTCCGGTGAATTGATGTAAGGCTGCGCTCAGCGATCGTTCGTCTAATAAAGTCGGGTTTTGCACCGGATGAATCACACGATTGCTAGAACCACGACGCACCTGGTAGGTCACGTATTTAGAAAGATCAATCTCAAATTGTTTTTGTCGATCGGCTTGAAGCTGCCGAATCGAAGCCTGTTGAATATCCGGTGTCCCTTCAGTGACAAGGCAATGTTCGTATAAATAAGGATAACGGCGAATCAACGTTCCAAACGTCTCAGTTTCTGTCGGTAACTCCGCAGGTTGTAGAACAGTTGCGAGACGTTTTAGCGTTAGATACTGCTCGGTTTGCTGAAATTCTTGAATCAGGGTACGCTGCTGTTTGATGATGCGCGATCGAGAGAAATCTGCTGTAACCGGACGAGTCGGAGCGGATTCAAATAAAGCGATGAGTTCCGCGATCGCGCTGTGATGCTGTGGGCGAGATTGCCAACGGTTGATCAAAATGTGGCAGCAGCGATTTAGGATAAAGCGAAATTCTTGGGCTGAAGTCGCAGATTGCACTAAGCGATCGAGGTCTTGCTGAAATGCGAGATCCGGATAGCCAGTCGCTTCGACAAACAAAAGGCGGAATCGATCGGTGAGTACATGAGGCGATTCGCTTTGGACTAATTTTAGAAGGTGATCGTAGAGCCGCTGCTCTTCGGGTATAATCCCACGACTCTGATGAATTGATCCAGCATTCATGGCTTCAGCACTCCTCAACCCCAGACTTCAGGAACATCGGTTTAATGAACGGCAATCGAGCTTGACCGGGGCAAGGTCAAAGTATGGCTTATCGTAATTGAATCCGTGAAGACTCGGTGTAATCTGTGTCACTTCATCAAGTCTTTACACAGAATTCCGAGTTATCAGCACGTATCTTTTACTACCACTCCTGTCTACTCTTTTCCGCATCGTACTCGGTGATCCGGAGCAAGACTGGGAATTTACGTAGACTTCAAGAATATGAACTCGACGATTTTACAAGCAAAAATCGTCGAGTTCATAAGTTGCTAGATTAAGCAGTCTGGTTCAGTACTTCTTTCTTAAGACTTGAAGAAGCTGCGATCGCGCCCACTTCTGCAATCAGTTCGTCTGAAACTCCTAACGCCTGCAACGTTGCGACTAAATTCTCAACCACTGCATCAAAGTGATCACCGTTTAGCCCCATGTTTTCGACAAGGTGCTGATGAGCTTGCCGCATCATTTTGCCATCATATTCAGGTGCGCCCCCAAACGCATACGTGAGAAACGCCTTTTGGTGCTGTTGTTGCTGCTTCATATCTACATTCGTAAAAAAATGCTTGATGCGATCGTCGTTCAAAACGCGCTGATAAAACTGATCCACCGCAAGCTCGATCGCATCTTTCCCACCCAATTTTTCAAACAAAGTCGCCATAGTTTTCCTAACAAAGCTCTCGAAAATCCTACTATGCCATGACCGGGTGAAAATAAAAGGCGAGTCCCAAAACAAGATAGGCAGCGAGTAACAGCGTTCCTTCTAACCAGTTCGATCGACCATCGGAACTAATCGAATTGGTAATCAACACTGCCACTGCCACTGCCACCAGTTCAAACGGATTGAAATCGAGATCCATCGGCTGTCCCATAAACCAGCCTGCGATCACCAGCACTGGAGCCACAAAGAGTGCGATCTGCAAACTTGATCCTACGGCAACCGAAACCGACAAATCCATTTTGTCCTTCATTGCTACCGTTACCGCTGTCGCGTGTTCTGCTGCGTTCCCCACGATCGGTAACAAAATCACTCCTGTAAACAGTGCAGTCAGCCCCAATTTTGCGGTTGCTTCTTCCAAACTATCGACTAATAGTTCTGATTCGATCGCGACCAGTACTGTACAGATCAAAAGCACGATCGACCACAGCACCAAATTTGGCTTTTCACCATGTTCCACGCCGACTAGATTCGCTTCCGCAAGCTCCTCAGCCTTAATTTCTGCGCCCACGTCGTAGAGGTAGGTATGAGTTTTCATCGAAAACAGCAGCGTCAGCGCATAAACCGTAATCAGCACGATCGCGACTGCTAGCGACAATTCTTGCAGCGTTGACGATTGAATACCTGTTGACGTAATGTTCATCGCAGTCGGAAGCAGCATTGCAATCACGGCTAAATTCATCGATGAGGCATTCACCCGCGCCACGATCGGCTGAAATTCTTGCTCTTTGTAGCGCAAGCCACCGAGCAGCATTGACAAGCCCATCACTAACAGCAGATTGCCAATGATCGAACCTGTAAGACTTGCTTTCACGACATCAATCAGACCCGCATTCAAGGCGACTAGAGCAATAATTAACTCAGTGGCATTGCCGAAAGTTGCATTCATTAGACCACCCAAACTCGGACCTGCAACGACCGCAATTTCTTCCGTCGCAGTTCCCATCCAGGCTGCTAGGGGTAAGATGGCTACTGCTGCCGCGATAAAAACAATTAGCGCTCCCCAGTGGAGATAATGCGCTGCGATCGACACCGGAATCATGACCAACAGTGCTGTAAAAACCGTGTTCTTGACTGACATTCGCGTTTCTGGAGAGAGTGATTTGTTCTCAATTAGGATACTCACGATTGATACGTTGCGGCAGGATAAGTCTTCGCGATTTCTAAAATTAGCTTCATCACAAAAGATGAACTTTAGTAGCGCGATTATAAAATCCCATGTGAAAGTCTTAAAGAACTTCTAGAACAGGTCTGAAGTACGGTTCAATCAAGAGTGATGATCGCAGAAAGATGGATCGTAGCTATTCTATTCGTCGTCCTGCTTTCACATCAGCGTTGTCACAATCTAGCTCTACAAGCCGTTCTCGATCAGAACAGAATCGACTTCGGGTTAGATTGTGGTTTCTTTTGGGCTTGCTATGGTGCTGCCTGTTCTGTGCGATCAAGAAACCTAGTCCTGCTGATCCCGCCTGTAAAGAAGCTGCCTCCGCTTCAATCTTTTCTCTAGTTGAATTTGTTCTGCTTGCACTCCGATTCGATGATGCCGCGAGTGTGAGCGCACTCTATGTGGAATTGCCTAATGACTTCACTCTCTGATGCTTTACCCCGTGTGTCTGCTGTCGATCTAAATGCTCAAAACTCTAATATAGAGAGTGATCCCCTCGAAACCGCGATCGGGGTTTACGTCACAGTTCACGGTCATTTCTATCAACCACCCCGCGAGAATCCTTACCTTGACGCGATCGAACGGCAACCGAGCGCTGCACCGTTCCACAATTGGAATGAACGGATTCACCACGAGTGCTACCGCCCGAATGCGTTTGCAAGAGTACTAAACGATCAAGGTCAACTGTTGGGGATCATCAATAATTTTGAGTATCTGAGTTTCAATATCGGCGCGACGTTGATGAGTTGGATCGAGCGGCATGACGTGGAGGTGTATCAGCGGATCGTGGAAGCCGATCGTAAAAGCTGTGCGCGGTTAGATGGGCATGGAAACGCGATCGCGCAAGTGTATAACCACATGATTCTGCCGCTGGCAAATCAGCGTGATAAGCGAACCCAAATTCGATGGGGCAAAGCGGATTTTCGATCGCATTTCGGACGTGATCCCGAAGGCATGTGGCTAGCTGAAACCGCAGTCGATTATGCCACCGTAAAGATTTTGATCGAGGAAGGAATCAAGTTTATTGTGCTTGCTCCGTCTCAAGCAGAACGATGCCGCGAAGGCGATTCTCACTGGCAGGAAGTTGGCGGAGGACAGATCGATCCGACTCGTCCCTATCGGTGTTATCAGCGATCGGGTGATCTCGATTCTCCTTATTTAGATGTGTTCTTTTATGACGGTCCGATTTCTCGCGATATGGGATTTGATTCTGCTTTGAGTAGTTCCCATCATTTAGCAGGACGATTGGGTCAAGCAGTGCGCGGGGATCATCGCCCAACCCAGTTAATTTCGGTGGCAACCGATGGCGAAACGTTCGGGCATCACAAAGGCGGCACTGAGAAATGTTTGGCGTATGCCTTTACTCAAGAATTTCCGCAGCGCGATTGGACGGTGACAAATTTCGCGCATTATCTCAGCTTGAATCCGCCGACTTGGGAAGTAGAGTTGAAACCCGTAACTGCTTGGAGTTGCGCGCATGGAGTCGATCGCTGGCAGGAAGATTGTGGCTGCGGAGGCGGAGGCGGGTGGCATCAAAAATGGAGACGACCGCTGAGAGATGCGCTCGACTGGCTGCGGGATCAGTTGATTCGCGTATACGAAGAAGAAGGAAAGAAGCTGTTTAATGATCCCTGGCTGGCGCGCGATGAATATGTGCAAGTGATTCGCGATCGCGCTTCGGTGCAGAAATTTCTGGTGCGGCATCAGTCGCATCGGTTGAGTCAGAGCGATCGTTTAGATGCGTTGCGACTTCTGGAAATGCAGCGTCATGCTTTGTTGATGTATACGAGTTGCGGCTGGTTTTTTGAAGAACTGTCTCGACCGGAAGGAGTGCAAATTCTTCGGTACGCATCGCGCGCATTGGAACTAGCTGGAGATGTGTCGGGAATTCAGCTTGAGAAGAATTTTATCAAGCGATTAGCATCCGCTCCGAGCAATGTCGATTGCTTCAAGAATGGGGCAGAAGTTTATCGTCAGTTAGTGATCCCGGCACAGATTACATTCGAGCAAGTAGCCGCACACTATGCGATTTCTTCTCTGTTTACGTCATATGCGCGAGAAGAGCGGGTATACTGCTACAGCGCGAATCAGTTGGATTATCAGATTCAGCGAATGGGATCGGTAACATTCGCGATCGGGCAATTGCAGCTCACGTCTGAAATTACCCGCGAGAGTCAGCATTTTGTATTTGGCGTGCTGCATTTGTGCGGTTGGGATTTCCACTGCTGTATTCAACCGTTTGCAGGGCGGCGCAACTACACGCAGGTGAAAGAGCAGCTTTTTGAGGCACTTGCACAGGGGAGTGCAGCACAAACGATTCTAAAGATGAATCATGTATTCGGAGATGCTGCATATAGTTTGCAAGATTTGTTTGCGGAAGAGCGGCATCGAATCATGAGATTGCTCAGCCAGGAGACTTTGACGCGATTGGATCAGCTTTACACCCAGGTTTATCGCGATAACTATGGCGTGTTAATGGCGTTCCACCGTGGCGATCTGCCCGTTCCGCAAGAGTTACAAGTTGCGGCTGAGATTGCATTAGGGCATCGATTGTTACTGACACTACGATCGCTCGAACAAGATGCAGATGATCTAGATTCATTGTTAATGCACTTGGGGCAGCTAGAAGCGATCACGACTGAGGCAACTCATCTGCGCTGTCGGCTTCAGCAACCAGAGGCGCGAGAAATTTTACAGCGCTTTGTTGAGCGATCGCTGTGGACGCTATTTAACGATGGCGATTTAGATAATGCAGAACCTCAAATTCGCGTCTTAGAGCAATTAATCGTGCTGAGCGGACAGCTTAGACTGGGTATCTCTTTTGCTAAGAGTCAGGAATTATTTCATCAATGGTTGAATCAATCGCCGACGGTGACACCTGCACTTTTGGATTTAGGACGCAAGTTAGCGATCGTGATTTAAGCACCGAACTCAACTAATAAATTAGAATTCTTTCCTGATTTTGATGTCTAGACTTGAATTAGAATCCTCACCAGAAAGATTGCGCTCCTTTAGATACTTCAAAATATTTTGAGTGCAAGTAAAAAGGCACATTCTTCGGGATTTAGCATTGAATTTGATAATTGTTCGACAAAGCAGAACCATCAGAAAGATTTGAAATTGAAATCTGAGTCATAGTTAGAGGATGTCTGAAGAGTATCGATCGTTGCATTCACCCGCCCTCTTACAATTCTCCCTTGTAAATTGTGGTGAGATTTAGTAAGTCATCGGTGAGTTAAGAAGCGACTCTTTCATCTACCAACATTGCAATCATTAACGATGCAGTTTCAAATAATTAACTCCTTGAAAGTGCTTTTTTAGACATGGATCTGAATAGAAAAATGGTAATTTCAACAATTCAAATCAACGTTTAATTAGCGTTCAATTACATTAGATACGGGTGATTCTACCTAACAACCTGTGAGCGACCTCAACGAGCGATCGCACGCACCAAGTTCTCTGCGTTTAATCGCAGGTCTACCTGTTAGGGAGTGTGTTCCATGACGAAAAGTATGCAGCAGTCTGAACAGGATGATTGGGGTAGTCAGCCTGTCGGACGACCAAAAACAATTAACAATGATTATCTAGTCCGACTCAAAGAATTGGTCAGCCATAGCCCAAAACAATTTGGATATCCGTTTGAGCGCTGGACGGCTCACTGGCTACGAAAACATTTGCTACAAGAAACCGGAGTCGCGATTAGCGATCGACACATCAATCGATTACTCAAACAAATGGGTTTATCGACCCGCGCTCGCCTGCATCTGACACGACTTGGCATTACGATCAACGATCTCGACTCCTCTCAAGATTGAATCGCGGTCGCTCCTTCGGCGAATCTCCTGGTTTGAATACCGCCCTTACACAGTCTATTGTGGTTTAGCAAATTAACAAAGCCTGCTTTCCCAGCCCCAAGCTTAGGGTCGGACATGGGTGACAACGCATGTCTCAACGTTATCCCTTCATCGAGCAGCAAAGCAACGTTGATTGCGGTGTTGCTTGTCTGACGCTGCCAAATCTGACAACTGCTGAAGAAATGTATCAAGCAATTCTGACCAACGAAATAAAATTTTGTGAAGTTGTGCAACGATGCGGGCAAGGTAAAAGCCATTATCGGAGTGGATGCTGAGGAGGGTGTAAACGCTCGAATCGTCCTCCAGAGCTTGCCTCTACGATTTTCTCAGCTGATCCTACCTCAATAATTAAGCCCGATTTCTACTTCTCTCATTTATGTTGCAAGGTTGACTCGGTCTAAATTCACTGATGTGCTACAAACTCAGATTCTTGCCGAACTCTTCTCGAATTGGGCATGACAACTACTCGATCGTACAGAAATTTGTCCAAAACTCCGACCTACTCCTTCAGATGGAGAATTCTGAAATAATTGTTAATACTCTTTACAAACCGAAATCTTTCCTCTACTGTGTAAAGTGTGGTTAACAACCGCATACATCATTTCTTCAAACAGTAATTATCACACCATGACAACCACCTTACAGAGACGCGAAAGCGCCAACCTGTGGGCGCAGTTCT
>CAXTDB010000149.1:0-11284 GCA_964242045.1 uncultured Leptolyngbya sp. | reverse complement strand
CCAGTGGAGTCAAAGATAGGGTTTGACATAGATCAAGATCCAGAATTGCGCCGATCTCTACAGTTCGCCTCGATCCGCTGCGCTGCCCGATTCGCCCTTGCTGTTTGCAGATCGAGGGTGCGGCATGATTCAGTTGGAAATCCCGCTATTCGATCAGCTTCAGACGGCGATCGCGTCGCCACAAGACGCAGAACTGCTCGAATTGCTGCGGCTGTTTGATGCCACGATGTTAGAACTCGATGATCTCACTTGTCTGCGGGTGGCGGGTGACGCGCTGCCTTCGGCTCACGCGAAGCGTGTCCGTTCAACTGGCGACGATTTTTGAAGCGAAATACGGTGAAGTTTCCAAGCAAGTTGAACAAGTCAAAGCTCAACTGAGGGGAAGCCGCAATGAACCGATCGTGCCGCAAGATTTTTTCGATCGCTGGGTGCGGCAGTCGATGCTTGTCAACTTGGATCAATTCATTGAACCCGCTGCCGATCTCCCGTTCCCGGTTGAGGATGAGTGGGAGTGCGGAGCAATGTCTAGCAAGACAACGCTAATCGATTTTTATCAAGCTGATTCAGCGCGGGTTCGTGAGGTTCTGGATTCGGCAATCGACGATGCCGCAGCAATGCTTGAAGATTTACCAGACCGCAACGCTGATAGTACACTGGAGGCATCCGGGATAATTAACATCATTAATTTGGCACATGGGAAACAAATTGATGGTTGGACGGAAGAACTAAAGACGACGATCAAGCGAATGCAAAGCCGTAAGCGCAAATCCATCTCGCTGCTTGATCTGATTTGTGCGTTAGAGTCTCGACATCATGCTTCACGCCAGGACTGTTTCATCAAGACGTGGTTAGCTTTCTTGCTGGGAAAGCATTCCTATCAATTGCGTCGAACAGCTCATGATTTTTACAGTACGGTTGGTATCGAAGTGATCTACGAATACGATCAAAATGAATAGAACAGTTAAAAGCAAAGTCGGGTGATATGTAAAAAGTTTCAATTACTCGGCACTGTCAACTTAACCAGAGAAATTCAAAATTCAGCACGATTATCCTTGAATCATTCCGATCTCGCAATTTATGCAGCATTTAGACCAGCAACATCTTGCCAATCCTCAAATCGTTGGCGTAGTTGTTCACGATATCGTTTCGCATTCAGTTGATGTGCTTCGGGTGAAAGTGTCCTCGAATTGGGTCAAAAGCAGAGAGAAATTGTTGAGCTTGTCCGGGAGATTTGAATCGTCGCATTCGTCGCTCTCGCACTCTGGTCTGCTGATGTGAGTTCTCGGCTCGGTTGTTCAATCCCTTGTGCTGTTGATGTTCCACACTCGGCATCACTCCCGACTTGTTTCATAGGTTACTTCAATGCCTCGATACACCATCATTTTCTCGATGTCCCGGTAGCTCAAAGGGAAAGTGTAATAGAGCCAGACACAATAGCTGATGATTTCGCCGGGATATCGATAACGGGAATACATAGGCAAGCAATGTCGAAACCAGGACGATTATTCTATATTCTGGTTAACTTGACAATGCCGTGCTGCCTCTCCAAGCGCTCCAGTCATACTAGTTTTAGTTGATACATTGGAATGCATAAGATTATTCTCCAACCGTTTCACTCCAAGTCTACCTTTCTATCTTAAGATTTGTAGACTCGAAGCAAGAAGTGACTAAATTCAGAATTGTCAAAAAAGACTTTCACAACTCCAGTTGGCAGAAGCACTCGACTGTCTCAGGAAACCTTTACTAAAAATCCAAACTTACCATACATAATTTGCTTCTCTAAAAAGTGAAAAAAAAGAACTAATGGAAAGGGCATTGCTTTGGCTGCGAGTTGCCAAGAGGGACGATCGCAGAGCAATCGTTCTGCCAGTTTTTCCAAGGGACAGGCTGTGGAAAGAAGTTGGGCTTGAGGCAAACATTGTGCATCTCCTGATGGAACACCTCCATTGTCGAAGCAGAAAGCGGCGGCACAATTCTGCCCCAATCCGCAGGTACAATCCGCCCAGCCTCAGCTTCTCGCTGCCAGTGCCGCATAAACTGTGCAGATGCTGTGTGGTGATCGACGATCGTCACACCACACACTGTAAAAGAATGCAAAACGGCACGATTCAGTTCAACCAGCGCTTGATCTTGCCATAGCGATAGCTTTGAGCGAATATTCAGCCCCATTCGTTCAGCAATTACAGGTAATAAGTTGTAGCGCTGCACGTCTCCAAAATTACGAGCACCAATTTCAGCGCTCATGTACCAACCACTGAAGGGAGCACAGGAATAAGAGATCCCGCCGATCTCTAATCGCCAGTTCGACACGGCGGGAAGCGCGAGCCACTTGAGACCCAGTTCTGCAAACCACTCATAGTCGGGATGTGTCATCGGGACTTCCAGCACCGCTTCTTTTGGCAGTTCAAACCACTGAGGCTCCTGTCCAGGCATCTGGATGATCAAGGGTAAGATATCAAACTGGGTGCCCTGTCCTTGCCAACCCATATGTTGGCACAGTTCAGTGAATTCTGCTTGGTCGGGATCGCCGACGATCGTGCCATCCGCCTGCCGATATCCCGCATAGCGAATCAGTTGAGAATTCCAAATGCGAATTCCTGGTTGTCCTAGTGCAACGGGTGCAAAAATGCTAATAGTGGCGCGAATATTCCCGCTATTAGTGGACTGCTGAAGGTGCTCAACGATCGCGGCAAAGATATCTTCTGCGGTCGTGAGATGACGCAGGTCTCGTACGTTGAAGGACTCCCAAAAGATGCGACCAATGCAGCGTGAACTATTGCGCCAAGCCACTTTTGCCCCGTAAATCAATTCATCTTGGGTCTGCCAGTAAGTGCGCGATCGTCCATAGTCGCGGTAAATCTCTGCAAGCCGCTCTTGCAACTGAGCTTCTGGCAGCGACTGTTCTTGATGCAATAACCGGAGATAGTCGATCGCTTCGAGCAACAGTGTCGGTAGCGATTCTGCATCTTCAATTCGTTCGTGGATCTGTTTACTGCTAAGTTCCATAACTTTATGAGGACTATTTAGGGGAAGCAACAAGCGGTTCAGAAGATGTCGCAACAGAACTCTGTGGTTCTTTGAGGAAAAAAGCACATAAGCTGGCACAGATGAGCGCCGTAACGCCCATGCTGTAAAACAATGTTTGAGCATTGCTGAGGCTGTAGATCAGGAGATAAATCACGCCACCCGCATTGCCGTAAGCGCCTACACTTCCTGCAATTTGACCAGTCACTGGCTTACGGATTAACGGCACGATGCTAAAGGTTGCCCCGGCTCCAGCTTGCACAAAATAAGCACAGAGCATCGTGATTGCGATCGCAACCCCCAAACTTGAGTGAGCATCTAGCTTACCCATAAGCAAGTAGCCGATCCCAATGCCGATCGTTACTCCCGTCATTGTCCATTTCCGGCTGCCAAAGCGATCGCTGATCAGCCCGCCACTGGGACGAGAAATCAGATTTAGAACGGGGTAGGCAGTCGCTACTAAGTCTGCCATCACCGAATTTAGCTCAAAGGTTTGTTCAAACCAAGCAGGTAAAATCGACAACACTGCAATTTGAGAGCCAAAGTTTGTGAAATACGTGAAGTCAAGCAGCGCGATTTGCCGCACCTCGTAACGTTGGTTCAGCGCGTAGTGCTGACTCGGCTGTAGAAAGGTTGAACTGAAGGGATTGAGTGATCCCACAACTTCCCGATTGACCTGCCAAACTTTGTAGAATTGGAAGGCATACAGTAGACCTAGAAAGACCCAGACTGCTTCTACTTGAACTGGATTCAAGAAGTGAATGTTGGGCTGAGCTAACGGATAGGTTAGCACTCCGAGCGAAATGAGCAAGCCTAAATCCAACAGTGTGATTGCCCAAAAACTGCGCTTGCTTGTAACTTCTAATCCACCATGTCGCTGAGGACGTTGGTAAACTTCGCCCGGTGGGGTGTTTTGAGTGTAACGAAAATAAATGATGCCATAGAGCGCCGTGACAAAACCGATCAATCCGATCGTCATTCTCCAGTTGAGGGTTCCGCCCGTGAAAGCTGCAATCGCAATGGCTAACATCGGCAGACAAAACGCAGCGGCGGCGGCTCCAAAGTTGCCCCAGCCGCCGTAGATTCCTTGTGCGAGTCCAATTTCTTTCGGTGGAAACCATTCTGCAACCATGCGAACGCCCGCTACAAATCCAGCTCCCATGATGCTGTTAATCAGACTGCTCCACACTAGTTGATTAAAATCGTGTGCGGTTGCTGTCAGCAAGCAAGGCACTACGGCAAAAACGAGCAATGCTGAAAACGTTAATCGAGGTCCATAGCGATCAAGGACGATGCCAATCAGAATCCGGGCGGGAATGGTCAGCGCTAGGTTACAAATCGCTAAGACTTTCAGTTGCGCGGGTGTCAGGTGCAGTTCGCGCAGGATGGTCGTTGCAAACGGAGCAAAGCTGAACCAAACTACAAATGAGATGAAAAAAGCAAACCAATTGAGATGGAGAATGCGGTAGCGGTCACGAAACGAGAATAAAGCTTGCAGCATCGGTGACTCCTAAAAACACTTTGTTTGAGCTTTTGTTAAAACGATCGAACAGCATTAGGATTGGAACGACGTGAACATGAAATACGCAAATGCAATCAGAGGCAAGAATAGGCTCATTTGCTTTAATCATCGAGTCTTCTAGAGCAGGTGTTAACAGAAATGCCAGTTGGGATGGGTCATCATGACCACTAGCGCAACGGCTCCTGCTGGGGGATGTACTGTTCCGGTGAGCTGTATGATTTCGATCGAGATTGAAACCGCCATTCCCATTGTTAAAGAAGAACCAAGGAGATGCAGAATGATCAAACTCACAAGTGCCGCTAAGAGATTTCCACCAATGACACTACGAGGTTGAGCCAACGGGCTATCAGGGACACCAAAAATCAATACGCTTGTCGCACCAAACGGAGCCATCAGCAACGGAGAATGCATTTCTACAGCAAGATAAGAGGTTATAGCGATTCCGCAGAAACTACCGAACTAGCTCCAGAAAATATGCCGATGATGAGGTCGATCGGGCGAACAGATGAAAGGACAAGACTGCCATCTACGAACGTTTTGAACCAGTAATTTTTCCACTTCAACCGGGCTTTCTTATAGTTGAGCATAAACTACCTATCTAACATCTACAGTTTTGTGAACGAGTGCTTCGCTAAAGTTAAAGCAAAATCCTATGGCATGTGTATCTTGGCACCTACTTTATCGAGCTTAAAAGCCTTTCCCACTGCGTTTTGCGCTCCTTCAGCAGCACTTTCGCTTCTTCAATATCACGCACAACAGTCACGACCCGATCTGAACCCCGCTCTTTTGAGAGCGTATCTAATTCCGCTCCTGCACTTTGAAATACTTTGAGCCAATCAAAGAAGTCTCCTACCGCAATAATGGGCGGAACCCATCCCAGCCTGACGCAAGGATTAATTCTCCAAAGCAGTGAATGAGCACAATCTCGAAGTGCATGATCGATAAGCTGTGCAATAAAGGAAATCTCAAGCATTGTTCCCCATCCTCCTGGTAGAGCAACGAATGCTGACGACAATGAAGCAAAACACAAAAGTCTCAACGAGAGGCTTTTACTCTCTAACAAATAATCTCGGATCTGCTCCGAGTCCTCCCACGGTAGAATTAAGCTATTAGCAATTGCGATCGGGAAACCTTCAAGCTCACTTCTATGGTATTTAAAGGCTTCGGCAACAGCATACATTACCGAGTGTTCATGCCCGCCTCCGCCTTCAATGATATCTGAGCCGATTTCAGCCAGAAACTGACCGCAATCTTTTGCGTCTTGCAGAAACTCTTTAGGTTCACGGGTTCCCGCAGTGCCAAAGACAGAAGTCCGAAAATAGAACTTCTGCTCGTTCGCGAGGGCTTCAAATGATTGCTCTACTCCTTCAAACAAAGGACTCAGAGCATCAAACAAAAGTACTGACGTTTTCATAAGCCTCTAATTCAAATCAACCCTCGTAGCATTAAGTTTGTAACGTCATGAATATAAAATAGGCGATCGCAATCAAGGACAAGAGTAGGTTCATTTGCTTTAGTTCGCGTACTTTTCCCTGAGCGGTTTTGACTAACGGATACGCAATAAAACCAACCGCTAATCCATCTGCAACTGAAAAAGTTAAAGGCATAATCAGGAGCATTAGAAATGCTGGAATAGCTTCAGTTAAATCATTCCAGTCAATCAAGCGCACACAGCCCATCATGAGAACGCCCACCATCACCAAAACAGAAGTCAATGCAAACGCTGGAATAGCGGCAAATAGAGGCGTAAATAGCAATGAGATCAGAAATAGAATCGCGACCACGACCGCTGTAAAACCGGTACGTCCGCCCTCAAAAATACCAGAAGCAGATTCGAGGTAGGTAATCACTGGAATGCTACCCATTAATCCACCAACGGTTGTGCCAACAGCATTGGATAGCAACGATGAACGTGATTTTAACGACAAGGTATCTGACTGTGGGCGATCGACTTGTTGAACAAGAACTGTTAAACATCCAATTGTATCCGACAACGCAACGAACAACAGTACGAACACAACCGTTAAGAAATTCCAACTCTGTTGCCAGGTGAGATAGTGGAAGCCATTCAGAGATTGCCCAATTAACGCTGTCGGCATCTGGGGTAGAGAAAGAAGTCCTTGAGGCAAGGGCGCAATCCCGAAGATCCAACCCAGTAGAGCGGTTGCTAAAATACTGATCAATACTGCGCCCTTCAGCCGACGCACCATTAGAATTGCCGCAAGGAAGATACCGACGATCGCAAGCAGCGTTGTGGGTTGATGGAGCGATCCTAGCGTGGTTTTTGTTACCGCACCTGCAACGATAATACCTGCGCCCAGTGTGGGTGGAGTCGGATCGCTGGAAAGTCCAACATAGGCAATTAGTAGTCCTAGTCCTACAACAGTGGCTTGTTTGATCGAAGCAGGAATGGCATCTGTGAGATGAGTACGAAATTTACTCACAGTTAAGAGTATGAAAATTAAGCCTTCGACTAAAACGGCTGATAACGCTAGTCGCCAGTCCATGCCCATGCGTAACACAATCGAAAAGGCAAACAGCGCGATTAATCCTGTTCCAGGTCCAAGCGCAAACGGATAGTTCGTTAGTAAACCCATTAAAAGCGTTGCGATCGCAGAGGTAAGCACAGTCGCTGTCAAGATTTGGTCAAATAAATCACCTGCTTGATGCAGAAAGATTGCATTTGACAGCATATGGGCATTAACCACTAATAACGGTGCGATCGTCATAAATGTCGTAATGCCAGCTAGAAGCTCAGTCCGGTAAGCAGTGTTCAACACCTCAAACTGAAAGAAGCGAGTAATGATGTCACTCCTACTCGCCTGATGAACTTGTTGATGATCAGCGCGCCGTACATTTGTTTTTCTCATAGAAAACCCTTAAACTCCAAAAACTTGAAGTGTGATCGCTTGAGTATTCTTAATTGAAGTGCGGTCACCTCTTGGAATCGATTGAGCATTACAACCCTGCTGTCAACCTATGGCACTGGTTCAAGGCACAAGATTTGGTATAGGGCTGAGAGACAGATGCAAGTTGGAAAACTTGCATCAACTACGAAATTGACGACTTTCTAAATAATCACTCAGGTTGAAATTCTGAAAATGCTGCAAGAATTGCGGAGATCTATCTCCAGACTGACACAAAGAAGTTTTTGAGAAAAGCTTCTACCTATTGACTGATCTTTATGTGTGCTTATCTAAATTTATGTCTGAGCGGCACTGAAATGAGCAAAAACTAGCCTCCTTAAATCCTCTAGTTCTGGAAATTTTCTAACTCACAAGCTAGATCACAAATGATTCCGTCACACAAACAGTGTCTAGGGACACTTGAACCTTGAACCTTTCTGTGAGGGAACCGTGAAATTGCCTTAGTTGAATATAGTTATCATGGCTTCGCGATCGCACTTCCTGAAGCGTCTCGCCAGACTCCAAACGTAAGCTGATGTGCAACCCAGCAGGGAGATACGCTAATTGACCCATCGGATGCACCTGAACAGAAATGCTTAATCTCTGTTCAGGTTCTGGCAGGATCGCTACAAGTAACGCCACCGCTTGTCCTCCCAGTTGCAATCCCAAATTTAGCAATTTGGCACGTTTAATTGCTTTGCTGTCTGATAGAATTTCTGTTCGATAAGCAAATGCGAATGCTGTGTCTGTGTTCAACAGATCGTCGAGCGATTGCCAACTGGCTTTGAACTGTCCCTGCAACCACTGGGATAAACTCACAGGTGATTCAGTTGACGCTGATCGCAACCGCTGCAAATAACTCATAAGTTGATCGAGCGATCGCAACTGATTGACCAGAATTTCTCCATCCTTTGCCTCCTGCACAAACCCTAACACTGTGGCTTTTTTCAGCAATGGTTCAAGCTGCACCACAACATAGCCAATGCGATTTTCCCAAGCATCCGAGGCAATTTGAATCACCTGCTGATCTGGCAATACAAAGCAGCACTCTAAATGACCTAGCCCAGGAAGTTGGAGATTCGCTTCATCCATCAAAGTTTGGATCACAAGCTGCGGGTCGGCATCTCGATTGGTTTCGATTCCCATGCAGCGCAGATAGTACTCCACCGCAAACATCGCAAGGTAGTTTAAATACACCTGCTTTGCCTTTTGAGGATTTCCAACCTGCTGACATTGTTGTGCGGCTGCCCGATGAGCAGTCATACCTAGTAAAACTGTAAAGGTTGATTCAATCAGCTTGTCCATACACTCAGAGGTTCCCTGTTTAACATCCACCATCTATGCAATAAGCTCTTAACTTTTCAGCAAACTTAGTCACACATCGACTGTAGAAACTCCTCACGGTTGAAGCATTAATGTCTAGCTCCGCTGCAATCTCTTTCCACGACTTTCCCGCAATTCGTTGGAGTGCGAGTGTCTGAAAGTTTGCAGTTGGTTTGTGTTCGATGTATTCTTGCTTAAACAAATCATCTGAGTCGATTTCAATGCATTCTCTGATCAACTCCGTTGACGTAGGAGACTCTGTAGAAAAGGCAATATTATTGAGTTCGGAGACTGCGATTCGTTTTACGTGCTGTTGACCAATAACTTTGGGAATTGCTTCTCTAAAAAATCGCCGTTCTAGTAAAACATTCACCCAGGTCATAACAGAACCACGCTCTGGTTCATATTTGTGGATGTTTTGGCAGACATAGCACATTAACTCTTGCACGGCTTCATCATAAATATCTTCATAAGCGCTTGCAAATTGCCCTCTTTGGGGATAGCAAAGTCTACCGGAATAAAGAATTCCGTTTACGAGTCTTCTAAGAGCAAGCTGCCGCTCTTGAGTCAGCACTGGATGCTGTTGAGCGGTGATGGCTAGCTGCTGAAGTTGTTCGTCGATCGCGGCTCTCTCTTGATTCATGCAGAATAACAATAGTGAACGACCCTCCTCTTCTAAACTCTCAGGTCGAAATGGCGAATTTGTTGCAAATACATTCCAATATCTGAAATTTTGTCTAGAACCGGGCTTCAATAGTTAGATTTACTGCGATCGCCCTCCTAACTCCTGCTCAAACGCTTGAAGTACAACAGAGTGAATAGACTGGCATTTACCTCTCATTACTATAGAAAAGTCTTTTCTCTCAGAGCATTGTATGAAACTTTGTAAAGTGTTGCAGCACTTCAGGCGCACTCAGTTGAATCAGAACAGACATCTACGCTTAAGAATCAGCAGAAGTTAGAGAACGTTGATACCAATCAAGTCGTTCTTCAGATCCCTATATTTGCTGCTGAGGGTTTCTGTATACTATCGTCGAGGATTTCAATAGGGGTCTGAGTGGATGAAAGAGGATCGCTCTGAAGCAAACTTACATTAAGTGGAGGGCTTAAGATGGGGCACCGGGACTACTGGACAACATCACTTGGGTTAGCAAGCTGGTTTGTTATGATTGGAGCGATCGCGCCCGCAAATTGCGTGGCTCAAAACGTCACACTGGATGGAACGCTTGGATCTGCCGGAACTCTCACGGGACCGAATTATGTGATCCCGCAATCCGCAGGTCAAACGGTGGGCAGCAATTTGTTTCACAGCTTTGGTCGGTTCAATCTTAACTCTAATGAAGTCGCCAATTTTCAAAGCACTGGTGTCAGCAATATTCTAGCTCGGATTACGGGAGGGCGATCGGACATCGATGGATTAATTCGATCGCAGGCAAATCTATTTTTAATTAATCCCAATGGCATTATTTTTGGTCCGAATGCTCAGTTAGATATGCGTGGCTCGTTTGTTGCGACCACTGCCGACGCGATCGGGTTTGGCGATCGTGGTTCCTTCGGTCTCAACTCGAAACCCAGTGATTTGCCACTGCTGACGGTTAATCCTTCTGCACTGTTAGTGAATCAATTGGCGACGCAACCAATTATCGATCGCTCAACCGCTAACTCAACTGGCTTGAAAGTGAATGAGGGTCAAAGTCTGTTGCTAGTTGGTGGTGAGGTTAGGCTGGAGGGAGGTCAATTAACGGCTCCAGGTGGACGGATTGAACTGGGAGGACTGTCGGAGGCAGGGGCGATCGGCTTGACGATGAACGGGAACATCTTCAATTTGGTGTTTCCAGTGAACGTTGCACGAGCAGATGTCTATCTTATCAATGGTTCTCGTGTAAGTGTTGCGGCTAGAAATGGGGGCAGCATTGCGATCAACGCCCGGAACTTAGATTTCTCAGGAGACAGTGGAGTTCGTGCTGGAATAGAGATAGGTCAGGGAACCGTTGGTAGTCAAGCTGGAGACATTGTGATCAACGCAACTGGGGTAGTCACAGGTACAGGAGCTAATAGTTTCATTACTAACAATGTGCGTTCTGGCTCTGCGGGTAACGGAGGAAATATTTACATCACCACAGACTCTCTCTCCCTGATGAATGGTGCTCAAGTGGGTGCCACTACATTTGGACAGGGTGATGCTGGCAATATCTTCATTGATGCCCATGACACCGTTTCCTTCGATGGTACAAACCGAGATGGTACATCTGCGAGTGGTGCTGTTAGTAATGTCAATGAGAGTAGTACAGGACGGGGTGGCAATATCCGCATCGCCACTGGCTCCCTCTCCTTGACGAATGGCGCTCAGTTGAGCGCCGATACTTCTGGACGAGGCGATGCTGGCGGTATCTTTATTGATGCTCGTGATACCGTTTCTTTAGATGGTGCCAGCCAAAATCCAACACTTGCGACTGGTGCTTTCAGTAACGTCGAGCAAAGTGGCATCGGACAGGGAGGCAATATCCAC
>CAXTDB010000148.1:0-11332 GCA_964242045.1 uncultured Leptolyngbya sp. | reverse complement strand
CGTGGTGTTTGCGGCGTGGATTGTTGACCTACAGTTTAATCACCGATTTATACGGTCGCTATTTGCTGCATGATTCGACGTATCAAAAACATTTAACCGAACGATATCAAGCCGTGATTGCGGATGATGTCGATGAGTATCCGGCGATCGTGCGTCAATTATTTGAGTTTTTGATCGATCGACACATTCCCTGTGCGTTTAGTTTTAATTCAGATGGAGCGGTGCGGTTGGGACTGGGAGCTGATCCGATCTATTTATCGGAACTGAGCGATCGCTGTTCGGTGGTGACGTTAAGCGATCGCACAAATCCCTGCTTAATGGATGAATTAGGCGAATCAATCTTAGATTTAGTAACTGATCCCGTTTTCTTTGCCAGCTTGCCGGATGCAATTCAAACGATTCAGACGACGACTCAAGCGCAACTGATTCGCCAAACCGCAGAAGTGATTATCAAAGCGGTGCAATCGGGAACCGTTGAACCGCGTGATATTGCGCTGATTGGTCCTGGAATCGATCCGATTTCTCGCTATGCACTACGGGAAATTCTCACACGCCAAAATATTCCAGTTGAGTTTCTAAACGATCAGCGACCGTTAGCAAGTAGCCCGATCGTCCGCGCTTTATTAACGTTACTGACCTTGATTTATCCGGGACTCGGACGAGCGACTAATCGCGATACGATCGCAGAAATGCTCGTTATTCTCAGCCAGAAATCAGAATCGCCTGCGATTTATGCGATCGATCCGGTTCGGGCGGGATTGCTGGCGGATCATTGTTTCGAGCCGCATCCCGATCAGCCGCGCTTACTGCCTGCGAACACATTCCCGCGCTGGGATCGGTTGGGTTATCAAGCTTCAGAAGCGTATGAAGGCATGGTGCGCTGGATCGACTCGCAGCGATCGCAGTTAGAAAACCGTTTGATCGCTAGTCCGGTTGTGATGCTCGATCGAGCGATTCAGCGATTCTTTCTCGGTGGCAGTCATCTGCCGTTTGATCAACTAGCGGGACTGCGTGAACTGATGGAAACCGCTCAGCATTACTGGGAAGTAGACGATCGACTCCGACGCAGCGATTTGAGCGATGCACCGCAATCTTTGACGGTGCGGAATTTTATTCAACTGTTGAGAAGCGGCACGGTGACAGCAAATCCGTTTCCGGTGCGGTTAGTTCAGCCGAATTCGGTGACGTTGGCGACCGTGTTTCAATACCGATCGACGCGACGATCGCACCGTTGGCAATTTTGGTTAGATGCGGGTTCTTCGCGCTGGTTGAGTGGGGTGGATTCGCTGTTTGCGGCTCCGTTGTTTTTGCAAGATTGGTCGGGGCAGGTGTGGGACGTGGAAGATACCCAGCAAATGAACGAGCAACGATTACGGCGAATTCTGTTAGATTTGCTGGGGCGAACAGAGGAGCGCTTGTTTCTGTGCTACAGCGATCTTTCAACCAGTGGGCAGGAACAGACGGGAATTTTGACTTCGCTGGTGAATGCAGCGATTCCGTTGAGCTAGTTTATTGGGCTAGTTTACAGTCCAGAATTTTGTGTCAGTTGCTCGGCTCACTGTGGTTTAGTCTCGTTTGTGGATCGGTTAACTCAAATCTTGCACCCATCAAAGCCTTATTTATTCAGAACGGTGCAAGATCTCAGTTAACTTTTCAAAGCATTCACCGCAGCTTTTACCAGTTCGTAAAAGGGAGCCTGTGATACATCGACTTCTTGCATTGCTTGATTTAATTTCCCAAGCGTTCCCGTTCTTTGTCCTTTCTGAATGATCAAAGTTTCACCTTTTGTGTTTTGAATCCGCAGTTCTTTAATTCCACTTTGATCAAGTAAAGTACAAGTGTAAGGTCGATCGCTAAACGTAAATTCAGTCTCAGCGTTCTCAAACTGCGGCAACCGCACTCCAATCACTTCGAGTTGAACAGAAACTTCGTTGTTCCACTCATTCGACTTCAGCCGATAGGCGATATCCAAAGTGCTTGGTAACGGAAAATATTCGCCCCATCGCCAAGCGATCGCATTAATTTTCTGAGTTCCCGATCGCAACACGAATTTGATGTGACCTTTCCCGATACGGCGTTGCTCATCAAGCTGAACGCTCGGTGTCCAAAAAACAGGATCGGGATTTTCCATGCCGCAGGGATGTAGGGCATCGAGTTGGGCATGAAGCGCGAGATCAAGTTGAGAAAGTTCGGCTTCAGCATCGATCGTGACTAAAGGTTTGAGATGTTCGGGTTTCAGCGATCGGTGTGCAAAAGTTCTCAGTCTCGTGCGAATTTCCTCTAAGCGATCAGCTTCAAACGAGAATCCGCCTGCTGCTTTGTGTCCTCCGTGTTTGAGCATTAGATCTTTGCAGAACTCTAGCGCATCAAACACATTGAATTCTGGAATGCTGCGGGCAGAACCGCGAATGTGGGTTTTCGCTTCGTCTTCATAAGTTCCAATAAACACCGGAACGCCATACCGTTCGACTAATCGAGAAGCGACAATTCCAATCACACCATGATGCCAATTCGGTTGAACGAGCAATAAAACGCGATCGTCTTTGGCATCGAGCGGACTGTTTTCATACGCTTCGATCGCTTCTTTCTCGATCTGCTCACACAATTGCTGGCGGCGTTTATTCACTTGTTCGCACTGCATTGCTCGCTCTAATGCAACGCCATCATCATCGGTGATCAACAGTTCGATCACGATTTGAGGATCAGCTAAGCGCCCGATCGCATTAATTCTCGGACCTAATCGGAACCCGATCGCTTCGGGTTTAAGGTTCTTTTCATTGCTCAAGCCTGCAATCTGAATCAAGGCTTGAATGCCTGCTAGTTTCGACTTGGGAAGTAGATGGAGTCCGCGTTTGACCCAACGACGATTCACACCTGTCAGCGGCGCTAAATCTGCGATCGTCCCCAGTGTAAAAAGCTCTAATAGAGATTGCTGTAAGTCTCTTGTTTGTCCGAAGCTTTGAGCTAGATAAACTGCTAAAACATACGCGACACCCACACCCGCCATGCTGCGATACGGAGAAGTTTCTGCAATTAACTTCGGATTGAGAATCGCGTTGGCATCGGGAAGCGTCGGCGGTAAATCGTGGTGATCGGTGATGATTACCGTTAAACCGAGTTCTCTAGCGCGCGCGATCGGATCATGGGCAGCGATGCCGTTATCAACTGTGAGAATCAGCCCAACGCCTTCTTCGTGAAATTCTTCGATGATGCGGCGATTGATTCCATATCCTTCGCTCATGCGGCTCGGAATCGCATAGTCAACTCTTGCACCCAAATAGCGTAATGCTCTTAATAACAATGCAGTGCTAGTCATGCCATCCGCGTCATAATCACCGCAAATTGCAATCCGAGTTTTATCGTTGATCGCATTAATCAGCAGTTCCAAGCTCAGCGCCAAATCGGGAAAATCTTCTAGCGGAGACGGCAGCGATTGACGCTCCGGATCGAGAAATTCTTGGATCGCTTCGAGCGAGGTCAATCCGCGATTGATCAGGATTTGGGTCAAAAGCGGCGATCGATGAGTGTCGGCGGCAAGTTGGATTGCACGATCGGGCTGTGAAGGGTGAATAAACCAACGTTGATCCGGCAGGCGCGATCGTTCGATCATGGCAAGGCAAACTAAGGAGTCGGAAACGATTGTACTCCTGAACGCTGCGATCGCGGATCAAACGCTACGGTGTTCTTAACAGTTTCGGCGAAGCGATGCGCTAATAATGAATTGGTGTAATTGTTCAAAACAGATTGTCGTCCTGTGTCCGCATAGTGCGATCGCAACTCTGGATTTGAAATCAATTCGCTGAATCGTTGTGAAAGCGCGATCGCGTCTCCTTCAGGAAAGACTAAGCCGCCTTTTGTGGCAGCGATCAAGTGAGGAATTTCGCCGGAATCCGAACCGATCACAGGCGTTCCACACGCCATTGCCTCGATGATGACTCGTCCGAACTGCTCTTTCCAACTCGCGCGCGTTTCCGATGGCAACACTAAAATATCGAGTGCAGAAAGATAGTTCGGGGTTTCGGTAAACGGAACAAACCCCAGCTTTTGAATGCGATCGCTTAAATTTAACTGTTGAGCGATCGTGTCAAATTCTGGCTCAAACTCGCCTTTTCCAATCATCACCAATCGCCACGGCAAATCGCGGATTTCATTCAAAGCAAGCAGGAGCGTTTTCAATCCTTTTTGTTCAACGACGCGCCCTACGTACCCGATTAAAACTTCGTTTGGTTTTGCACCAAGTTCGGGTTTGAGCATGTTCGATCGCGGATAGTAAATCGCTGGATCAATTCCAGACGGCATCAACACACTGCGCCCGGTGTATCCTTTTTCTCGCATCACTGTTTCAGCACTATAAGATCCCGGAAACATCACATCAGTATGCTTTAAGATCCAGCGCTCCATTTGTCGAAACGGAATCGGGTAGCGTTTCAGAATGTTCTGCCAAGTGAAAAAACTAATCGGTCTACGAATCGTGAGCGCGTTTGCTAAATAAATTTGCAGCGTCACTAGCGCATACGGTTCTTGATGCAGATAGATAAAATCTGGATTTAGCTGACGTAAAAGATTGAGAAACAGCGATCGATAATAATGCAGCGGAATGCTGCCCGACTGCCCGACCGGAATCGTGATCAACTGCCCTCGAAAATCCTTCCAGCGCTCAACTTTGCGCTGATTGCCGTATTCATCTTTCCAGTTTTCGGGGACAACGATCGTGATATCCCATCCAGTCTGCTGCTCAATTTCTGCATAAAACTGCTGGGTTACAGAGACTGTACAAGAATGATTCACGACCAGAAGCTTCATAGATTGCACTAAATAAAAATACTAATCTGCATAAAAATACTAATCTGCAAGTTGATAAGCGGGTGCTTGCTTAATTTTGTGCCATTTGTAATAGGTACTCCACTTCAATGCCCGTCGATCGCGCCACAGTACCGGAAAGTTTTGCCAAATTTCGCGAATGATCCAGTCCGCGCCAAATTCACTCTCGATCTTGTGCTGCCGACAGTACGCCCAATGTTTGTAGACATAAAGCAGGATTCTTAGCGGAATGCTAAAGATCAACATTGCTAATGGTTCATTGTAAATCGCTGCAAAACACTTATTGCGGCAGCCATTTTTTAATGCGACTAAGTTATTTCGTCCGATCGGAGATTGATAGTGAATTACGCGCGCATCGGGCAGATAAACCACATAAAATCCGCGATCGAGCATTCGTTTACAAAATTCAGGTTCTTCATAATACGCGGCAAACATTTCACGATATCCACCCAACTCGACGAATAGTTCTCGTCGCAGCAGGCTGCCATATCCGATAAATGTTGCAGTATAGCAGCGGTACTCGGCGGGTGTAGGTTGTCCGGGTAACAGCTTTCCAGTTTCATCGCTTTGAGAAAATGCGATCGCTCCTACATCAGAACTGGTTTCTAGCACGCTCAAGGCGGTGTAAATGCTGTCTGCACTCAACAATTGAGCATCATCATCAATGCAAAGTAAATAAGGAGCTTGAGCGCGTTCTGCTAATTCGTTTCGAGTTGCAGGCACTCCTTTATTTTTCTCATGTCGAAAGACTTGCAGTCGATCGATCAAACTGGGATCAATCTCTTGAAGCACACGATCGACGATCGGCACATCCGACGCATCATCGATCACAATAATCTCGAACTCGACTTGCTTGAGTAACGTCAGCGAATTGAGACAGCGAATGAGATCGTCAGGTCGATTGCGGGTCGCAACGCAAACTGAAAGAGTTGGAGATGTAGAATTCATCATCATGAGCGATCGCGTCAACACTTATAAAATTTGAAGTTCGTAGCGCAATACGTCATCTGTCAAAAGATAGGACGTTTTACTCTGATTCAACCAGAACTTGATTGCATCAATTGAGAGAGACGATTGCACGTCCCGACCCCGTATACTGAAAAGGCAATTTACAATCGCTTACTCTTGGGCATCGATCTTCGCAGTTACGTTTACATCGATCGCTTACAGTCGCAACATGCTGCGTATCTAGGAACAGAGTCGCTCGGATTTCTGCCTCTTCCTGGTGATGCTTCGCTGTGGATTGAAATTTCTCCGGGTATTGAAATCAATCGCATCATGGATATTGCGTTGAAAGCAGCGGTAGTGCGTCCGGGTGTGCAAGTGGTCGAACGGCTGTATGGCTTGCTCGAAATTCATGCCAGCAATCAAGGTGAAGTGAATGCAGCAGGGCGAGCGATTCTCGCGGCGTTGGATGTGCGGAAACAGGATTGTCTGCGACCGCGCGTGATTTCAAGTCAGATTATTCGCAATATCGATGCTCACCATACTCAGTTGATCAACCGGACTCGGCGCGGCAATATGATTTTATCCGGGCAAACGCTGTATGTGTTTGAAGTCGAACCAGCGGCATATGCTGCCCTTGCAGCCAACGAAGCAGAAAAAGCAGCGCTGATTAATATTTTGCAAATTTCGGCAGTTGGAAGTTTTGGGCGCTTGTATTTAGGCGGCGAGGAACGTGACATTATCGCGGCATCGCAGGCAGTGGTTGAAACAATGAAAAATCTGCCGGGGCGAGAACACTATAACGATCGTAAGGAGTGAAGCGATCGTGGCGGTGATGGCGCATTTGATGACGTTGCAGCAAGGCGCGATCGTATGGTCAGAATGGCGATCGCGTTATCCAACAATTCAGCCGGATCTGAGTGATGCGGATTTGGGTGAATTGGAGTTGCGCGGGGCGGATTTGCACGGCGCGAATTTTAATCGATCGAGGTTGTGTTGGGCAGTGCTAAACGACGCAGATTTAAGCGCAGCAAAATTCAATAAAGCCATCTTGCACAAAGCTGAGTTTATTCACGCCAAGCTGCAACAAGCTCAGTTTGTCGATGCGAGTTCGATCGGGGCAGATTTTCATCGAGCGAACTTGAATGATGCCAATTTTATCGGGGCGGATCTTAAAGGCGCAAATTTTAACGATGCCGATTTGATCGGGGCGAATTTGATTGGCACAGAATTACGAGGTGCGAAATTTAAGCGATCCGATTTGACTCGTGCGGATTTACGTCGATCGGATCTCAGCAATGCGATTTTGATCGATGCGAATTTAGCCGAAGCGAATTTAGCGGGGGCGAATTTGGTTGAAGCGGAATTGACCGGGACGCATTTTTATCGATCGAGCTTTCATAAAGCGAATTTGCGATCGACTCATCTGAGTGGGGCGTATTTGTTTGGGTCGGATTTTAGCGGAGCCGACTTATCAGGCGCGGATTTGTCTTGGGCGAATCTGGGCAAGGCGAATTTTTTGGGTGCGAACTTGACCGGGACAAATTTGCGCGGGGCGAATTTGGCGGGGGCGATACTGCCGGGAGTATGAGCGCGATCGGTGAGCGGCGAGGCTGACTCGTTCAAGATCAGGTGTGAAATTTTGTTGAAAGTAATTGCGGAATGTCTGTTTTGTATCTGGTATCTTAACCAGACTCAGGCTAAATTAGCGTGAGTTTGATGAATTGACTTGCGACGTTGATCAGTCGCCCCGAATTCTACGTCAGGGCGAAACAGCATCGGAGCGATCGATTTGTTGAACTGACATTAAATTAGCGGGATAACGACCCTGATAAGGAGTGAGCTATGTGCGGAATTGTTGGCTATATCGGCACTCAAGAAGCCAGTGGAATTCTACTCGAAGGGCTGCGAAAGTTGGAATATCGAGGCTACGATTCTGCCGGAATTGCCACGATTCTAGACGGTGAAATTCACTGCGTCCGAGCAAAAGGCAAACTCCACAATCTCGAAGAAAAACTCGCAGGTGAACCGAATCCCGCCCGCACTGGAATCGCTCACACTCGTTGGGCAACCCACGGCAAACCCGAAGAATACAATGCCCATCCGCACATGGATACCGACCTGCGGATTGCGGTGATTCAAAACGGCATTATCGAGAACTATCGCGAACTGCGCGAAGCCCTCAAAAATCGCGGCTGTGAGTTTCGATCGGAAACCGATACCGAGGTGATTCCTCATTTGATTGCAGAAGAACTAAGCAAAGCAGAACTATTGGCGGAGTTTCCTTTGCTCGAAGCGGTGCGGACTGTGGTGAAACAATTACAGGGCGCATTCGCGATCGCAGTGATTTGCGCGGACTATCCCGACGAATTAATCGTCGCCCGTCAGCAAGCTCCGGTTGTTCTCGGTTTTGGTCAAGGTGAATTTTACTGTGCATCCGATACGCCCGCATTGATTCCCTACACGCGCGCGGTTCTGAATCTCGAAAACGGCGAAATTGCCCGCATGACTCCGATCGGGGTCGAAATCTACAGCTTTGAAGGACAGCGTTTGAAAAAGAAGCCTCGCACCTTGGATGTCAATCCGGTGATGGTGGAAAAGCAAGGCTTCAAACACTACATGCTGAAAGAGATTTACGAACAGCCAGGCGTTGTGAGAGCCTGTCTCGAAGCTTATTTCGATTCAGATTGGACAGCCTCCAAATCACCTGTTAAGCTCAATCTTCCTGATGCGCTGCTCGACAATCTGCAACAGATTCAAGTCATTGCTTGTGGAACCAGTTGGCACGCTGGACTGGTTGGAAAGTACCTGCTAGAACAATTAGCGGGAGTTCCAACTTCGGTGCATTATGCCTCTGAGTATCGCTATTCTGCATCGCCACTCACTCCGAATACTTTAACGATCGGCGTGACCCAATCCGGTGAAACGGCGGATACTTTAGCAGCATTGGCAATGGAGCAAGACCGTCGATCGACCTTAGGAACAGGTCTTGAAGCTCGATTGCTTGGCATTACCAATCGTCCTGAAAGTTCATTGGGTCAGTTAGTTCCAAACATCATCGAAACTCATGCAGGAATTGAAATCGGTGTTGCCGCAACTAAAACGTTTGTGGCTCAAGTCATGGCATTTTATAGCTTAGCGATCGATTTAACTTTCCGCCGCCAAGCGAAAGATCCCGAAGCGTTAGCACAATTGCTCGATGGACTGCGCCAGCTTCCCGCACAGATCGAACTGATTCTCGAAAGCCAAGAGCGCTATATCGAAGAGCTTGCCCATGATTTTGCTGAAACGCAGGATTTCATCTTCTTGGGACGTGGGATTAATTTCCCGATCGCACTCGAAGGCGCATTGAAACTGAAAGAAATCAGCTACATTCACGCAGAAGGCTATCCCGCTGGCGAAATGAAACACGGCCCGATCGCGCTGCTCGATGCGAAAGTTCCGGTTGTGACGATCGCGATGCCAGGATTGGTTTTTGAGAAGGTGCTCTCAAATGCTCAAGAAGCGCGAGCGCGAGATGCCCGACTGATCGGAGTCACACCGATGGACGAACAAGATGCAGCCGATACTTTTGATACCTTAATTCCAGTTCCCCATGTCGATGAAATGCTGTCGCCGATTCTCACTGTGATTCCGCTGCAATTGTTGGCGTATCACATTGCGGCACGACGCGGGTTAGATGTGGATCAACCGCGTAATCTAGCGAAAAGCGTCACGGTGGAATAACGGGTATTCGATCGCGGCTCATTCCCCCTGAGAGGATTGATATCGAGTTGGGCGTATCTTCGCGCTGGGCACTCTGAATCTGTAAATCTCTCAGGGGAATCTATTATGTCTACGGCTCCGATTAGTGCAACGCTTGATGCGAAAGACCGAGAAGAGGTGATGCAAGCGATCGCGACAATCAAAGCAAAGTTACCATTTCTGATCGATTTGAACGCTGATCAGCGCAAAGCGTTACCGAAAATGGGCGATAAGAGTCGGGCGTTTGTCACTAAAGCGATGGAGGTCGCCGCGCAGAATTCGGATTTCTTGCCTCGATCGTTTGATCTCGAAGAAATGCGGAAGGATGTGCAGTTGTTTGAATCGATGTATCCGATCGTGGTAGCACTAACGCAGTTACAGGAATTAGTGGATGATACCTGTTTGGCGGCAGGTAGCGAGGCTTATGCAGCGGCGTTGCAGGTGTATCACTATGCAAAGGCGAGTGGACAGGTCGGGGGATTGGATGCGGTGGTAAGTGAAATGGGGCAGCGGTTTGCGCGGAAACCTCGAAAGGCGAAGAGTCAAGAGGGAACGGTAAAGCCAGAAGGGGCAACGGTGCAGTAGAAAGCCTGAACGTTTGACTTCTGAAGTTGATGATTGAAGCTCAGAACTTGGGAATTGGAGCAAAAAGCCCGATATTCTGAGTTCTGAGCTTGTTTTTTGCAGCGAAAAGCTTGACGTTGCGGGTGCTGAGGTCGAAGTTTCAGGTTTAGATGTCAAAGTTTCGAGATCACTCTAACATTTGAGGATTGCAATCGACGAAGCTGAGCGCATCAGGGTCAAGAGAAGCTGCGATCGCGGATTCTAGGACTGCCTCAATTAGATATTCGATCGCTGCTGCTCGTGCATAAAATGCTTCTCGAATATGGCTCGGCAATTTCTCTAGAAATTCGCGGGCAGTTTCGGCATCTAGATGATTGATCTGCTCTGTCGCTTGCATCAGGAATCCCTCATCGGAATTTTCACATTGGAAGGCGGCTCTGTTGCTTGAATGATTAAACCTTCCAAGCTTAATGAATGATAGTTGCGTCCACTGGAGATAGGTCAACGGAAAGGTCACGCAGCCAGGATTTGATTGAGGGTTAAGGTCAGTTCGGGAAAGGTGCGAGACAGAATACGATCGTCTTCCTTAAAAGCAGTGGATTGATATACGCCTGACTCATCTAATAAATACACAAACACGGTGGGTGTTTTGGGGTTGCCTAAGGAGGTTCTGCTGCCGATCGCAAGATAATCTACAATCCAATACTCATCGATGCCCAACCGTTGATATTCATCGAGTTTATCGATGTAGTCGTCTTCCCAGTTGGTTGAAACGACTTCAACTGCCAATTGAGTAGGTTGCTCTAAAGCACTGTAGGCACTCCGTTCAGAACGCCACATTGCTTTACGGATGACACTCACATCCGGATTACGCCCTCGATTTTCGGTTGTTTGAATCACAGCAGTATTATTGACAACATACTCAAGTTTCAGTCGTCTAATCTCATCGTTCAAGGCGAACAGAATGAAGAAGCTGACATCATCGTGTTGCCGCGTTGCTCTCATCTCAATGATTTCTCCATCGACCAGTTCATATCGTCCATCTTCGGGATACTGCTCAAGAAACTGATCAAAGGTCAGTTTCTGTTTGGTTGCGATCGACATTTTGATTCGTCCTCCTGGTTTCAATCCCTAAATCTCTAGATTTCAATAGCGCCACTCAACTTAAATTTACCTGAATCAACAATATCGAGGTGTTTTATGCGGATGAAGACCGACCGTTTTTTGTCTTAAAACCGTGGAAGGCGAAAAGTTAGGA
>CAXTDB010000147.1:0-11350 GCA_964242045.1 uncultured Leptolyngbya sp. | reverse complement strand
GGTTGTGGGCAGTCATCGTTTAATGGAAAAAGAAGGCATTGATGCAGATGTCATCGATCAACGCTATCCCGATTTGCAAGTCAGCCGCTACTCGCTCGTGTATGTGGCGCGGAACGGCAAGCTGTTGGGTGTAATTTCTTACACTGATCCAGTCCGGTCTGAAATGTCAGATGTGATTCGACAACTGCACGATCGCGGAATCGAAGCGTACATGATGACCGGAGACAATCCGCGTGTGGCTCAAGATGTAGCAAGCGCGATTGGAGTGAAACCAAATCACGTTTTTGCAGACATTTCCCCAAAAGGAAAAGTTAACGCAATTCAGCAGCTACAAGCTCAAGGGCGCGTTGTTGCCTTTATCGGAGAAGGAATCAATGATGTTGCAGCGTTCGCTCATGCGGATGTGTCCATCTCGATCGCAAGCAGCAGCGATATGGCGCGCGAAGCCGCTGATATCGTGCTGCTCGATGATGATCTACGCGATCTAGCTCATGCAATTACGATCGCACAGCGAGCAATGGACATCATCTACCAAAACACGATTATGGTTGCGGTTCCAAACATCAGTGTAGTACTTGCTGGAATCGTCCTTGCGCTCGATCCGATTTTAGGAGTCATCATTAGTAATGGATCAATGATCCTAGCTGAATTGAATAGTATCCGTCCTTTGTTTGATCCGGGTGAAGATCCGTTTGTCAATTCAAACATTCAGTCAACGCCCTCGAAATCCGCCGAGCCGCTCAGTCCCGCATTCGGAACCACTTAAATTCACCTCGCACGACATCCAGGAGATCGATTATGCCTCACTGCTCTGTCTGCCAAACTCGCTACACTGCTCATAAAACAGAACGCTGTCCCCGCTGCGGTTGGGATGTGCAAGTGCTTTCGTTTGTCACAGGCATGATTCCTGAAGTTGCACAAAAAGAAGCAATTCGGCTCGAATGGGCGAAGCAGCTTTGGAGTAAGGCGAAACTCTGTCAAGACCAAGCGCGACAGCTTCAGATTCAACTTGAACACATGAGCGATCGAGAAAAAGCTCTACTCTGCCAAATCAATCAGCAAAAAACAGAATTTGCAGAAACGCTAAAGCAGCAGGAAACCACGATCGCAGCTTTACAAACCCAACTGGCTGAGACGATTGCGGAGTCTGTAGAAACTAACCCGCTACCGGAGCCGATAGAAATCAGCTTTGAAGATCGCCCGATCGCTCAATTTCAGAAATGGTCTGAACCTATCCAGGTTGCAGAACCCTTATTCGCAGAGCCATCCACCAACGTTTTACTGATTGCGGCTCCTCCCCCATCGCAGAAATCTTTCCACTTTGAGAGCGTTGTGATTCACGCCGAAGGGCGAGAAACTCAACCGCATCAAGCGTTCTATTTCGAGGAAGTCTTAGAAGCAGGAACCAGTCTAGAAATGGTGATGATTCCAGGCGGAAGCTTTGAGATGGGTTCTCCAGAAACAGAATGCGGACGCGATTTACACGAAAGTCCGCGCCATTGGATCAACATTGCACCGTTTGCGCTGAGTCGATTTTTGATCACACAAGCTCAATGGAAAGCGATCGCAGCTTTGCCGAAAATCAAGCGCGCCCTTAATCTTTATCCTTCGGATTTTGAAGGGGATGATCGCCCGGTTGAACAAGTTTCCTGGTATGACGCGATCGAGTTCTGTGCCCGCTTAACTCGCAAGACCGGACAAGCTTACCGCCTGCCGAGTGAGGCGGAATGGGAATATGCTTGTCGGGCGGGAACGACGACCCCTTTTCATTTTGGTGAGACGATCGCTCCTGACCTAGCAAACTATGACGGCAACTATGTCTATGGTGCTGGAACTACTGGTCTATACCGCCAAACTACAACACCGAGAATGTCGATCGCCAATGCGTTTGGACTATCGGACATGCACGGCAATCTATGGGAATGGTGCGCGGATGCTTGGCACGATACGTATGCGGGCGCACCCGATGATGGCAGCGTTTGGGAAGCGGATGATGACGTAACTTATCGAGTGTTGCGGGGGGGTGCGTGGTATTGCTTGCCGGAACTTTGTCGATCGGCGCAGCGACACTGGAATCAGCCGAATATGGCGGGAAGCGGCATCGGGTTCCGCGTTGTGTGTGAGACAGGATGAATTGCGATATCTTTGGCAATCAATAAGAAAGTTCAACAGAACGCAAAATAAGACAGGATAAAGCGGTAAGATTCTAAATAAGATTCGTCGTTAGCAAGCTCCACTCAGTTCTTTTACAACTTTGGAAGCAACACTTTGGGAGCAACATTTTGTGGATTTGAAATCGGCTTGCTAGAAGAGATAAGGGTTGCTCTTCTACAGCAGTGTTTCATTCTGGTTCTTTCTATATCTCAAAAGGAGAGATAGCCGTGTCTAGCCAGGTCGCGCAATTCCACCAGCAGATTTTGCAGAATCGAGCATTAGTTGAACAACTCAAAACTGCTGGAGACTTTAGAGGGTTTGTTCATCTCACCGTTAAGCTTGGAAAAGAGCATGGTTACAATTTCACACAGCGAGAAGTTGAAACTTATGTGCGTCGCAATATGCTCACACTGATCAGACAGTTCTCTTGAGTGATTGATGGATGCGATCGAGATCGGGAACTACGATCGACGCATTGCTTAACATTTGGAGAATTAGATTTACAAATCACAGCTATCGTGCAACCTTATTAAAGGAAGTTTTAATAAACTTCTGGTTTTTACCGAAGCATCTACAGTACACTCAGAAGAATGCAGGTAAAAAGTTAAAGGTTTAGCTTTGATCGGTTATGTCGCCTGCCCGGTATTCCTACCAACTTTCAAAGTTCACTGATTTAGATAGCACTCGAATTGAGCCGCTATCTAAAACGAGTTTACTCAAAGGCTAGAAGGGTTCCTAGCCGAGTTGGTTTTTAATGTTCCTTGAAGACGATGAGTTCGTTTGATCGTCAGGTTTGAGAATTTCGAGAGTGCTTTGTGTGAGAGTGCTATGTGAGGTTGGGTTCGCTCCTTCGCCATTTATTTCATGTCAGGAGATTGTCATGGTGGTTGCAACAGCGGTTGAGTCGGTTGTAGTTGATGCAGTAGTTGTCGAGAATGTTCATTATCAGATCGTTCACTGGATGCCAGGACGGTTTCGTATTCGCATTCCTCGCCTTGCTAGAGATGAAGAATACAGCCTTAAGCTCACGCATCTGATCGGGTCGCTCAACTTTGTTACGGGTACGCGCCTCAATCCTTCTGCAAGTTCACTGATTGTTGAGTATCGACATGAACCGAGCGCAGTCGCGATCGCAACGGTTCAAGAAAAGCTGTTTCGCGCGATTCAAGAAGCTCCGTTTGCCAAAGTTGATTTAGCGCTCGTCGCTAAAGACGATAAGAAAGCAAACAACGAAGTGGATTGGACAGAGCGATTAGGATTCCCGATCGCAGGCTTAGCATTAAGCTTGGCATCATTAGCAGGCGCACCGATTCCGCCGCTGCTGATTGGAGGGGTGGTATTAGTCGGTGCAATTCCAGTGTTCAAACGCGCTTGGGAATCGATTCAACAAGACAAAGAACTAACGATCGACTTTCTCGATGGATTAGCAATCACCCTTCACACTTTCCAAGGGCACTTCTTTGCACCTTCGTTTATGTTGGGCTTAGTCGAGGGGGGTGAAGCGATTCGAGACATGACGGCACGAGGTAGCGAAAGAGCTTCGCTTGATCTTTTAGACTGTTTGAGCAAAACCGCATTTGTGCTGCGCGATGGACAAGTCGTTGAGATTCCGACTCAAGAAGTGATCGTTGGCGATCGAGTGATTGTCTATCCAGGCGATCAGATTCCAGTCGATGGTGCAGTGCTAGAGGGAACAGGCATCATTGATCAATGTAAGTTAACGGGCGAATCTGTTCCAGTGACTCGATCGCTCGGAGATGAAGTCTTTGCTTCAACGCTGCTCGTAGATGGAACCTTAACAATCCTAGCTGAGCGTGTGGGTAACAACACTCGTGCAGGGGTGATTGTGAACTTGATGCAGGCTGCACCCGTCCACGATACACGAGTTGAGAACTACGCCGCATCTGTTGCAAACAAAGCGGTTCTTCCCACTTTATTAATTGGTGCAGGCGTTGGACTGTTCAGCGGCAACTTAAATCGAGCCGTTGCACTGTTAACGCTCGACTTCGGAACTGGAATTCGGGTTTCTGTCCCGACAACCATTCTCTCTGTTCTCACTTATGCAGCCCGCAACGGTGTGTTAATTCGTAGCGGTCGAGCTATCGAAATTCTTGCCAAGGTAGATACGATCGTTTGTGATAAGACTGGAACACTTACCATCGGTCATGCGGGGGTGAATGATATTGATACGATGAGCGATCGCTTTAGCAAAGAAGAAGTTCTGTGTTACGCAGCATCTGCCGAAAAAGGACTGACTCACCCGATCGCTGAAGCCATTGTTCACCACGCGAAAGATACCGGAGTTGCGCTAAAAGAATGCGAAGAGTGGGAGTACAAAGTTGGTTTAGGCGCGATGGCGAAGATTGACGGTATCAACATTCTAGTTGGTAGTCCTCGCTTTATGAAGCAAGAGAACATCAGCTTAGAAGAGTATGACCTGCGCTATCCTGATGCAAAATCGGGTGGACAATCTCTTGTTTATATTGCTGGAGATGGTCAACTGTTAGGAGTGATTCGCTACAGTGATCCACCTCGTCCAGAAAGCAAGGAAGTGATTCGGGAACTGAAGCGGATGGGCATCACGGTACAAATGCTGACCGGAGATGTGCAACGAGTTGCCGACTCGATCGCTGGAAATCTTGGCATTCGTCCTGAGCACGTTCACGCTGAAGCGTTCCCAGAGAAGAAGGTCGAAGTCGTGAAAGCGGTGCATGATCAAGGCAGAACAGTTGCCTTCTGTGGAGATGGCATCAATGATTCTGCGGCGTTAGCTTATGCAGATGTGTCGGTGTCCTTTGCAGGTGCAACCGATATTGCAAGAGAGACGGCGGATGTGGTGTTAATGGAAGATGATTTACGCGGCTTGATTATGGCGATTAAATGCGCCCGTCAAGCAATGGACATCATTTGGCAAAACACCGCGATCGTGGCGCTGCCAAACCTGGGTGCATTGGTTGTAGGTATCTTCCTCGCACTCGATCCGCTGCTTGCCGTTGTGATCAACAATGGAACCGCGATTATGGCAGAGCTAAACGGCTTGCGTCCGCTGATTGGTCCGGGTGGTGACATTATGCCAACTAACCATCGCTTAAGTGCCGAAGAACTCGCAGAACAAGAAAAGCGGCTTCAAGAAATGGCTCAATCTGCAAACTCAATGAAGAGTGCAGAACCTGCCACGATCGATGTTCCGGCATCTAACAGTGTTGCTGAGGTTACTGTAGTTGCAAGCCCGATTCCTGAGTTAGACACTCCATCTGTGAGTTCAAATGGGCATTCAGCACACAATCATTCAACAGACAATCATTCAACACAGAATAGCGAAGTTGAAATTACAGCGAATGCGGATGGTAACGGTCATCATTCTTCTACGCCGCTGCCCTTGGGAACGCTGAAACAGCCTGATTTAGCAAAACGGTTGAACATTGCGACCCAAACGATTACGGCGAAGCGATCGAAAGCCGGATTTGCGGAATGGAGTCAAGCGCGCGATCCGGAGGGCATTGCTTGGTGTTATGAACCCGGCAGTAAGATGTTCCACACGGTCGCGATCGGACATCCGATGCGAGAAAAAGCGGAGTCAAATGGTGCGCGTCGAGGACTCCTATTAGCTGAGGTGTGAGGCTGAACCGATCGTTGTTGCTCCTTAAGCGATTGACTGACGAAGTGAAGATTCTGAGATAGACTGTCTTTCATATCAATAGACTTTTCACTTCGCCAGTCAATTTTTTTCTTAGTCACAACGCAGAGCTAAACATCAAAATTGTGGGTCAGGCATTTTGCAAGTATGTTTAGAATTTTATGTCAACTGGCTTGACTCGCTCTCGGTTTCTGCCTGGAAATTGATTTCCAGGTAGGATAACAGGTCAACGAACACCGTAAAGCGCATTTAATTATCCTGGGGTTTTCTCCGCCTCAGAGCATTGAATACGCGGCTTTAATCAAAGCAGCAAACTGTCCGATCCTGATTCTCAAGTAACAAGTGATTCAGCAAAACCCATGATTCGGGCAACCCAAGCGGTTCCCGATTTTTTTATGTCTAAGTTTAACTAATTAGACTCGATGCAGTTATAGTTTCTTCTTATCTTTTGGTCAGGCGCTGTGGAAAACTGAATCTTTTCTGTGGAAAATCTGTGGAGAACCTGTCGAAAAGTACGATCGACCTGCGGAAATCCCCCACTCGTCTAAGAATTGATTTTGACTTTTCCACAACTTGCGATCGCCGTTCATCTGAAAAAATCGACCTCTGCTGAGTTTTCCACAGTTTCCACAGATCGTACAATAGTACTTACTACGACAGCATTTTGATGCTCTAGCGCCTACTTTAAACAGAGAGTAGATCGATCTCGCGAAGGGTGTTACGATGCTCAGACACCGATTAAAACGCTAGATGTAGAATCTAAACTTAAATAGCTCCCTTTATATAGAGTCCGTTTTACTTTTCCACAGCTTTCCTGTCCCACACTCTGGCAACTCCTATGAAACTGGTCTGCGCCCAAACTCACCTGAATTCGCACTTGTCGCTAGTTAGCCGCGCGGTTTCGTCGCGCCCCACGCATCCGATTCTCGCAAACGTCCTGCTTAAAGCTGATGTCGCCACTCAGCGCGTTATTCTCAGCGCCTTCGATCTCAGCTTAGGGATTCAAACTAGCTTTCCCGCACAGGTCGAGACTAATGGAATTCTGACGCTTCCGGCGAAACTGCTGAACGACATTGTATCGCGACTCGCAGACGGTGAGATTACGATCGAAAGCGATGCCGAGTCGAATCATGTCACAACGATTACTTCTGCATCCGGGCGCTATCAAGTGCGCGGAATGGGAGCCGAAGAATTTCCCGAACTTCCCAAAATCGAAGAAGGTGAGCAAACCCAGTTAGCCGCCGATCGATTAGTCGATGGATTGCGCGGATCGCTATTTGCAGCGAGTGCGGACGAAACCAAGCAAGTCCTGACCGGAGTTCACGTGAGTATGCAGCCCGACGGTTTAGAGTTTGCAGCAACCGATGGACACCGATTGGCAGTAGTGAAAACGATCGAAGAAGATGCCACTTCAGAAGCAGAGCCACAATTAGATGTTACCGTTCCCGCGAAAGCGTTGCAGGAATTGATGAAAATGCTCGATCGTCAAAATGGCAATGCGATCAATGTTCAGTTTGATCAAGGACAAGTGGTGTTTGAATGGACAGATCAGCGGCTTACCAGTCGATTGTTAGAGGGACAATATCCCAACTATCGGCAGCTTGTTCCGCGTCAGTTTACGCATCAAATGACCGTCGATCGTCGATCGTTTCTCAGTGCTTTAGAGCGGATCTCGGTACTGGCTGATCAAAAAAACAACATCGTTAAAGTGCAGCTAGATAATATAAATCAACAACTCACTTTGGCGGTTGATGCTCAAGATGTCGGAAGTGGACGAGAAGCGGTTCCTGCACAGATTTCCGGTGAAGGAATGGACATTGCATTTAATGTCCGATACTTGCTGGATGGACTAAAAGCAATCAACACGGCAGAAGTGCAAATGCAGTTGAATACTTCCACGAGTCCAGTGATTCTCTCACCTTTGGGTAACTTGAAGATGACTTACTTAGTCATGCCCGTGCAAGTGAGATCTTAGAGGGCGTTTGAAACGTATATTGTCGGGTGAACGATAACTTTAACAGAACCCTTAGAGGGTGTTTGAAAAGTGATCATTGATTGCATAGTCCGTCCCGGACTAGAAGTCGGGGAAGAGCGGTGCGAAGTCTGTTGAAACAGACTGAACTATCGTCTTTAATTGGCTTTCAGTCCCCTTTAGTGGACTTCGCCCGACTAGCCCCGACTTCCAGTCCGGGGGCGGGTGATGCAATAAACAATACTTTTCAAACATCCTCTTATGCTTCCAATCGAGTTCGGAAAAATTATGCTTCCGATGCTTTAAAGCTTGCATATTCGCTCTTAGTATGGTCGAGGGTTCCATAAGGCATCCTAACCTTACTGCAAAGTAATAAGCAGACTTTATACATAACCAGATCTGATAGACTTCTGGATTACTGACCTTAATTCTCTAGGGTCAGTAATCTGATTTCCATCAAAACTGATCAGAGCTGCTGTTAGCGCATAAGTAGGAAAGCTTACTAGCCCGATCTAATGCTATAGTCCGAGACTCTTTAGGCGTAGTAGCCTCTGTCTTCATTTTTCTTGGTGAAAAGGCTTTGTTGCTAACTCCGCTCAAAAGCTTATGTGGTTGACAGTATCTAGGTATCAAGTATTTTGGAGAACGATTTAGAATTAGTTGAAACAGAGATAATTTTTTATTGAATTTTAAGTAGACAGTTAGTAAGTATTGCGGTACTCAAGGAACTCCAGCAACTCCTAGCTCCATTTGCCATCCAGCGATTCTACACTGATAGTTGGAGCGCGTATCTGCGATGGTTAGATGCACAGCAACACACGATTGGCAAAGCGAACACACAACGAGTTGAACGCAGGCACTTGACGCTGCGGACTCGGATCAAACGGTTAGCCAGAAAAACGATCTGTTTTTCGATCAATCGCTATGAATTTGGTCGAGCGGTATGATAGCTTGTCCACAGGTCTAGAACACCACCTATTTTCGCACGAAATACACAGGTCTAGAACATGACCCACTCATTGCACATCGCGTGGGCATAACAGCTCTCTATTGCTGTTAGCACAAGCCTAGTGTCAAAGGAACATGAATGATAAACTCTGCCCCCTGTCCTGGATGAGAAATACACTTTAGCGCTCCACCATGTTTATCCACAACGATCTGATAGCTGATTGCAAGCCCTAGACCCGTTCCTTTGCCAACAGGTTTTGTGGTGAAAAACGGATCGAAAAGTCGTTCTTGAATTGATTGAGGAATTCCTGGACCATTGTCAACAATGCGAATGGCAACTTGATTGCTATTCAATATTTCGGTCTGAATCCGAATTTGTGGAGGATCGCTTGCCATCTGAGTTGAACCTGAGTGGATTGTATGCTCAGACAAAGCATCGATCGCATTATTCAAAATATTCATAAAAACTTGATTGAGCTGTCCTGCATAGCACTCAACCAGCGGTAAATTGCCGTACTCCTTGATCACCTCAATTCCTTTTTGCGCTGATGTATCTTTGAGGCGACTATGCAGAATTAGCAATGTACTGTCGATTCCTTCATGAATATCGACGAGCTTCATTTCTGCCTCGTCTAATCGAGAGAAGTTGCGTAGAGAAAGAACGATTTGCCGAATGCGATCGGCACCCATTTTCATAGACCTCAACAGTTTAGGTAAATCTTCTGCCAAAAACTCTAAATCAATATCTTGAACTTTAGAATGAATCTCGTCAACTGGATTCGGATAGTAATGTTGATAGAGTTGAACTAAGTTGAGTAAGTCTTCTGTATACTCACTGGTGGGATTAAGGTTGCCGTAAATAAAGTTAACTGGGTTATTAATTTCATGAGCGATACCTGCAATCAGTTGTCCAAGGCTAGACATTTTTTCCGTTTGAATCAGTTGTGCTTGAGTCGTTTGCAGCTCGTGGAGCGTTTGTTGTAGCTGTTGTGCTTGGGTTTGTGCTTGATAAGCGGAGGTACGCGCTTGCTCATAAAGCTCTGCCTGGTCGATCGCGATCGCCAGTTGATCTGCAATATCCTTGAGCAACTCAATCTCAGTATTGCTCCAAGCGCGATCACTAACATGCTCACAGACAATTGCACCTTGTCGATCAGAGTGAGTCCGAATTAAAATGGCTATTAGTGAGGACAATCCTTGCTCAGACCACTGTTTTTGGACGCTGTAATTAAATTGCTCTAAAGATGCAGCATCAACCCGAACGACTCCCCATTGAAGCAGGGCTTGACCCAGTTCCTTAATCTCTTGAATTGGATAATGCTCTAAGTCGTGCATTAACTCAGGATTACAAGCTTCGTGACTTAGTTTAAATTGGAGTGCCGTGCTGTCTTCACACCACAAGAACTTGCAGCGATCGACTTCTAATAAGTTGCGAATCTCATGAACCGCTGTGTCGAGAATTGTATCAAGCTCTAGCGATCTCCGAATTTGGCTGGAAAGATTGCGCTTGAGCAGTTCAACACGGTGGGTTAGGGCTTGCAGAGATTGATTCGCTTCGATTAGCTCACGCGATTTTTGCTGCAACAAGCAACTGTATTGAATCGCTTGCGCTGCCTCTGCTAGCATATCGATCACCAACTCAGAAGCGGGAAACTCAACATCATCAATGCCTAACCAAGGTTGAGGTTTATGCAGTGCGTCATTGCTATAAACGATCTCAAACTGTCCGTTGGGTTGAACTTTGCCAATGCGACAGGTTTTCCAAAGGTACTGGTTTTGCTCAATTCGGACAGCACCACCCGGCGTGATTAAAGCTTGTCCGTTGGTTGCGGCACGGACTTGATCCACATCAAACGATCGCGCCTGTTCAACTGCCTGTTTCCACAAATAAACCTGCACATAGGCAGCTTCGACCGGATCGCATGTGACGCGATCGCGTCCGTACCTCGCTTTGAAGTTCTCAATAAAAATCCGGTTTGCAGGTGTGTCGATGCTTTGAAAATAATGGTGCGCGGCGTAGTGCCCGACGGCGTTGGCGGCTCCAATCTGCTGAATCTCTTCTTCTGTAACGCTCACCGCCAGAATGGGAATATCTTCTGCGCTGATTCCAGCCGCTCTGTACTGTGGATAAAATCCCAGATTACTATCACTGTTAACTGTGCTGAAAACAACATCGGGGCGCGATCGCGCAATGCGTTGAACCGTCTCTTCAAACGATTGTACGCCGATCGGAATGTATTCTTCTCCAAGCACCGTGCCTCCGACTCGTCGCAACTTGGCTTTAATAATTTTGTGGCAAGTGTGTGAGAACACAATATCTGAGCCGACTAGATAAAAGCGCTTGCCTTTGTTTTCTAATAACCAATTCACGGCGGGTTCAACCTGTTGGTTGGGGCAAAGCCCAGTGTAAAAAATGTTTTTAGAGCATTCCAAGCCTTCATGCTGAACGGGATACCACAGCAGAGTATTGAGTTCTTCGAGAATTGGCAAAATATATTTGCGGACCGTCGAAGTCCAGCAGCCGAAAATAGCCGCTACATGGTCTTGCTGAACTAGCTTTCTCACTTTATCAGCGAAAATCACAGGTTCTGAGGCACCATCTTCGACAACAGGCTCAAGCAGTTTGCCAAGCACTCCTC
>CAXTDB010000146.1:0-11382 GCA_964242045.1 uncultured Leptolyngbya sp. | reverse complement strand
TGCACGGAAATCGAGCCATTCTTCTCCTGCCAACGAAGCAGTTGCGCGGGTTGATTCAGATAGGAATGAGGTAAACCGATCGCAGCGCGTGGAGCAGTCGTCGCAAGCGCGATCGCAGTTCCCAAGTCGCAAACCTGCCAGTTAACGAGATTTTGCACACTGGAAAAGAGCGATCGAGTTGTGCCTGCTAATGTGCCATCAAGTAGTTTTGCCGTTCCGTTGATCACTTCGATTTGGCGCGAATCCCAAGGATAGCGCCCCTCCGGTAAGCCCAAGGGGGAAAGGGCATCGCTGACAAGAAAAATTCCTCGATCGTAGCGACTCGCGCGCAGCAAGATATCAACCATGATCGGAGAGACGTGCTGCCCGTCGGCAATTAAACCGCAGTAGACATTCGGATTCGCGATCGCGGCTCCGAGCAGTCCGGGTTCGCGATGATGCAAACTCGGCATTGCATTAAAAGCATGGGTCACCATTGAAGCTCCTTGCTGAAAAGCTCGTTGTGCTTCGATCGCGCTAGCTTGGGAATGTCCTAAACTAACAGTGATTCCTAAAGATTTGAGATAAGCGATCGCGGCTCCACTCGGATCAAGTTCAGGGGCAAGCGTAATAATTTTGACGATCGCAGCGTAATCGCCTAGTACTCGTTTCACCCTTTCGACTGTGAGCGGTAGAAGGAATTTTTCGGGATGTGCGCCACGCTTTTCGGGATTCAGAAATGGTCCTTCAAGATGAACACCGAGAATTTGAGGCAATTTGGAATTCGCAAGAACAGAGAGTGATCGCGCAATGTTGTCGATCGAAGTTGTCACGATCGTCGGCAAAAAACCATCAGCCCCTTGATCCCAGAGAAACTGACAAATTTCATCCAGTCGATCGCGATTCTCTGCATTGAGATCTGGAAATGCTAAGCCTAATGCACCATTAATCTGTAAATCAACGCCACCGAGAGAGATCCAATCCCCTGCCACATCTAGAACAGTTGCAATTGGTTCGATTCGAGGTGCAATTTCTAAAATCCGATCATCGATCAAAATTTGCTGCAATCCTTGGAAACCCGGCACTTGAGCATTGATAATCAGGAAACGCATTTCACACACTCGATTTGATTCGTTTTGGATTCTCGCACATGACTCAGCCACTGATTGGGATTATTATGGGCAGCGACTCAGATCTGCCGACAATGCAAGCCGCGATCGCAGTTTGCGAAGAATTCGACGTGCCGTGTGAGGTTGAGATTGTTTCAGCCCATCGCACGCCGGAACGCATGGTGGAGTATGCAAAACAAGCGCATACCAAAGGATTAAAAGTGATTATTGCGGGGGCAGGAGGCGCGGCGCATTTGCCGGGAATGGTGGCATCGATGACGGCTTTACCTGTGATTGGGGTTCCGGTGCAGACGAAAACGCTTCAAGGAGTGGATTCTTTGTATTCGATCGTGCAGATGCCTACGGGTATTCCAGTCGCGACCGTTGCGATCGGGAATGCAAAAAATGCAGGACTTTTAGCGGTGCAGATTTTAGCCAGTCACAATGCAGCACTGTTTGCAAAAGTGCAAGCATATCGCCAAAGTCTTGCAGATATAGTACGCAGTAAACAAGCCAAACTTGATAATCTGGGCTATAAGCAGTATTTGACTGAAAATTAATGTCAAAAAATCTCCGATTTCACTCAGAAACCGGAGATTTCCATATCAAACCACGAAACTCTAAGCCTCAACCGCCTCAACTGCCTTCGGCTCGTCCTGCTTCACCGTCAAATACCGAATCACTTCGTTACTCAACCGCATCGCCCGTTCCATCGGTGCAATCTCGTTGCCATTCGCCTTAAAATTCATTTGCACATAAATGCCTTCGCGCTGACGATCGATCTCATACGCTAACCGTCGCTTACCCCGATGCTGAGTCTCTAAAATCTCCGCACCGTTGTCGCGCAAAATCGATTGATACTTCTCGATCGCACCATCTACCGCTTCGTCCCCGATATCAGGACGCAAAATATACATCGTTTCGTACAACTGGCTCATGAAAAAACTCCTTACGGACTCAATGGCTCTTTCAAGCTATCGGAGCGCTTTGCTAAATCCAGCAAATAACACTTGATTTAGGCAAGGAAACGCCAATAATGAAAGGGCAAGGAATTACAATTCTATCCCATCTTGTGAATTCCCATGCGCTCAATCCACCCGGTCAATCCAAACTCATTTTGGTTATTCTTATGGCACAGCGTTATGTCCGCGTTCAAACTCCTGACGGCAAAATTTTTTATGGTTTGCTGCAAATCGATCGTACCGTTCAGGTGTTAGATGCTCCGCCTTGGTTAAAAGGACAACCCACCGACCAGCACTTGACGCAATATCAACTGCTCGCTCCTTGTGCGCCATCAAAGATTGTCGCTGTCGGCAAAAACTACGCAGACCACGCCGCCGAAATGGGAACCCCCGTGCCACAAGAACCGCTGTTATTTCTCAAACCGCCGACCACTGTAATCGCGCTCGATGCCGAAATTCTCTATCCGTCTCAATCTGAGCGCGTTGATTACGAAGGAGAACTCGCGCTCGTAATTGGCGATCGCGTCAAAGACTGCCCACCCCAAGAAGCGCACAGCAAAATTTGGGGATACACGATCGCGAATGATGTCACCGCGCGCGATTTGCAAAAAAAAGATGGACAGTGGACACGCGCCAAAGGCTTCGATACGTTCTGTCCATTAGGTCCTTGGATTGTGCGGGAAATTAGTCCCGATGCTCGACTACAAACATTTCTCAACGACACCCCAGTTCAATCAGCCTCGATCGGCGAAATGGTGTTTTCGCCAAACGTTCTCGTGTCGCATATCAGCCAAATTATGACGCTGCTTCCGGGCGATTTGATTCTCACGGGAACCCCGGAAGGAGTCGGCGCGATGAAAGCGGGCGATCGCGTTCGGATCGAAATCGAAGGCATCGGATTTCTCGAAAACACAGTCCGAACGCGATCGCCGATTCGCCAAACGCAACTCCAGGATTAGCGCACATACGTATGGACGGCATCCGAAATCGTTGGAATCTCGGCGTAGCGTCCTAATACGGTTTGAGCGATCGAATATCCAGTCGCAACGACCATGCCTAAGAACACCGCATTAAACAGCGTTTGGGTGAGCAAACCCATCCCAAACACCGGCGACAGCGCATACTGCCAAACGACCTCAACCAAGCTCAGCACGATGCCAAAGAAGATCGCTTGTAAAGTGTTGAAGCGAATAAAGTGCGGAATGTTCTCGTTTCTAACCACCAGCATGTACAGCACAAGAAATACAATGAAGGGAACAAAATTATTCGATAGGTAAAGGGGCAGCAATGGGCGGAGCGGGATGTTCACGATCGCAACGAGCGGACTCAGAACAGAACCCGTGATCAGCAAAACTGGCCCAATCAGAGCAAATAAATTCAACAGTGGCAAAAGATAAGCAAGAGAAGCAAAAATGCGATCGGACACTGTTGTAGATCCGCGCCACGTCATAACTCAATTCTCCTAAATCGTCGTCGTGTAAGATACGCCCAGAATAACGCACTTCGCGAGCGATAAAAGCGCGCCCCGTGCGACGACTATTCAATCTGAGCTACTCTAAATCCCATTTGACACTCGAACTGGGCAGGGAGTTTTTCACCCAGTTTGCTAATTGCCTGACCGCAGCGCAGTTGTCCTTGTCGCCATCGCGGTTGCCCACTTTGATCCGCCATCAAGCAGCCTTGACAAACCTGCTGCACTGAAAGGAGTTGATCGCCCGCTAGAATCACTAACATCGCGCCTCCAAAATTCTATTCACAACTCAAATCTACTTTTCGTACAGACTCATGTCTGAATCACGCACCGCTTCAAGAATTACACCAATTCTAGAGCAGCTTTTCTAAAAAAGAAGATGACTCTGATACAGCCTAAACGCGATTTGCCGTCTTGATATACTTTTGAAACCAGCTGCTTTCACTCGCTGCTTGCTTTCCGATCGCTTCAATGAACAGACCAAACGCTTTAATTAGCTCTGGATTCCGCCAGCCCTGCTTCATCTCTTCAACAATAATTCTTAATGCTTCTTCGGGTAGAAACGGTTTTTTGTAAGGACGTTCACTTGTCAGTGCATCGTAAATATCAATAATTTGAAACACCTGCGCCAGAAAGGGAATGTCATCGCCCTGCAAGCCATCTGGATAGCCAGAGCCGTCCCACCGCTCATGGTGATGCCGAATAATCGGGACAACGCCCCGCATCGTTCGCAATGGCTGACAAATCTTTTCCCCGATCAGCACGTGCTGCTTCATGATTTGAAATTCTTCCGGGGTGAGCCTGCCTTTTTTCAGTAACACCGAATCTGGAATTCCGACTTTGCCAATATCGTGCAGGTAGCCACCCCACATTAAGTCTCGTATCTGCGATCGCGTTAATCCCAAATACTCCCCGAACGCTTTTCCCCGGATTACCAATCGTTCACAGTGATCTCCGGTATTCGGATCGCGACTTTCCACCGTGCGAGCGATCGAAAATAGAACCTTCTCTGCATGATCTAAGTCTTCATTTAACCGCTTCTGGCGAACCAGCGATTTCACTCGTGCAGACAGTTCGAGTTGATCAAAAGGCTTGGTGAGAAAATCATCGCCGCCGGACTCAATGCCGCGTAAGCGCGATCGGCGATCGTCGAGTGCTGTAATGAAAACAACCGGGGTTAAGCGCGTCTGTTCGTCTTCTTTGAGGCGACGGCAAACTTCGTAGCCATCCATTCCTGGCATCATTATATCCAGCAAGATTAGGTCTGGATTTGTATCGTGCAACTGTGCCAAGGCTGCTGCACCGCTTTCTGCTTCAACGACATCGTAGCCTTCGACAGACAGCAACGCTACAGCCGTCATCCGACTCGAAGGATGATCATCTACTACTAAGATTTTGGGTCGCTCCAAGTCCAGGTCATTCACAAGGAAAACGCCTACGTCACTGAACAGTTGATAAAGTCGAGCAAATGACTGAAGCGCGTCTAAGAAATTTTCGTTACGCTGCGTTGCTCTGCTGTCAGTATGGGCAAAGCCATTGTTAAAACAATCAGGCGTTCTACGGAGAATAAGCTTTTCGGCTGACGCGCTCCACCAGTTAAATTACACCGCTTGTCGAGGAATGGTGATTCTAAATTCTGTGCCTACATTCAGTTTGGAGATACACTCTAAGCGCCCTTGGTGACGCTCTGTAATAATCTGATGACTGATCGAAAGTCCCATGCCCGTCCCTTTTCCGACTGGCTTTGTGGTGAAAAAAGGATCGAAAAGCCGCGACTGAATTGATTCTGGGATACCACTGCCATTGTCGATGATGCTGATGCAGACAGAATCTGAATCCACGATCGCAGTCTTAATTTTGATGCGAGGAACAAAGTCAGGGAACTGATTGCAGTGATCTTCTAGCGCATCGATCGCGTTACTGAGAAGATTCATAAACACTTGATTGAGTTGTCCAGCGTAACACTCGATCAGCGGCAAGCGATCGTAATCTTTGATGATCTCGATCGTTTTTCGATGAGAGCTTGCTTTGATGCGATGCTGCAAAATCATCAACGTGCTATCGATTCCATCATGGATATCCACCGCTTTACAGTCAGCCTCGTCCATGCGCGAAAAGATTTTCAGCGATGCTACGATTTCTTTGATGCGATCGGCTCCCACTTTCATCGATGTCAGCAGTTTTGGCAAATCTTCAATCAAAAACTCTAAATCGATGTCTTCTGCTTTGTCTTGAATCGCGGCATCAGGAAGCGGATAGCAAGATTGATAAAGGTTGATTAACTCAATTAAATCATCTGTATAGTCGCTGGCATGAGCAAGATTGCCATAGATAAAGCTGACCGGATTGTTAATTTCATGAGCTACGCCTGCAACAAGCTGACCTAGACTCGACATTTTCTCGCTTTGAATCAGTTGTGATTGAGCTTGCTGGAGTTCTTGCAGGGTTTGTTCGAGGTCGAAAGCACGATCGCGAATTTGGGTATAAAGATTCGCTTGGCTAATTGCAGCACGAACACTTTGAATTAAATTAATTAAGCCTAAAATCGAATCGTCATCGGATTGAATGCGCTGATGATATTTCGCGCGATCGCGCGTGTTGCCCATTAAAATCAGAAATTCAGGCAGCGACGATTCTCCGATCGCAAATCCGGCGAATTCATCCATGTTGATGCGATCGCTTAAGTCTCGAATTGCTGAATCAGAACTATCCATCTTACCGATTAAGACTTCTGCTGCTGCGACAAGCAACTGAAAAGCAGGATGTTGCCAACTGAGATGCAGCGACTCGATCCAAGATTCATCGTCGTAGCCTTCGTGTTGTTCGACTTGAAACGACTGTTCAGCGCTGCGACGCAAGACTAGACAGCGCTGAAAGTTGCGCTCGTAGACTATAAATTGAACCGTGTGCTGAAGAATCTCAGCGATCGAAAACGTCTTGCTAAATCGGTTACCGATCGCGTTCAGTTGACGATACAGATTAACCTGTTCGTCTAACTTATCTTGGGATTCAATCATGCGTCGTTCTGCCCGAACCAGTCGCTTGACTTGTTCGGACAGCAATTGGTTTTCAGTGCGAAGCTGGGCTAGCTCCTGTTCCAACTCAGATGAAGAGAGCATAAGACGAGCGATTTAGTAGAGAGCAGCAAGCACAGCCGTGTAGTTGTGAACGCTATTAATCCCATTCAACGGAGCAATCTCGCCCTGAGTGTAGAATCCGATCCAAGGCAGAGAGGTTCCAACCTGCTGCTGTAGCTTTTTCTCAAGCTGTTGTTTCTTCAGTTCACCCAAAACCGATTTACCCCGTCCATAGCAATCGAATTGGAAAATCAACTTTGCAGGTCGATCGCCTAATTGTGCGTTTAACTGCGCGCTGATCGCATCGATGCCTTGAGCAATCTTCTCTGGATCGCGGCGCGTAATCCAAATGCTGCTGCCTTCGACTACTTCCGTTTGAATCGAGACTGAACCCAGCTGATCATCTTTGCGAGGCAAATACCGAATTGTAAATTCGTCTTGAGCATGACTAGGAGCTTTTAAGCCAAAACAGAATGACACGATCGTTCGATCCCAAGCCTGGATTTCTTCTTCTGTAAGATATTCCCGCAGCACTTCAAACACAGGCTGATGATCGATTTCGTAAATCATTGTTCCTTCAGCACGAGTAATTTTGCGCTCTCGCCCGATCGGGACGCAGCCATGATTTAGTGCCCAAGCAATGCGACAGTCACCAGAAAGCAGTGTGGCAACTACGCCATCGGTGATCACTTGATCGTTGCAATATTGAAAAGTTTCACACATTTCGACATCACTGCCTGCGGCTCCACCTAAAAGCGGAACTTTACAACTCTGCAATTCTGCTTCGATGCCGCTGAACAGTCGATCGAAGTTCACAGTGAATCCGTCTGTGAACAGGAACATTGCTTTTGTATCGTCACTCAGTTCGGATTTCAGCTTACTCGCGAGCGTTTTGCCAACCTCGGTAGAGTTTGCTTTCAAGCCTACCGCGTAGCGATTGGTAAAGCGGATTTCATCCGAGCGGATTACCATGACGGCGATCGAGAAACTCGATTCGTCGGCTTCGTTCTGCACGATGATGCCTTGCCCAGAGCAGCCTGCTAACGGACAGTTTCCGGTGGCTTCGCGCACGGTTTGAACGAGTTTTTGCTGATCGTATCCAAGCGAAGCAAAGAGAAACACGAAATCAGGTTGATCAATATTTGCAGTACTTAGCGCTTTCTCAACGGCTTCTTTTGCTGCTTGGGTGACATTGCGAAGATGACTAATTCCAACACCGGACTGAGTTCCCATCGTTTACTGCTTGAAAGACTTCTAGCTTAGAATGCCCGCTGTGCTTTCTAGCAAACACAAAATCACTCGATGCTTTCGTTCACGGGGAATCGATCGAGCAGTTGAATTGCCCGAATCGCATTCGATCGGAGCGGCTGTAAAAGGTGAGGCGTGTGCGGAATTTGAGAAAGCAAATCCAACGTGCGCCGCAGTATTCTCACAACATCGCCTTCGTCTAAACTCGTATTGCTGCACAGTTCCGCCCAGTCTGCGCCTAGTGCCCACTGCTCGACCAGTCCAATCAGTTCATCTTCAAGCCAGACGGGAAGCGCAACTTGATAACGGCGTTGGAGTTGAAACAGTTGACGGCGAATGCTGCGAAGTTCGCTCAAGGCTTCTAGAACGGGATCGGAAACTTCATAGCGTGTCCAAGTGTCCGGGCGTGAAACTTCGGTAACAAGAGCAGCGCAGGCAGCCGCGAGATGATGCGGATCAAGGTGATCGAGATCGCCAGACATTAAAGCTAAACCGAGCCACAGTTCGTTATCGCCTCGGATCGCTGCGGTGGCTTGTCCTAAAACTGTGGGAGTTAAATCATCAAGACAGCCGAATCGCCGCAGGATTTCGATCAGCGCGACGAATTCTTCCCAATGGCGTTGAGTTTGACGATCGAGCTTTTCTTGTCGATCATTCACTTCGGCTTCTAGCATTTCGATTCGTCGCTGGCGTTTTAGCGTCTGCGGACGATCGCCCCATTGGTGAACCGGATGCGCTTCCATTTGTGCCTGAACCGCTTTTAGTCGCTGGTGTTGAGCGTAGACTTCAGGAGCTTCATCGGACAGTCCGGGCGGATCGGGAACGAGTTGCGCGATCGCCAAACTTTCTTCTGTGCCTTTACGAGCTTGTCCAGGTTTGAACACTAATTCAGGGGGCGGTGTGAGATCGTCTACGTCTTTTAAGCGAGGAATTTCACCGCGTAATGCTGCTACATCTGCAACTGATGCCACATACCAACGATTGTTTTGCCCTAAACAAATGAGATGCGGAAACTGACCAGAGCCAGGCACTTTGGTCACGAGAACGGCAGGGATAACCGTGGAGCCGTCTCCTTTGAGCGTGAGAATCGTGCCTGCAACCGCGAAAGAAAGCGCGATCGCGCGTTCTCCAGCCTGCATTTCATCCGCTTGACTTTGCAGCGTTTTTAGCAAGCGTTTCTCTTCTTTTAATCGTTCTTGCAGCTTTTCATACTGTGCGAGAAGTTTCCAATCGACTTCAGACACGATCGATTGCAGTTGTTTAAGCTCCAGTTTGCAGCGTTCGAGTTCTTGCTGCTGAGGTTTGAGATAAAGCGTCGAGAGATATTGTCCAAAACTGCGCTCGATTAAGGCTTTCACTTCATCGATCGAATGCGTTTGCAGCAAATTCAGCACCATGCCGTAGCTCGGTGTAAATTGACTAACGAGCGGATCGGCTCCGGATGTTGCCAAATATGCCGCTTCTTTTGCGCCCTCGAATGGAGTTTGCACCGTCACGACATAACCGCGATCGTCCATGCCGCGTCGTCCTGCGCGTCCAGACATTTGCAGAAATTCAGACGGATTTAGCAAGCGGTGTCCGGCATCGGTTCGCTTAGAAAGGCTCGAAATTACGGTGGTTCGAGCAGGCATATTGATTCCAGCGGCAAGCGTTTCAGTCGCAAAAACGACTTTGATTAAGCCTTCTTGAAAAAGTTCTTCGACTAAGCCTTTCCAAGCGGGGAGAATTCCGGCGTGATGGGCTGCGATGCCGCGATAGAGAGGTTCGACTTGTCCGACCCGTCCGGCTTCGGGATTACGATCGAGAAACGCATCAATCCGCTCTTTAAGCTGCGCCGTTTCCGCTTCATTCACCAGCGTTAAATTTCCAAGCTCTGTGACTGCTTTATCACAGCCGCGCCGACTGAAAATAAAATAGATCGCAGGCAGCATATTTTTCGCTGCAAGCTGGCTGACTACAAACGCCAGACTGGGAGATTCTGGACGAGGTGCGCCCCGCTGATTTGCTCCTCTCGGTCGATATTGACTGCGTTTCGGTTTGAGACGTGGACTCAACCGCTTGCCTGTTTCATCAAGCAGCGGAAATAGTCCTTTTGGATTGCAGAATGAGAACTGAAGCGGAACCGGGCGAAAATCGGAATAAATTAGCTCAGTCGCTCCATGAACCTGGGCGATCCAATCGGTGAGTTGATCGCTGTTTGCCACCGTTGCAGACAGTGCGACGAGTTGAATTTCTGAAGGACAGTAGATGATCGACTCTTCCCAAACTGTACCGCGTTGTCGATCGTTCATGTAGTGGCATTCATCCAGCACTACCGCTTCGACTCCGACTAAAGAAGTTCCAACTTCTCCGATCGGTGTGCCATACAGCATGTTGCGAAAGATTTCGGTCGTCATCACCAAAATTGGAGCTTCGCGATTAATCGAGACATCTCCGGTAAGTAATCCAACGTTTTCGGCTCCGAACTGATCGCGAAAATCTCGAAGTTTCTGATTCGACAGCGCTTTAAGCGGTGTGGTGTAGAACACGCGCCGACCTACGGAGAGCGCTCGATGAATCGTATATTCCCCGATTAGCGTTTTTCCTGATCCGGTAGGAGCGCAGACGACGACGGATTTTCCCGCTTCCAGTGCAGCGATCGCTTGCAATTGAAATTCATCCAGTTCAAACGGATAAAGCTGAGCGAGATCGACTCTGGAAGAGGAAGTATTCACCACAGGAAACAGGAGCTAGTCACTAGCGATAATGAAAGATTTTCTTATCCTAACGCGAGGATCGTCCTTCGCGACTCTCCGCCTCGGTTCGTCAGATCTTAAAAAGTTTACTCGATTTGCTCAGAGACAAATCGAAGTAGAGTAAATTATTCTATGCTTTGGTCTGGGGTTCGGAGCGAGAGTATGACGGTAGAAAGCGCGATCGATGTGATGTGGTCTGAAGTTCTCGAAATTCTAAGACTGAAGTTTAGTCCGCCAACGTTTGATACCTGGGTCAAAACTGCCGTTCCAGAAGAGTTAACCGAGTCTTGTTTGATTCTACGAACGGCGAATCCATTCGCCAAAAACTGGATTCAGAAACACTACATGAAAACGGTACAGGAAGCCGTTCACAGCATTGTAGGGCGACCTGTCGAAGTGCAGTTCCGCTTTGTGCCGAACTCAGAAGGCGACGATACCGACCTGTTTTACCCATTTACGATCGAATCCTCAACGCTGCCAGAATTACCGCTGCAAACCCCGCGAACAGGCAGCGCGGCAGATCTCAACTCGAAATATGTCTTTTCGCGCTTGGTCGTGGGTCCGAATAATCGCATGGCGCACGCGGCATCGCTGGCAGTCGCGGAATCTCCCGGACGCGAGTTTAATCCTTTATTTTTATGTGGCGGAGTCGGACTCGGTAAAACTCACTTAATGCAAGCGATCGGGCATTATCGCATCGAAATTTCTGCTGATGCCAAAGTGTTCTATGTCTCAACTGAGAAATTTACCAATGATTTGATTACGGCAATTCGTAAAGATGACTTGCAGAGTTTTCGCGAT
>CAXTDB010000145.1:2555-11478 GCA_964242045.1 uncultured Leptolyngbya sp. | reverse complement strand
CATGAGACGTAGTTGATGCAGCCTTGATTATTATCTCTTATTCCCCAACAACTCTTGTATTTCCCATTCTCAACTGCACAGAGTTCCTGGCAACTCGCGATCGCAATTGCTACTCTGCTTGAAAATGATGGATTTAATTTAACGTGAGTTCGACAGAGTGAAGTAGCGCAAAAAGAAAGCTGAGACTACGTTTGAAAGAGTTGTTGTAATGTTCTTTCGAGTCTCAGCTATGGAACCTATCGTATCGCGACTGGATGTGACGGCAATCTTCTGCGACATTGACGACTTCTGTCAACAGTTCGAGCAAGCCTGGTCAAATCATCCCCAACTGCCGTCAATGCCTGGGGAAAAACGCAGCGGTTCACGGATGCGACTGAGCGAGGTGATGACCATTGTGATAGCGTTTCATGGGTCAGGAGCCAGAACCTTTAAGGATTTCTACACGCTGACCGTTCTACCGCATTGGCGCAAAGCCTATCCGACCTTGGTGAGCTACAACCACTTTGTCGAGTTGATGCCGTGGTGCTTGATGCTGCTGTGTTGTTTCCTCAACACGCGCAGAGGCGAGATGACGGGTATCGCGTTTGTGGACTCGACCCCAATAGAAGTTTGTCATCCCGCTCGTGCCCATGCTCATCGTGTCTTCCAACATCAAGTCGGTTGGGGCAGAAGCTCGACCGGTTGGAAGTTTGGCTTCAAACTGCATCTGATCATCAACGAGCGCGGCGAATTGCTTGCCTTCAAACTCACGCCTGCGAACACCGACGACCGCAAACCCGTACCCGAAATGACCCAGGGCTTGTTCGGTCAACTGTTTGGCGACCGAGGCTACATCTCGCAGAAACTGTTTGAGCAACTCTATCAACGTGGACTTCAGCTTGTCACCAAAGCCAAGAAGAACATGAGGCAGCGTCTCGTCAAACTGATTGACAAGATTCTGCTGAGAAAGCGTTCAATTATTGAGTCGGTGAATGATCAACTGAAGAACATTTGCCAAATCGAACATTCGCGCCATCGCAGTGGCTGGAACTTCCTCGTCAATCTGTTGGCAGGGCTGATTGCCTACACCTATCAGCCCAAGTTACCCTCGCTCGATCTGCAACCCAAAGGCTTACCTGCTTTGCCTTCTGCTATTTTTTGACCTGTCGAACTCACGTTAAGTTATCTCCTGGACAACTTGAAGCATTTCCAAACCCCAAATCTTATTCAGTAGAGAGTAAGCCGAGTCTGTTCAACGCTCATCGCCTTCCTCTACAAACTGGCTCATATTTACTAAACAAGCAGTTTGAACCAATTTGGAGTACCGAACAGGATTTCGTTCAACAATGGCAGTGTGCTCAACACCGAAATGATTTGGACACAAAACTCCTGAAGCAAATTCTCAAACAAGCGCGGCGCAGATGCTTTCGTATTTCTGGGAAAGCAGATAAGTTTCTCAACGACTTGAATGCTGAGATTGAACTCGGCTGGACAGGAGCTGGACAAACCAACCGGTTGCTTGGAAGGATCACAATGCGATCGTACATTTTCCATCACGTCTTATCAGGCGGACAACCTTTGAGCGGATCTGCTCTAGTCGAAAACATTGTCGAAACTGCGCGTTCACTACCAAGATACCAGGACTGGTGTAATCATCAACATGAGATCGAACACCGTGCAGAAGAATGGGCAAGGTGTATCGAGAACAGCCACTATTTTCACTACGGCGATCAAAGCAGAAAATTCAAAGCTCCTTCTCAATCGCTAGAGGCTGCAATCGAGAAGGTCCCGACTTGGAATCAACAGCGATTAGAGGCAACACGCGATCGAATTAGAAGTGCGATCGCTGATCTTTTAGAATCTGGAACACTGCCTTCTAATGCAACTGCTCGATTTAAAGCTTTATTGAATCATAAAGTTGGGGGAGGCTCGCTTTATCGTCATCGAGATATCTGGCATCCGAACTATCTAATTCAACCTGATGAAACTTCTGAAGAATTTGAGGAAGAAGACACTCAATCCAGAGCGGAAAACGCTTTAGAAGTTGAAGAAAATACTACAAGCTTATTACCTGCTCTAGATAGTAATAACGCTTCTAGTAATGATCCTAGCCATTCACGCGGTTCAAGTCTGGCTCATTTAGATAGTAATTCCCCCAAGCAGGACGATTCTGACTCAATGGATCAGGTGCAAGCAATTCAACAAGCACTCGCAGTCTTGCGGGTACAATCAGAGGCAAGACAGGAAGCCGCTCAAGCACAGAGCGAGTGTAAGCTTTGTAGCTCTATACTCGTTGCCAAAATGCAGGGATTTCTCAATTCGGGCGATCCAATTTTGATGGCAGAAGCGATCGCATGGGCAGGAGCGAATCTGGAAGGCTTTAACATCTCCACCTCCTAAAATGAGGTTCTGAAATAGGTTCATGTCTACGTAAGCGATCACTTTTATCATCTTTTTGCCCCTACCTGGCTCAAAAAGCAAGCATGGTAGTATCGTTTGACCGATTTAATAGATTGAAGGACTTGACGAGTGGAGTACGATCGCCTCTTAGCCGGAATTCGCTACATTAACGGTTTTAGCCAGATTGCCGTCGCTCGCGCAATTAACCAAACGCTCACTCTTCGGAATTGGTTGATCGGTGCCTACATGATTGAGTACGAGCAAAATGGGGTCGATCGTGCCGCTTATGGCACTCAACTCCTTGAAACCTTAGCGAAGGATCTGAAGAAACGAAACATTTCAGGTTTTGCAGTCAGCAACCTGAGAAATTTCCGGCAGTTTGCTCTAACATATCCCCATCTTGCAGAAGAAGCGATTTTGCCTAAATTAATGTCCTTCGCTAGGCTCACACCGACTGAGATTTACCAGACGGTGTCTGGCGAATTGAGATTAAACAGTACTGAGGCAGATCTTGCCTCCATTGAAATCTCGCTAACAGAACTTTTATTTTTTCCATCATTGCGCGATCGCGCAATGATGGAACCGCCCTTGCCATGGCAGAACGCGGAGTATTATCAAAAACTTTTCACCACTCTATCCTGGTCGCATCTCTTGGAACTGTCTCGAATTAGCGATCGTCTCAAGCGAACTTTCTACGAATTGGAAACTGTAAAGAGTAACTGGTCACTTCGCGAAATGAAGCGACAGATGAATAATATGCTTTACGAGCGAATTGGCTTATCTAAGAACAAAGATGCAGTTCTCACCCTCTCTCAAGAAGGGCGACTGATTGACACGCCCCAAACTCTGATTCGCGACCCATACATCCTGGAATTTTTGGGGTTGGCAGAACGTCCTACCTATACTGAAACTGATTTAGAGCAAGCCCTGATCGATCATCTTCAGGAATTTATGCAGGAATTAGGACGGGACTTTTGCTTCGTTGAGCGGCAGTTTCGTATGACCGTTAAAAGCGAGCATCATTTTTTGGATCTTCTGCGCTCCAGTGCCTAATCGCGATCGACCTTAAGCTTGGTAAATTCAGACACGACTACGCTGGACAAATGAATTTCTACCTCAATTACCTCAAAGAAAATGTTGCTTACCCAAACGAAAATCCTCCAGTTGGGCTGATTTTGTGTGCCGATCGCGATGCAGAATCAGTTCGATATGCAACCACTGGACTCGACAATCAGCTTTTTGTCTCTCGCTATCTGATTGCCCTCCCCTCAGAAGCCACACTTAAGAAGTGGCTACGCGAGGAACAGGAGCGCCTAGAGCAGATGAAAGAATTAGGTTGAAGCGCTAAAAAGATTTCAATTTTGCAACTCAAATCAACAAACTACCAGTAAAATTCTAAGCGACACTAACGTCAGTGTTGGGCTAGACATCATCAATCGACACTAACGTTAGTGTCGCTAGTGCAGTTCAGAAATGCTTGTATTGGAATGAAGAAAAAAAAGGCAGCGAAGCGACAAATCCGCCTTGCCATCCTCAGCAACGCAGGCGGAAGCGGAAAGACTACAGCAGCAGTACATCTTGCCTACGGAATTGGGGTAAGAGGTTATAAGGTGACGCTGATGGAGCTAGACAGTAACGGCTCGATTCAGACGTTTGCGAGACTCCCCCGATCGATACCTGAGCGATCGCTTTCGGCAGTCTTGAGAAAAGATTTTAATGGCGAATACCCCTTTGTGCCATTGTGGTCAGACCACGTTCCAAATATTTGGGCAATTCAAGGAGGCGCTCCATTAAGAGAAAGTGTGACAGAGATTAACAACTCTGAACGTAAATCCCAAACTTTAGCCGATCGCCTGGAAGACCATCCATTAGACAGCGATTTGATTATTTTAGATACCCCTGCTTCGCTCGACACGATGGGCTTACTCGCTTTGGCTGCCTGCACCCACCTCCTTGCTCCCATCAAGCCTGAATATAAAGACACTGGTTCATTCGTTGACCTGCTCAACTGGTACAACGAGAAGATTCGAGAACTGCGTCTAAAACCCCGCCCAGAAATTTTGGGATTCGTTCCGTCACGAGTTGATATCGCAGAAGAAGCGATTCACCGCAATCTTTTAGGCTTAACAAAGCAAGGTAAACCGAATAAAAAAATTCCGCCTGAAGAAACCTTGCCTTTTCAAATTGAACAAATGGGCATCCGGTGTTTCCCGCTCATTCGCGAATCTAGCTATTATCTCTGGGCTTCAGGTGCAGGGCTGCCGCTTCATTTATATCGTCCTAATTGTCCTTTTATTGAAGACTTTCGTCCTGTTGTCGATGCTGTAGAAAAATTAATTACGGAGTAGAGTTATGGCTGCTAAGAAACCCGCTTCAATTTCTCAAATGTTTGCACCCGCTTCTCAAAACCAAGAAGTGCTACAACTTCAAGACAAGGTGGAGGAGCTAGAAGACGAGTTGCGAAAACTTAGAGCGCAAGAACTTAATTCGGATGTCAAAACAGCATTAGAAGCTCAGATTCAGGAATTAGGTCAGCAACTCGCTCAACAGGGCGGAGAACACCTTATTGCACTTGAGCAAATCCAACCAGACCCAGATCAACCCCGAACTGTTTTTCCACCCACTGTCATTCAAGCTCGCGCAAAGAGCTTACGTGAGGAAGGACAGCAATCTCCCATCATTCTGATTCCTCAAGCTGAAGGCTGGTACAAGTTGTTTGACGGTGAACTGCGCTGGCGTTCTGCACCAAAAGCAAATCTGACAACACTACGAGCCGTTTTCTTAACGCAAGACGCGCTGGATAATTTAGATAAAGCTGCAATCTTCGATCGTCAACTGACAACCAGCCTACAATCTGAAAAACTTCATCCTTTTGATCTTGCTAATGGTTTGGTCAAGCTGATGGTGATGCGTCAACCGCAATTGAAAGAGCAGATTGACTCAATTCCAAATCTTCTAAATGCAATTATTCAGCGATTACGACGCTCCGGCGAGATTGCAGAACTGGAAGATATCGCGATCGCAGATCAAAGCACTCAGCAGGAATGGATTCAAAGAGTTTGTGCTTTAGAATCTGAGCGCCTCATTCTGGAAGTCATTCTAAGTAAGCAGCTTAATCCAGTTTCCATTAACAGTAATGTGTTTCCATTGCTGAACCTGCCGGAAGATTTGCAGTCTGTGATTCGGACTGAAGGGTTGGCAGGAAGCAAAGTACTTGAGTTGAAAAGAATTTCTGGCAAAACTTTAGACCTAGAAGAAGATGCAGCAAGAGAGCTGCGAATGCGGCTAACACAAGAAGTTATCGAGCAAGGATTATCGCTCGACAAAATTCGCTCTAAGGTGAAGTCAACGCTGCAACCTCAAATAGAAGCACGAGACGAGCAAAAACCACTTGACCTCTCTGAGAGGCTTTTAAGCATTCCTAAACAGATTAAACGAGCCAAGATTTGGGAAGATGCCAAGAAGCGGCAAAAGCTAGAGAAATTGCTCAATGAGCTAGAGGGATTACTGCATTAGGCAAAAGCGCTATGCTCTACCTATCTTATCCATTGTTTCTAAAACAATGGAGTTTGATGTCCTATGGTTCAAGGATTACTCAGGAAATTGTGTATTTCTAGAAAGTAGTTCTGAAACTCCCCTATCTCAAAGCTCTATCTTGAATCCCCCTATACACTTCTGAAGAAATACCGTTACTTTGTAGCGGTATGATCCACTATTAGAGAGTCCCTGTATATCGTAGGGATAACCTCGTGGATCACAAAAAAGATTTAAAAAGTTGCCATATAAATAGAAATGCACAGATAATCTGTGTAGACACTTTCTAAGTGTTGTTTACACCTGCTGAGATTTGTGGAGCCATGACGATCGCAACTCAATCCGAAATTCATTGGATACGTAAAATGAGGGAGGATGCGGGATTAAGCCAGGAAAAATTGGCGGTTGCGATCGATGTTTGCGTGTCAACTTTGCGGAAATGGGAGAAGGGGCATGTTGAACCATCGCTAACGATTCAGCAGTGGGTAAAATTTGCATCCGCAGTGAACGTGCCTTTTGAAGAGCTACCTGTTAAAATTTCTAGCGTCGCATAGAGTCTTCAATATCTAGATGCTCGGTTAGTGAACCTATTTCGCTCTGTCATTTCTAAAATTCGTACTGTAAGCCAGTTTCAGGAGTTCAAACTTTCAGCACTGTTCTACTCATAAAAGCTGTAACTTCTGCTCTGCAAGCATTTCACCTGATCATGTCAAAACAGATCGAGTCCGGATCTAAATCATTCGACCGCGCGACCTTAAGCATTGCGTCTCTATTGAGAAGGCGGCTTCCCCCTGAGTTCGTGCCCCGTGTTTCCCTGTAAAAGGGTCACTGACTCCGCCTATATCGGCAGTCAATAATGAACCGGATGGAGTGCAAGGCACAAAAGCTTGAACAGTCTCAATCTCAGAGGCTGTTAGGTCAAGGGAAAGCTGGATACGATGAACATCCTGTGAATCAACTTCAGTTCCGTGATCGATCGACAGATGAAAAGGGATTGACCAAGGCAGAGTGCGTCTCTCAATCATCCAGATTGTACTTCCGACTTATACTGACACGTCTGAACGGTTATTCCTCAAACCTGTAAAATTCGCTCTCTGCTGCGGCTTGTTCTGCGGCTTTAGTGTATCTGCGGAAGTTGATCGGGTTTTTCTGACGCATGATCGTCATGACGTGGTGTGGATTCATTCCCATCAGAACGTGATTGGTTCCAAACGTATGTCGCCCCTGATGTGAGGTGAAATCAACTCCAGTGCGCTCACGCAATTTGTCGATCAGGGTCCGAATGCCTCCATACGTGAGCCGCGCTCCTGCATTCTGTCGAGAATAAGACACAAACATCGGGCTTTCTGGACTCATCGCTTGTCCTTGCGCTTTGCACCATTCCAAATAGCGATCGAGGACTTCTCGCGCTTCCCGGTTAAGCGGAACCATGCCTTTACTGTCCGATTTAGCTTTGCGGACTCGCAGCCGAGTGCGATCGACGTAATCCTCCATATTCAACGCACACACCTCACTGGCTCGAAATCCGTGGAGTAAGATCAGCAGAATTGCTAGGTTACGTTCCGGCAGCGTCGTTTCTGAGAGGACTGCTGCAAGAATTTCTTCAACGGTTTTAGCTGAAAGATTTCTTGCTTCTGGCTCTGGTAGCTTGGGCAGATCGACTTCTAATGTGGGATCAAAGTCGAGGTAGCGCGATCGCGTCATCCACCCCATAAAGTTTTTCAGCGTGCCCAAGATGCGACGGACGCTTGCATCCGACAGGACTCGTTGACCCTGCTTTTCGCGCAGGAGGTGGTCTTTGAACAGGGCGACCATTCGAGGACTCACCATCGCCCACGGTGCGTTTGTCCAGTCGGTAAACGCTTTTAAGTCTTGACGGTAAGCTCGTTTGCTGTTCTCAGCGATCGACTTTGCCATGAGCCATTCATCGATGCGAGACGATTGCAAATCCACAGGTGGAGCAGGCTCAACTCTGGGTAGTCGAGTTTCAATGGGGCGTGGAATCAGAATGGGATCAGGAATAGATTGCATGGAAGTATTCCAGAAATTATAAAAATCAGTCTCGCTGAGTTTAATTCAATCGGCACCACACTGTCTTAACCACTGACGAATTTCCGGGTCTAGATGACGATCGAGAAAGGCAATTATTTCATCGCGCTGATGAATTAACTTAGCATCAGGTTGCGAGAACATTTCAAACATTCCGCGTTGATTCATTTCTTCTACGGTGGGCTTCCAGTCCAGCGTTTTCATCAACGCTAAAACGGCTTTCCGTTCTGCTTCTATTTCTTCAGGCGTTGCCGGAGGTCGGGGTGGATGCTGTGCCTTCAAAAATTGGTGTCCTGATTTCCAGGCTGCGATCGCCATCGTTTGCTCGACACGATCGCAGACAATCAGGTGGGTCGGTGAGCAATCATCGCTTCCAAGTCCCGGTTCGTCGTATTCATCATCGCTATCTTGCCTAGTACTGTCGAGGTTGATCGCCATTCGGAGTGGGAACGATATGGCTGGATGCTGAATGAGTGGATTCCAGCAAGCGTAGAAACTGAATGTTCTGAGTGTTCTCCCATCCGTCCAGATGGGATTAGTCGATTGATAATACATTCCGATATAGCGTGACTCGACGGAAACACCTGCCATTTCTAAGAGTATTGGCGGCATTGGGATTTCGATTCTGTAGAAGTTATTCATGGTGGTCAGAACCGCGTGAAAAGTGAAACGACTGCGATCGCGCTAGGACAAACGCGCCGCTTTACTCACATTAAAGCCGACTGTCGATTCGAGTTTGCTCATACGTCTTTTCAAGCTCGACCGGCAGACAAAGCCCTCCCTTCAACCAAAGTGGCAGCGTCGGAAGCGCGGCATCAATGAAGAGTTCTTCCTGCCAAATCTCTAAGACTGGATCTCCATTCTGATCCACAGCTCGATAGGCGGTAGCGTACAGTGGCGAGAAGGTTGCTGGCTCCATTGCAACGCGCTGCATCAGCTCACTGTGTAGGTTCGCGCTCAG
>CAXTDB010000145.1:0-2545 GCA_964242045.1 uncultured Leptolyngbya sp. | reverse complement strand
GGTCGTCACCACATCGACAATCACCAGCCCTACACCTTGATTAAGATAGGTTTCACACTTCGATACAAACGCATCTTTTGAAGTTGAGCGATCTTTATTAGCAGGCGAGACGAGTCCGATCGCACCCACGAGAATCGGACCTTCGCGAGTGCTAAAAACCAGAACTTCGATCGTGTCTGTGGTTGGCTGAAACGGAACGGTTAGCGTCGGTGACTTTGGCATCCAGGCTGCATTGGATCGAGCAGCAGGAACTTGCTCTTGGACTGCGACATCAATCTCAATTCCAAACTGGACGTTTGCTTCTGCAAAGTATCCCTCTGGCAGAATTCGATTTAACTTAGTTTTGAGGGTCGATGACCAGGCGTTATGAAAGCTATGCCAGTGTCGTCTGGTGCTAAGCGGTGGACGGAAATGATCAAGGAGCGGCATTGTGACTCTCCAAGTGTTAATCTGTGTTGATGGTGCTGTCAAGTAGCGCCTAATATGCGCTTGACTGCTTCGACGGGAAACTCATCATTCTCGGCAAACCACCAGTGTCCACTCTCAAGATGATAGAGCTTTAATCCAGGAAACTGCTCGATCATCCAACCGCGATAGCATTCGCGGTCGCCGAACAGATTATCCGTATCGATTTCTTTGTCTTGCCCACCGTACTGAAAGCCCATCGCGCCTAGAAGCGTCACGAGTTTAAAGATGTCTGTGGGAAGCAGGATCAGATTCATCGCACTCGATTCCATCGTTCGTTTTTAAGCTTCTCTTCTATTGTTTATTCTGAGCTGAGACCAAAAGTTCGCTTTAACTTATTTGAGAAGAAGCAGTGGACGATTAAAGTCCTGCCTCTTGAATTGCACGATCGAGCAGTTCTGCTAAATCGAGACGCATCCCCCACAATTTTAGGTAATCAAAGTCAAGTGTCTCTCCTTGTACCTTTAGAATTCCAAGAACGTCACGCCACTGCTTTTCGGATTGGCTCTGCCGTCCCCAACGCAGCTTATTCAAAATCACGTCTTCGGGCGAGGCAAAGTTGAGCGCTCCAACGCCGGGAAAGTCGATCGTGCGGATTCGCTCAAACTTGACCTGATCGAAGCTCTCAGAACCGGATAACACCAAATCCCCCCGGGAAATGCTCTCGATATCCGTTACGCCGAGCGTCGTCATTCTGCCGTCTCTAACATCTTCTACGCCAGGAACATAGAAGCCTTCTGCCTCCAATACAGCAACCAAACGATCGATATCCGCTGGTGCAATTTCCAGCACAATATCGAGGTCTCGCGTCGTTCTGGGTTCCCCGTAGGCGATCGCGGCAACTCCTCCCGTAATGTAATAGGGAATTCCTAAGCGAGTTAGGATCGTATGAAGTCGTGCCGCAATTCCAGTCGAATCTTGAATCCAGGTCATTTCGTTTAGGGATGGAGTGAAGTTCAGGGGGCAATCCTCCTGCAACCAAGCAATTGCGACTTTCCGCGCAAATTCTTCTGGTGGTAGATCTAAGAAGCGCGAGCGTAAACTTAAGAGCGAAAGCTGTCTTGCCGATTGCATCATGTCCGCCGACATCTTGAGCCGCTGCAACGAAGAACGCTGTCGCAGCAACTTGAAAAAGAAGCGATCGCTGTCGATGCTGGTGTCGATCGATTGAGGCTGGTAGGCAGTATTGGTCATGGACCTTTGAACACCTAGTGTGAGCAATGCAACGAGCGCTTTAGAGCGTCTAGATTATAAGCATTTTAGCCATTTTTGCTGGATCAGCCTGTAGATATAACCTAAGAGCAATCGATTTCCTTCTCATATTACAAACAATAGGCGTTACCACGAGCTGGGGATCTGAATCCACGCTTCGATCAACAACAGATTCTCGCCCACAACTGAATTGGCGACTGTTGCATCATCCGTGAGTGCAACTGCACGGAATGCTAGGGCGATCAGCGCTAGTTGTTTGATTTTCATGACTTGTGATTTGTAAAGTTCACCCGGATGTTGCGATAGCACTTTATTTTTCCCTATGATCCACATAGCGAGAATTTTTTAGAAAAATAGGCTGTTACCAGTGGATCAGAAAGCTTAGACTTCCTTTAAATTTTCCAGTACGCTAGAAGAAGGAAATTCTTTCCGATTAGAATCTGCCCGCTAGATAGAAGTTTGAGTTATTCTATGCAACAGGCATGATCTCAGAAGAGGCTAGAGCTTTCTATGGATTTCGGTGATTGGCTTCTACTTAAGCGCCGTAAGAGGAAAATTAGCCAAGCAGATTTGGCTAACGCCCTTGGTATTAGCCATCAAACCGCTAGCGGATGGGAAACACAGCGGGGATTCCCGCGTCTCAATCCACGACAAACGAAGATATTTTGTGAGATGTTGGGCTGTTCTCTTGAAGAACTCGCTGAGGCATTTGGAACGACCGATCTAGAAGTTCCTCCGCTTGAGCGTAATGCGGGATGAGTCTCGTCACTAGCCCGCTGAGTCCTGCTCGTCGGGATTCCTCGGCTGAAGCTGATACCAAATTGAAAAAAGGGAGTGACAAATGAGAGACTAAGTTCTGCCGCTTGGA
>CAXTDB010000144.1:0-11513 GCA_964242045.1 uncultured Leptolyngbya sp. | reverse complement strand
ACAATCGAACGACCAACGCCCCAGTTGTTACAGTCAAATTGGGACGCTGGAGAATGGGCACCAAGAAGGCAGCCGCAGCACTGTGTCGTTTACCCTCCTTGATGGTGAACTGATAGGAACCTACCCCTTCCTGCTGCATCCCGTTGAAATCAGGATTGTAGTCATAGCCCAATGCTATTGCTGCGTCTATAAATCGTTGAGAAATCGCAGCAGGAGCAATCAGATCGCTCACGCTCAACTCTCCATCAGTCCCGTGAAACCCAGATGCGCCGCGTTGCTGATTTTCGGATTTCTTGAAATAGGGTAAGAGATCCTGATAACCCCAGCCCGGATTGCCGAGTTCTTGCCAGCGATCGTAGTCCTGCTGATTGCCCCGAATGTAAGTCATGAAATTAATCGAACTGCTGCCCCCCAAGACCTTCCCATGGGAACAAAACATTTTGCGATCGTTCAGGTACGGTTCTGGTTCAGAAAAATAGCCCCAGTCCACCTCTGAGCCAATTAGCTTAACGCATTCTGCCGGAATTTGAATTTCTGGTTTGGTTTCTGGGTTGCCGGCTTCGAGCAACAACACAGTTGTTTCAGGATCTTCGGTCAAACGGTTGGCAACGACGCAGCCTGCTGAGCCTGCACCAATTACAATGTAATCATATTGAGTCATGACATTTTCCTTCTGGGTTATCTTTGCCAATGCAACACAGCGCTTGAGCTTCCCTGTGTGAAGCGGTGATCGTGTTCCTCAAAGGCTTAAATTGTGTCTTGCGTTGTTCTGCGGAATGCTCGTCTAACGCTGGATTTTAGGTTTTTTTGATCGATCCCACTAAGACTTCAGCCAGCTTTTCTGGCTGAGAAAAGAAGGGCGAATGACTGGAAGTTAGGGAAATAACCTGCGTTAGATTGTCGGGAGTAAACATATCGGCATCCGCAATCATTTGAGCCTGGGTAGACAGGTGAATTGCCCGATCTTCAGTACACTTGATGTAGGTGCGCGGAATACGCCCCCACATTTGCGATGAGAGCGGTACTAGGGCATTAAAAGGTTGGGCTGGATCGTCAGGAGTCAGGAAGTTGGAGACCGCCTGAAAATCTGTTGTGCTCACATCCTCATAAAATACTAATTTCACAAGGGATCGATAGGTGGGATCTCCCGAATGCGGATCGATGCGGAGTGCACCTACTTGAGCGGGATCGGCTAAGAAGAGCGGGAGGTATTCGCTCTCAGCCTCACTTGATCGAGCGAGAATATTGGTCAGGGAGAAATTAGAGGGTGGCATAAAGGCAGTCAGATAGATTAATCGATCGATCTGCTTGTGACCCAGCTTTTCACCAACCGCATTGAGTACGATCCCTGCTGAACTGTGCCCCACTAGGACTACTTTTTTTCCTAAGCGGGTGACTCCCTCGATCGTTCTCACCACTTGCTGCACACAGTCATCGAGAGTAATTGCAGCAAGTGGTGAAGGTTCCGTATTGAATGCTCCTGGTAGCGTCAGCGGACGCTGGAAATAGGACGTTGGAAACTGGGCAGACAAGCCTCGACCGGGTAAATCGTTGGTGATCGTCAGATAACCCTGTTGGGTGAGAATGTTAGCGACTTTCTCATAGCACCAGGCACCATGCCAAGAGCCATGAATCAGAATAAACGCAGTTTGGCGATCCATAAATATTTGTACTCCATAATTGCTTGATCAAAGTATGGGTGGCAAAACACAGCCTTTGAGTGATCTTTTGCATTACACCCTGTGAATTGCTTAGACTTCGTGTTCCGCTAAGACGGTAGCGGTGCATTCCCCAATTACGAACAAGTAAATGATTTGAGGTTGAGGACGAGGAAACTTAATCGCTTACAGTGACAATAGCTGCCATCAATCGATCGATGTTCCAGAGATCGCGATACCGAGTACCATTGATAAACAACGCTGGTGCATCCGTTACGCCACTGTGTTGTCCACTTTCGATATCTTTATTGATGCGATCGACATGCACTTGTTTGGACATGTCTTGCAAAAAATGGGAGATGTCGAGTCCTAAATGATTGGCATACTCCACCAGATAGCCATTGCCCAACGCTTGTTGGTGGGCGAACAAACTATCATGCATTGACCAAAATTGACCTTGGGTAGCGGCGGCTTCCGCTGCTTCCGCTGCCCGTTGAGCATGAGGATGGCGCTTGCTCTGGGGAAAATGACGGAAGATAAAGCACAGGTCACTTTCTCCCCAAGAAACTTTAGACAGTTGCTGAATGGCCTTAATCAGCCGATAAACGTCAGCACTTTGAACACATTGATAGTCCCCATACATCACCAACGCGACCGTGACATCCAAGCCACCTTGTCTATGATCTTGGGTTGAAGGGGGGATGGATAATGAACTGCGATCATGATCATGACTCACTGGAGTTTTCTCGTCTAGAAGTTAACCGAATCCGAGAGTTGAGCGGAATCGGGTGGCGGCAGAATGGTAATGCCGTACTGAGGCGCGAGCTTCATTACTTTCTCTAGATCCGCAGGCGTAACCGGTGGCGGCGGCGCATTGAGATCTTCGACTTTTGTCCCGGCCGCGGCAAAGAATTTCTCAATCCCAGCGGGGATTGCCCAGCAGAGCATTTTGGCAGGCTGTGAACTGACATTGGTAAACTTGTGAAGTTGACCAAGCGGGGAGTGCAAGAACATTCCTGGGGTCGCAACAACAGTGCGATCGTCAAGCTGAAACTCGACTTCTCCTGCTTCGATGAAGAATGCTTCTGCTTCTCGGCTCTGAACGTGTAAAGGTGTGCCGTGTTGGGGCTGAAGCACCAGTTCAAAAAGCGTGTAACGACCATCGGTTTCTTCGCTAACTGCCTTGAATGTATGCAAATCACCCAGCATCCAATATGAGTTGCCTTGATCCGGTTGCAGTACGATTCCATCTAATCGAGTCACGATCGTTCTCCTTGTCTAATTGTTTTTTGAGAAATCAGTTACTCTGCTGCCATCTGCTGAACAAGTGCTTGTTTGTGCCTGACTGAACTCAATGTAGATAATTACTAAGTTCTTGTCGTCCACTCAGAGTTGACACTTTGGCTCATCAAAATGATGGATTCATCAATCCATCTCAACATAGAAGCATTGCTCCAACTCAAGTTGGAATCCAAACTCAACCTGGAGTACAGTTTATAAACTGACAATCCCACGTTTAACGGAAACAATGACGGCTTGAGTGCGATCGTTCACTCCCAACTTACTTAAAATCCGGTTCACATGAGATTTGACGGTGCTTTCACCAATATTCAAAACTGTGCCAATCTCTAAATTACTCATTCCCTGCGCTATCAAACGGAGTACCTCTCGCTCTCGATCGCTCAGTTCTGGATTGCTCATCCGCTGCACCAGCTTCGCCCCCACGTCTGGCGGGATATACTTCTGACCGCTATGAACTGTGCGGATCGCATTTAGCAATTCATTGGGCTTCGCATCCTTGAGCAAATAGCCTTGAGCACCTGCCTGCAATCCACGATAGATATCTTCATCGCTATCGTAAGTGGTTAGCACCATAATCCGAGCCTGTTTAAATTCAGCACAAATCGCCGCAATGGCTTCAACGCCACCCATCTGTGGCATGCGTAAATCCATCAGCGTCACATCGGGTTGATGTTCCCGAAACAGGTCGATCGCCTGCTGCCCATCTTCCGCTTGAGAAATCATCGTCATTTCTAGATCGCGATCAATGATCGCTGCCAATCCTTGCCTGACAATGGCATGATCATCCGCGATCAGAACCCGAATCGGAGTGAATGGATTCATCATGATTCCCTCTCTCGATCGACAACGACAACAATTTCTGTGCCTTGCCCCGGTTGGCTGCCGATGGTCAGTTGTGCCCCAATATTGTCTGCTCGCTCGCTCATCCCCAGCAATCCAAATCCGCTAACGGACGGAATGCTACCCACCCCAAAACCTCGTCCATCATCTCGAACGCACAAGAGACATTGGGTATTGGCATACACCAACTCAACCCGAATTTCGCTAGCATCCGCGTGTCGGATAGCATTGGTCAAGGCTTCCTGTCCAATCCGGAGTAAGTTATTCTCAACCTTGGCAGGCAAGGAGTAGGCTGCACCTTTGGTTTCGTAGCTCAAAGCGGTATCAGTCGCATCTGTCATCTGAGTCACCAGACGATACAAGGCGTTCGGCAAACTGCCATCTTCCAATAGCTGGGGACGAAGTGCCGACACTGATCGACGCGCTTCAGCCAGTCCGATTCGTGCCAGCTCATCAACGATGTCTAGGTGTGCCTGTGTTGCTTCTAAATCATCCGCTAACACTTGCGTTGCCGCTCCGACTTGGAGCAGAATGCCTGTAAAGGCTTGCGCTAAGGTATCGTGAATTTCTCGTGCCATGCGGTTGCGTTCCTCCAACATGGAAGCTTCTTCAGCCCGTTTTTGATCGCTAATGTCTGTAACCAACGCATAGTGTCCTCTCACTTGACCATCAGAACCAAAATCGGGGATGTAAGTAGCTTTAAGATACTTCTTGCCCAGTGGGGAGTGAATTTCTGCCTCATAGGTTGTCATCTGACCAGCTTGTGCGCATTGAATATGTGGCTCTGCGATCGCATAAGTCGTCTCACCCAGATGTTCACGCACAGACTGACCTAGAATTTCATCTCGACTACGGTTAAACCACACCTCATAGGTCCGATTGACAAACTGATAACGCTGATTGATATCCACATAGCTGATGAGAGCGGGTAAAGCGTCGGTAATCAGCTTTAATTCCTGTTCTCGTAGGCGAAGCTCGTCGTAGACACCGCGCAGTGCTGCTTCGCTTTTCTGTAAAGCCGCTGTTCGTTCTGCAACCTGTTGCTCTAAGGTGCGGTTGTAATCGGCTAGCAGTCGCTCTGCTTGTCTCCGCTCTGTGATGTCTTGAAAGGCGACGATCGCATAAGCTACATTACCCTGTTCGTCAAAGACTGGAGTTCCCCAAGCCTCAACTGGAATGGTTGCGTCGTTTCGGCGAATTTCCATATCGTCAACTGCGGTGCGTTCGCCGTTCAACGCCCGGATGATTGGCAGTTTCTCAACAGGATATTTTTGATCCGTTCCCGCCCGATAGAATTGATAAACCTCTGCGAATTGTTCTGGTGTCACAGAAGGATCAATCCCTTTACCTACTAACTGAATTCTCCGTTGATTGACGTAGTAGGGGCGGCCCGACACATCTAATACTGCAATTGCCACTGGAACAGCTTCTAGAAATTGAGCCGTTCTGCTTTCATTGGCGCGAAGCTCTGAGTAGTGCTTGGCATTTTCGATCGAGATCGCTGCTTGAGTCGATAGTAGATGTAGAACTTGCGATCGATCAGGTGTAAATGCCCCGGCCGCTAATTGATTTTCCAGATATAACACGCCGACGAGCTTACTTTGATTCAGCAGCGGTAAACATAAGATTGATTGAGTCTGATTACGTTGAATATATGGCTCATTGATAAAATTACCTTCATGAATTGCGTCATTTAAGATGACAGATTCATGAGTCCGAATCACATACTGAATAATTGATTCAGGCAGTCGATTTGCCATTGGAATCGATTGCAGCACTTGTGTAGCCCAGACGTTTTTACTATTATTGAGTTCGCTAGAAGCCTCGATCGCCCATTCTCCTGAGTTTTCCAAAATCAGAAATCCGATTTGTGCGCCAGCATTCTCGATTAAAATCTTCATCAAGGAGTTGAGCAACCGATCTAGTTCAATTTCACTCGAAATTGCCTGGGATGCTTTCATCACGGTTGCTAGATCGAAAGCACTGTCTGCGCGACTAGCGGTGGTTCCAGAAGGGGTGTGAATTGTCGTATGCCCCACACCCAAGGGCTGAGGAAAGAACTGTGGGTAGCGAGTTTCTAAATCTTTGACTTTTGCCATTGCTCCCCAACGTTCATAGCAGTAGTGCGCTTCTTTCATATAGGTTTGTGCGAACTTTTCTCTGCCACGAGATAAGTAAAACTTGGCGGCTAATTCATAAGCTAAGGCTTCTTCTTGAAGATACTCATTCTCTCTAGCACCTTGAATGGCTTGTTCATAGAACTCTTCTGCTTCAAGTAACTGACCCAAAATTCGTGCTTTCTCTGCCTCGATTAAATAATATTTATGCAAATAATTCATCGGTGCGTAATGTGCCCACTGCTTCATTTTCTCCTGGCTAATCGCAATCTTTTCCAGGATTCCCTCCTGTGCTTGAGTGCCACTCCCATAGTAGGTTGCAAGCTCAGACAAAGAGGTGTAAAAGTAGTACAATGGGACGATGAATGTCGGTGTGACGCAAATCAAATAATGTTTTGCTAGGGCTGCATTTTCAACTGCCTGAGTGTACTTAGAAAATAGATAGCATAAGAGAAGTTTGTTGAAATAGACCTCAAAGATTGCAGTTCCATCACTTCCAGCTTGGTGATGTGGCAATTCATTCTCCTCGTTGTAGGATTCACCAATCAAATGAGTTGGATCGATCGAGAATCCCATCAGATTTAACACAAACTGGTGAAATATCTTGTTCCAGGCAAGTACAGTCTTCTGGTTAATTTGCCGGATTGCTTCGTTGTACCTCCTCATCTCGCGTTCAACCTTCCCAAGTTCCTTCCCAACAACACAGCAGTGGAAGCAGTAAGAGTGAACGCAATAAGCAGCAAACTCTAAGTCCCCAGCTTCAAGTCCGATTTGATAACCTTCCAGGAATAGCTTCGATGTTGTTTTAATATGTTCTTTCCAATGAATAATGAAAATATTGACGAACAACAATGTTTTAGCTTTAAATGGCCAGGCGTGAGGCTGTGATAACTGCCCTAGCGCAAGCTGTCCAAATTCATAACCAAGCTCTATATTTCCAGCTATCCCACACAGAACGAATCCAAAGTTGGCATATGCGAAAGGAGATATGGATGTATTGCCATATCGGATAGATAGCATTACCTGTTGAGACACAAGTAGGGGCACTAAATCAGGAGCCGCAATTAGGGCGGCAATTATAGTGCTTGATAGGATTCGCATTGCTGCCAGTCTGCCTGGCTCAGACATTTCTGATAAATAAATTAAATCCTCGATTGGTTTCTGACTTAAGAGAAATGCAATTGCATCAAGTTCAAGCTGAACATCGGACTGAGTTGGATTTTCAGGAAAATTGATTCCAAGTTTCTGTAAAACTTGCAACGCAGTATTAATTGTTTTCGATTGCTCACCTTGCGCTATATTGGTCTGCATTTTGACCTCGTAGACTTTTACGGTATCGAGAACTGTTTTGGCTTCTTGCAGAACGATCTCTGCCCAACATTCCACCTGTTCAAAATCGCCACACAAGTACGCGACTTCTGTTGTTTCTGTATATAAATCTAAGGCTAAGTCATAGTTTGTTTGCCAGCTAGACGCTCCCAGCCATGCTCTGCCTGTGGCTAAATAGTTTTGAGCCATGCTGTAGGCGATCGCCCCTTTTGCTTTCTGACCCGTCATTAAATTCAATCTGGCAATTTCATCTCGTTCAGCTCGATCGGTGACAAGCTCAATTCCATAATTGAGATGATCGACAATTTCAAACAACCGCTCTGATATTCGTTCTAGTAACGTTTTTTCGAGGAGATTGCGACCAATTTGGAGGTGAGTCACTTGTTTGTGCGAGTCATCAATCAAGTCATAGGCGGATTGCTGCGCGCGATCGTGCAAAAACTTATACTCTTGAACTAACAAGTTCTCATCTAATTCAGAGAGAGGCTGAATGAACCCAGATTGAATTGCTGCTAGCAAGTCCACAGAGATCGCTTGAGAAGACCTCTCGTCAACAATCGTTAATGTCTCTAAATCAAATTCAGCCCCGACACAAGCTGCCAAGCGGAGCATTCGCTGGGTGCCCTCTGGTAGTTTCTGCAACTTGAGCAGTAGCAACTCTACCACATCATCAGTAATGTTCTGGGCTTGAATCTGCGCCATGTTCCACTGCCAGCTTAAATGTGCCGCATCAAAGGTCAACAGCTTTTCGCTATGCAGCATCCGCAAAAATTCGTTGACAAAGAAAGGATTGCCCTCAGTTTTATGCAGCACTAACTTAGCTAAGGAACACACGGTGTCAGTATTTTGGTGCAGCGTTTCGGCAATCAACTGACTCAACGGCTCTAGCGTTAAGGGTGTCAGAACGATTTCCTGAAGCACTGCCCCTTGTTTTCGCAATCGCTCCAGCGTTAGTACCAGTGGATGCGTTGGAGTCACTTCATTATCTCGATAGGCTCCAATCAGAAATAGGGATTGGGTTTGCTCATCGAGCATCATTAGTTCAATCGAATTGAGAGTTGCTGAATCTACCCACTGTAAATCGTCGAGAAAAATCACGAGCGGATGCTCGTTTGAGCAGAATACTCGGATGATCTGCTGGAAGACGCGATTGAAGCGATTTTGAGCTTCCGTGGTTCCAACCTCTGGTACAGGCGGCTGCTTGCCGATAATGAGTTCTACTTCAGGAATCACATCAATGATGAGTTGTCTGTTGCTGCCTAATGCCGCGAGCAGGCGTGATCGCCACTGTTGCACCTGTTCTTCTGGCTCACTCAGCAATTGACGCACCAATTTTTGTAGAGCCTGGGCGATCGCACTGTAGGGAATATTACGCTGAAACTGGTCAAACTTACTAGATATGAAATAGCCGCGCTTTGCCGTAGTGGGTTTGTAAAGTTCCTGCACTAGCGCCGATTTGCCAACTCCCACATAGCCAGACACCAACATCATTTCGACGTTGAGTTCAGAATTGCTGATGCGTTCGGCTGGTCGGCAGATTTTATCAATCTTCCCTCTGGTGGCTACTCTCTCAAAAGCCGCCAATAACGCTGCAATCTCTGCTTCCCGTCCATACAATCCTTGAGGAATGTGAAACTGATCGAAAACATCGTGCAGCGCGAGTGGGATATTGCCAATTTGCTCGGTTTCTTTTAATTGTTCTGCCAAGCTTTCTAAATCTACTTTGATTCCCCAAGCGCTCTGATAGCGATCTTCAGCGTTCTTCGCCATCAGTTTCATTACAATGTCTGAAATGGGCTTAGGAATTGTTGCCTTCAGTTCGTGAGGTGGAACAGGTTGTTTAGCAGTATGACAGTGGACTAATTTCAGAATATCGGTTGTTGCAAAAGGTAACTGTCCAGTCAGCAATTGGTAAAACGTTACACCGAGTGAATAAAAATCGGTGCGGTAATCAAGCGCACGGTTCATCCGCCCAGTTTGTTCTGGAGACAAGTAGGCAAGTGTGCCCTCTAACACATAAGGGCTTTTGAATATGGGATTGGTGCGATTGAATTGGGTGGCGATCCCAAAGTCAATCACTTTAACAACACCCGTATCGGGATTCAGAACAATATTTCCAGGGTTGATATCTCTGTGAATGATATTGGCAGCGTGAATTTTGCCGAGAATGTCTGTCAGATCGATCGCAAGCTGAAGAAACGCAGCCAAGGGCATAGGACAGAAGCTTGCTGGACGCTGCCGCATCCAGTACTCTAAAGACTCCCCACCAAAATCTTCTAAAAGAATGACAAGCGTGCGTTGATAGGCTTGCTGACTGTATGCTTTGACCACACCTTCTAGATTGAGAGAGCGAATAATTTCATACTCCTGATGGTAGCGGGTCAGTTCTTGAGGAGAAGGATAGTCTTGCTTCAGCAGTTTGATGACGATTTCACGATTATCTTCCACGCTCCTGCCTCGGTACACGAGCGATGCCGAACTCTCATAAATCTTGCTGTCAATGATGACTCCGGCTAAAGCAATCATGTAATTCACTCCTGCTGTAGGACATGAGCCATACCGCCGATTATAGCGATCGCCAAACTGCTGAAAAATTAAGACAATCTAGAAAATGGACTGCACTAGACTGATCTCGATGCTCGTTCCAGTGCAGTCCCTTGATGAAAGATAACCTGCCACTGCTCGTTCACAAATCTCCAGATTGAACTATGACACGAGATGCTTGTCTCCTCGGTTTCACAGTCTTGCCGAACTGCTTGGTAAGTCGTCAAGACGACATCTGCTGCTAACACCTTGGTTTGAAAATCTGTGAGCGTGAATTGATCGATAGACTCGTGTTGCAGAACTGCGATCGCTTGGGATTTATCAAAGATTCGTCCTGAACTGCCAAACTCGATAAAGTCATCCGCTAGCAGAGCCGCTAAATCTTGCGGAGATCGGCGTAATTCTGGTTGCAGTAAGCATTCTTCCAAGCGTTGGAATTCCGATTTCTGCCATTCTAGGGCTTGCTGTTCCAACTTCTTAATCACCTGATCGCTGCCCTTCACGGTCAAGCCAATCTCTTGCCCGTACGAGAGTTCGAGCGTATGACCATCGGGATCGCGTAAAAAAGCCCAGTAACCAATAGGATATCCAGAATCTTTGGGTTCTTGTAATAAGACACCTGCTTGACGTGCCTGATCACAGAGAACATCTATCGATTCGCGACTCTCACAGCCAACCCCAAGATGCGCCAGCGGAGACAGGATGGGCTGGACTGGTTTTGTTTGAATCAGAACAATGGCAAACGGACGAGTGTGATCAGAGAGCCAGACAACTGTCACTCCGGTTTCGGCATCAATGCGACGGTGAACGACCTGCATTCCAGCATACTGAGCATAGAATTCGAGACTGCGATCGACATCCGACACAGGCAGCGCAATATGAGTCAAACCCACATCAATGTTGCTAGAATTCATCCTGTTTAGCCTCTCTGAATAGCAGTACAAATCGTTCCATTAATGCTTTCATCTCGATGTTCGGAAGTTGAGTTGCTCCGATTATGGAATAGACTACACGCGGCTCGTCATTATCGTGGGTCCAACGGGCTGCCGCGCCGACTCAGAAGGCTCCAAAGTAACCAGTAGCGCGGATATTCCCGCTTCATAAAAGTCAGGAGGCATGGCAAATTTCTCTAGTACGGTGCCTTGAGAACTGACGCTTAATCGTCCGCACGGAATCTTGTCTCCATCCACCACTGCCCAAAGTCGATAGACTTTTCCAGCAGGCGGAGCTGGAAGATTCTGAACTGCGAGGACTCCTTTTTGTTGCTCCAGGTTGACGACAAAACTTCCTTGAGCTTGCGTTGCCGTTTGCAGTCCTTTGAGTGAGAAAAGGCGGGTTTGGGACTGTTGCAGTAAGGCACTGACCTCCTGAGTGTGGCTCAACTCCTGCCGCAACTGATAGTTATTCACACTCAACGCCAGCATGAGTAAAGCTGCAATGCTGCCCATGATTTTGCTCCACGATCGAGCCTGTCGTCTTGAGGTCAGTTGCTTCACCGTTGCACTCTGCGCGAATCGAGGCGGTGTTGAAGCCTGGACAGACTGAAGAATCGAAGCTCGAAGTTGCTGGGGCGGATTGACTTCGTTGAGACCGTAAAGGACTTCTTCTAGAACAACTCGAAGACGGCTGACTTCTTGGGCTAGCTCTGGATCAGTCGCCAAGCGTTGCTCAAAGCGTTCGGCTTCTTCGCGATCGAGATCACCCAGCACATACCCGGCAGCTA
>CAXTDB010000143.1:0-11563 GCA_964242045.1 uncultured Leptolyngbya sp. | reverse complement strand
CAACGGCGACAAACGATTGACTTGTCCCACGAGTTTCAAGGCGATTCATCGCAGACTGCACGACTTCAATATTACGGGCATGAAGTTCAGCAAAGCTTTCTGAAATTTTGTACAAATTCTCTAAGTTGGCGGCAGTCGCCACAATTCGACCTTGGGGTTTGAGATGCCGCCACACTTCGCGCAGAATTTCTTTAATCGATCGACCTCCTTCGATACAAACGCGATCGGGCATTCGTTTCAGACTTTTCAAACACTCTGGAGCGCTGCCCTCGATTACTTCCACGTTTTTCACTCCGAAGCGATCGCAGTTCCGTTGTATCAGGGTTGCGACTTCTTCATCTCGCTCGATCGCCACAATTTGACCTTGGGGACACAGTAAGCCGACCTCTACGGGAATCGTTCCGGTTCCGGCTCCGATATCCCACAGTACGGAGTTTGCTTTGAGTCGAAGCTGACAAAGCAGCAGGAGCCGAATTTCACGCTGACTCATGGGAATTCCGGGTAAGTTCTCGAATAACTCATCAGGAATTCCAGGAGTGACATAAGACCAGAGAGGAGAAGACATACACAACTCAGCGGAGGGCGTACTTCTATTGTGGGTCAGGAAACGACTTTTAATCGGTTGAGAGTCGGGTCGCTGCATCCGCTGATCGATCCGCCTGCTTGTAGAACGGTTTGCAGCAGCGCGATCGCGTCCTTTGTAATCCGCTCACCCGGCAGCAGCACCGGAATTCCAGGCGGGTAGGGACAAATTAATTCAGCACTAATTTGGTCGATCGCTTGCTCCAACGATACAAACTGAGACGAGGCAAAGAACGCTTGACGGGGAGAAAGCGGAGGAATCGAGAAAGCAGAGTGTTCGACATTTCCTGAAATTGAAGCGATAGGATCACGAACCGGAAGACGATCGCACGCTTTGATTAAGCGATCGATATCCGTTTGCGTATTGCCTAAACTGATAATGAACGTGAGATGCTGAAGTGATGGAAATTCAGCCGTAACCCCGAACGTTTGCAGCAATTCATCTGCGGTGAAGCCATCTAAACCGAGATGAGAAACGGTGATTGTGACACGAGTTCGATCGACTTCAAAACAGCCTGGAGAAGGCAAGAGTTTTAGAACCGATTTAAGTTGCGATCGGGCGCGATCGGCAAGCTCTAACGTTTGGGTCATTAATGCTTTACCCTGGCTTGCCATTTGTGCGCGCGCAGCATCGAGAGACGAAAGAAGTAAATAATTTGGGCTAGTAGACTGAACCAATTGGAGCGATCGAGAAACGCGATCGCGATTAATTCGAGAACCCTGAACATGCAGCATTGACGCTTGAGTCAGAGCCGATAGCGTTTTATGCGTCGATTGCACTGTCAAATCTGCGCCTGCTGCCATCGCGGAAATCGGAAAATCGGGATGAAAAGCGAAATGTGCGCCGTGAGCTTCATCGACGAGCAGGGGAATTCCAGCCGCATGAGTGAGATTTGCGATCGCGCTCAAGTCGCCACAAACCCCGTAATACGTGGGATGAACGATCAAAACGGCTTTGGCATCGGGGTGTTGTTTTAATGCGATCGCAACCGTTTGGGGTGTAACACTGTGGGCAATATCGAGAACCGAATCATATTCAGGCTGCAAAAAGATCGGCACTGCGCCCGACAGAATTAAGCCAGAAATCGCCGATTGATGAGCATTTCGAGGCAGAAGAATTTTATCGCCCGGATCACAAGTTGCGAGAATTGCCGCAATAATTCCGCAAGTCGAGCCATTCACGAGAAACCAAGTTTGCTCGGCTCCGAAAGTTTCTGCGGCTAAAATTTGCGCTTCGTCGATCGCGCTTTCTGGAGCAAACAAATTATCTAATTCTGGCAATTCGGGTAAATCGGCTCGAAGCGCCCGATCGCCGATTAATTCTCGGAATGCCTCAAAACTTCCTTGACCCCGCTTGTGTCCTGGGGTGTAAAATGCTGCGTTTTGGCTCTGAGCGCATTTTGCCAGCATTTCGAGTAATGGAACTCGATCGTCGTTCATTGCTTTCGATCGCGTTTAAGCATTTCAAGTTCTTCCCGTAATCGTCCAGGACTCATTACCGGATTGCAATCCTCGAAGGTGACAGCATCGACATCTAAAAATTGAGCCAACGCCATTTCGATCACAAGTTCGAGCGGGAATTGATTCTCAGCCGCGTATGCCTCTAGTGCCCGCTGAATTTGCACAGGGACTTTTATCTGCAACTGTGACTCAGTTTGAGGGTGCTGCATGAGACGCTATGACGAAGGATACTGGACATTATAGGAAGGTTTTACAAGCCGTAGCAATTCGGTTTCAATCAGCTTGAGCGATCCAATCCATCGAAGTTCGACGGGTATTGCCGCGATTCGGATATCTTGCGCGCCGAATCCATCCATCAGTGCCCATCCTAAAGCTTTATGTCCACCTTGAAAACGAGTCCGAATGTTGGACGATCGTCCAACATACAAAATCTCTGATTGATACCGAACGGCGTAAATCCCCGGACGATTTGGAAGATTGCGAAAATCTCTGAGTAACTCGTAACAGTCGGTGAAGTCAACGTTCAAGCCTTGTAGAATTCTTTCCACTTCTTGACGCAATAACTGATCAAAATCACTCATCGAAACTCGCTGCCTTCTGAATCAAAAAGTTTTGCCCTGACCTTATGGCAGATGTAGCACGATTCTTCATTTTCTAGGTTGAGGGAGCCAAATTATCGTTAGGATGTTCTATGGTTTATTCGCCCCCGAATCCGATCCCGTCGCCGTTGCCGAATCCGACTCCAGAACCGAGTCCGATTCCTGCGCCTGTTCCCGACCCGACCCCGGAACCCCTTCCCGGAAACGAGCCGATTCCTGAACCGATACCCTCTCCGTCTTAATCTTTTATTTCAAACATCATGCTAAGAGCCGGGATTGTTGGATTGCCCAACGTTGGAAAATCAACTTTATTTAATGCGGTCGTCGCCAATGCAAAAGCCCAAGCCGCCAACTATCCCTTTTGCACGATCGAACCCAATGTCGGGACGGTCGCCGTTCCTGACGATCGCCTCAATGTGCTAACGAAGATCTCTAAATCTATCGAAACGATTCCTGCACGAGTCGAGTTCGTAGACATTGCAGGGTTAGTCAAAGGAGCCTCAAAGGGTGAAGGCTTGGGCAATCAATTTCTGGCAAATATTCGCGAAGTCGATGCGATCGTTCATGTTGTCCGCTGTTTTGACGATGACGATATTATTCACGTGGCTGGCTCGGTCGATCCAGCCCGCGATATCGAAGTGATCAATCTAGAACTGGGATTGGCGGATTTAGATCAAATCGATCGACGAATCGATCGCACCCGTAAACAAGCCCGCACTAGTAAAGAAGCACAGCAGGAACTCGAAGCCTTAGAACGATTGAGCGCGGCACTCAATGAAGGGAAGCCTGCTCGTCAAGTGGCATTGAGCGAAGAAGAAGAGGCAATGATTAAACCGTTGGGCTTGCTGTCTCGTAAGCCTGTGATATACGCCTGTAACGTTTCTGAAGAAGATCTAGCAAGCGGCAATGATTGGGTTGAGCAGGTTCGGACGTTGGCAGCGCAGGAAGATGCACAAGTGGTCGTAATTTCAGCGCAGGTGGAATCTGAGCTAGTGGAATTACCGGAAGAAGACAGAGCCGATTTCCTCGCTTCTTTAGGGGTGGAAGAAGGTGGCTTAAAATCTTTGATTCGTGCGACTTATCAGCTTTTGGGACTACAAACTTACTTCACAACGGGACCGAAAGAAACTCGCGCTTGGACAATTAAAAACGGAATGCTTGCTCCTCAAGCCGCAGGGGTAATTCATACCGACTTTGAGCGGGGCTTTATTCGGGCGGAAACGGTTGCGTACAAAGATCTAGTTGAGTTTGGCTCGATGAATGCGGCGAAGGAAAAGGGATTAGTTCGCAGTGAAGGCAAGGAATACGTCGTTCAAGATGGCGATGTGATGCTGTTCCGCTTTAATGTGTAGATCTTGTAAACTCCGTAGAATCACATAAGATGTAGTATAATTACAGACATAAGGATTTTGCGGGAACTTCCACGCCTACCGTCAAAGAATTGCCTTGGTAAACCCTTGATCGCACGATCGAGGGTTTTTAATATCCAAAAACGCTAGAATCGAGTTAACGAATGTAAAGCAATTCTCAGACAGGACTCGATCACCATGCGCGTAATTCTAATGACGGGAAAAGGCGGCGTAGGTAAAACTTCGGTCGCGGCGGCGACCGGGCTACGTTGTGCTGAGTTGGGATACCGCACTTTGGTGCTGAGTACTGATCCGGCTCATTCACTTGCTGATAGCTTTGACCTCGAACTCGGACATGAGCCAAAACAAGTTCGCCCGAATCTCTGGGGGGCTGAACTCGATGCGCTGATGGAATTAGAGGGCAACTGGGGAGCGGTAAAGCGCTACATCACTCAAGTCTTGCAGGCGCGTGGTTTAGACGGTGTGCAGGCGGAAGAGTTAGCGATTTTGCCGGGAATGGATGAAATTTTCGGATTAGTGCGGATGAAGCGGCACTACGATGAAGGTGAATTCGATGTTTTGATTATTGATTCGGCTCCGACTGGAACAGCACTACGATTGCTGAGTTTGCCAGAAGTGGGCGGTTGGTATATGCGGAAATTCTACAAGCCGTTTCAAGGAATTTCGGTGGCGCTGCGTCCGTTGGTTGAGCCGATTTTTCGCCCGATCGCTGGTTTTTCACTTCCCGATAAAGAAGTAATGGATGCACCTTACGAGTTTTACGAACAGATCGAAGCGCTGGAAAAAGTGCTAACTGATCCAACTCAGACCACGGTGCGATTAGTGATGAATCCCGAAAAGATGGTGATCAAAGAATCGCTGCGTGCCCATGCTTATTTGAGCTTGTACAACGTTGCGACTGATTTAGTTGTGGCAAATCGAATTATTCCGGATTCGGTTTCTGATCCATTCTTCCAACAGTGGAAAGAGAATCAGCGGCAGTATCGTGATGAAATTCACGCGAATTTTTCACCGTTGCCGATTAAGGAAGTTCCGTTGTATTCGCAGGAAATGTGTGGATTGGAAGCGCTCGATCGCTTAAAAGAAACCCTCTATCCGAACGACGAAGATCCCTCGCAGTTGTACTACAAGGAAACCACGCTGCGAGTCGTTCAAGAGCAGAATCAGTACAGCTTAGAACTCTATCTACCAGGAATTGAAAAATCTCAAATTGAACTGAGCAAAACGGGCGACGAATTGAATGTTCGGATTGGAAATCATCGCCGCAATTTAGTTTTGCCTCAAGCTTTAGCGGCACTGCAACCAAGTGGCGCAAAGATCGAAGAGGATTATCTCAAAATTCGATTTAGCGATCCAGCGAGAGTGTAGAAAGACTACCTGATTTAAGAAATGTGGAGAGTTTTTTCGCTTCGATCTTTAGCGGGTGTTTGAAAAATACTTGTTGATCGCCCACCTCATGGAATCGCGGGCGGGTGATGCAATGAGCGGTACTTTTCAAATATCCTCTTAATCCAATGTGAATTTGATCGATGAGTGAACTTCAAACTAGAGTTTCCAAATGCGTTGATTGAGATTTAGATCTTCGACGATCGACATCATCAATTGCAGTATTTCAAAATACTCACGCATCGGGTTAAAGTTCAGCATTGTTTTGAACAATCGCGGCTCAAACAAATCTTCTTCAGAGGGCACAGCAACATAAATTTGGCTGTCCACTAAAGCGATCAATAAATCGCGATTCGCCTTTTTTCTAAAGCTGACGATTCGCTGCATCACAGAAGTTGAAAGAACATATCTCGCTCCAATTTGGTCGCTGCTGTAAACCGAGAAGAGTTTGTTAAATTCAGGATCTTCAAGTTTTACAGGTTGACCGCGATGCTGATTCAGAAATTTTAGATTTGAACTCAGCTTATTTGGGAGGATAAAGGTTCTGCCTCGGAATGTCTTATTGAAATCAGAAATAAAGAAAATTCCTTTAAAGATTGGTTGACGAGAGACAGCATTCAGAACAATCTCAGTCTGAAAATGCTCGAAATCGATGCGTTGTCCTTTTGCGATTCGACCCAGGCAATAAGGTGCGCCCCGCACGATCGATAAAAGCAAAAAAATAAGTGTTGAAATTGAGAACACAGAACCGCCATGCCGCCCGAACCCGCAAATAAAGTCGAATGCTGCGGTGATCCAAGTGTGAGGAAACTCTTTTTGAAAGGTTATCTCTGAGAAAAATAGTTTTGTCTGCCCAATTCTGCCAGCAACACAGTGATCTTGTTTAAGATAAACAGAATGATTAATTTCGCTGAAGAGACGGCTTTGTTGAAGCGCAGATAAAACAACACTATTATCGCCTGCTCTGAAATAGGTAAGATTCTGTTTTGGATCGAGAAAGCTAATGATTTTCTCGATAATATTACGCTGAAACCCTCGTCCGTAGGCTTCAGTTGAAGAAGTATAAAACGCAATCCACAGAAAAGAAGAAACTCCAATGATTAGGAGCGAAAGTGATAGAACTTTGATTGCGTCTTGCGACCATCTTGGAACTAGGTTGCTTTTGCATGTTTTAGAAGATTTGCGCGCTTGTTGATTAAGGTCGATCGCTTTTACATTCGGTCTTACTGTGCCGTCTTTGTAACGCATCACAGTTTCAACAGGTGCATCACAATATTTCTGAGTTGATGCGATCGTGCTATCCAAGATTGCGGGTGTAAACTTCAGAACCAAGCCAATTACAACGATAAATACCGCCGTTACAATTCCCAGGGCTGGTAAAACTTCTTTTCTCGTCTTCTCAACTTCTTGCAGATCTGCCATCAAATTTTGGCGGCAAAACTCCTTGAATTCTTCTAGCGATCGCTTTGGTAAACTCGAACTTTCCTCTTCTTGAATTTCTTGTTTTTCTGCTGTCGGTTGAACAATCTCAGGCGCAATTATCGGCAAATAATTACGCGCCCAAATCTGCGTGATATTGTGATCAGCGTTTAGAAGTTCTTGGCAAAGTGCGATCGCTTTTTCCGAATCTTGATGATTTTGATACGCCTTCACTAACAGCATTTTTGCTTGATAGTGATTCGAGTATGTCTCATCGGTTTGATTACAAAATTTCTCCAAAAGCGGAATGGCTTCTTCATATCGTCGCACTCTCACGAGCTTATTGGCTTGCTCACAGATCGATTGTGCTTCTTCGACAGATAGAAGGTTCTTCGATTGAATCGAGCAAGTTTGTAAAGCTTGATTTGCCCAAGCTTGCAGTTTTGGATTGGGGTTTTGAGCCAATTCGTGACAAATCGCGATCGCTTTTTCGGCTTGCTGAGTTTGGTGATAAGCTTTCACTAAACCCATTCGCGCTTTTAGATAGGTCTGTGATATCGGTTCTGATGATTTTGCACAACAGGCTTCTAGAAATTCAATTGCTTCTGTGTAGTTCTCAGCGTTCAGCGCGGCTTGTCCTTTCTGTAAAAAATCTGTCTCTGTCATGTCCTTATCGGTTAAATAAAGCATTGACATCAACGTTCTGCCGCTCTTGCTCGGTCGCTTCAAATAACCGTCGTGGTTGGTAATTCATTGCTGATGCAACTAAATTACTCGGAAACATCTCGATTCCATTGTTGTACTCGGTCACAGCGGAATTGTAGAACCGTCTCGCGGCTGAAATCTGCTCCTCAATTTCATAGATTGCAGCTTGTAGTTGAACGAATTGAGCATTTGATTTCAGTTCAGGATAGTTTTCAGCCAGAGCCAGAATGTTACCGAGCGATCGAGAAATTTGATTCTCTAAATCAATTCGCTCACTGCGCGTGGTTCCACCCGTCATCACTTGCGATCGCAGTCGAGTCACTTCGGTTAAAGTTTGCTGCTCAAACTTCATGTAAGTCTGGACTGAAGCGACTAAATTCGGAATCAAATCAATTCGTTTCTTCAGAATCACATCAATACTAGAGAACGATCGCTCGACATCATTCTTTTTCGCAACCAGTCCGTTGTAAAGAACCCAAATTGTAATGGCGATTGCGATCGCAGCAACAACGATCGCAGTGAGCAAAAAAATCAAAACTTTCATAGGTTGAGCAGGTGAAGATCGTTCACAGTGTGCCCTTCAGCCGAACACTACTTGACAATCCACCCTGCTACAAAGAGATAGTACGCAGTCTTGCGATACTGTTAACAAAAAATGCGCTGAAATGAAATTGAAATGCTGAAAAATTGATTTCACCTGGCACATTAGAAGAGTTACGCCAGCAACACGGCAAAGAAATTGTAATGAAACAGTCTGGCGAACACTGAGATTACAAATTCTTTTCAACTGTCGAAGATGCCAATCATTACTTAGAGCAGCTTTCCGATAAAACGAGTACGATGACTCGTCCTTCAAACTTAAAAGATATTTTCGTAGAACTAACCGGACGCAATTTAGATTAAACTCAAAAGCAAACTGCCAGTTCTCGAAAGAATTGGCAGTTCACCTAGTATTCACAGGGATTTATGGTTTAGAGCCTTTATATTAGCTGGCTCCACTTGACTTTTACTAGAATGCCAGAAGCTCTGTGAGATTCGCAACTTTCTAATCTTTTCTTTAGATTTGGTGTTTGTGTGGGGTCAAAGTCGCTCCCAGCGCTTGAGACAGCCAAATCTCGATCGCATGAACCGGATAACGTCGCGCCACTTCAGCCGCTGGATCAACCATCGGCTGCACCAAAATCGTGAACATTCCCAAGCGATTGCCTGCTAATACATCCGTGAATAAGCGATCTCCCACCATTCCGACTTGCTGTGGCGGCAAATCCATCGCTTCAACTGCACGTCTGAGCTTACGACGCGAAGGTTTCCCGGCTCCAGTAATGTAGTAAGGGACTTTCAGCACATCCGCAATCCGCTTGATCCGATTCTCGCTGATGTTGTTGCTGACTAACCAAATCTGAGTGAACTCCCGGACTTGCTCGACCCAGGGTAATAGTTCTGCTGAAATCTGAGCCGTAGTGATCGGAACTAAGGTTTCATCGACATCTAGCACCAAGCCGCGCAAACCGCTTTGTCGCAGTAGCTCTGGTGTTAATCCAAGAATTGTCGTATCGAGAAGAAGATCGGGTTGTAGGAGTTTGCCCCAAGACATGGTGTGTCACTCGCGAGGTGGATAGTATTGAAAAAGCTTGATTACTAGCGTAAGGGCTACATTTAGTAAAATCAATCACAGACGCGATCGCTGTGACAATTTGTTTATATCTTCACGAAATAATCTTTAAACCTAATCAACAGTCTAAAGCGATCGTGGCTCGATCTCGTACCCAAAAACCACGGATTGCGCCTTACCGATTTTTTTGAGGTTGTGCCTTTTGTGCTTGAGCATCGACGCGATCGCGAATTTTGCCCTGCGCCGCTTCGTGTTCTGTTAAGGTGCGGCTGAAAACGTGCGAACCGTCATAGCGCGCCACGAAATAAAGATAATCCGTCGCTTCAGGTTCTAACGTTGCTTTAAGGCTGGCAATACCAGGAGCCGCGATCGGGGTCGGGGGCAATCCTGGAGTGACGTAGGTGTTATACGGTGAAGGTGTCGCCACTTGAGCGTAAGTTAGCGGATTTTCGGGGGTTTGCTGAACGCCTAGCGCGTATTCTACGGTTGGATCTGATCCAAGCGTCATATTTTTCTTGAGACGGTTGTGAAACACGCCAGAAATTCGGCTGCGCTCCGCTGGAATCACTGCTTCTTTCTCAACGATGCTGGCAAGCGTGACCCATTGCAGCAGGGAAAGATTTGTTTTAGTACGGTTTTGGTTGTAAATCGGCAGTGCAACTTGTTCAAAGCGGTTCAACATCTGTCGTACCACTTGTTTTGGGGTTACAGTTGAACCTGCCTCGATTTGGTAAGTATCGGGATAAAGGAAGCCTTCTAAAAAGGGCAGATTCGGCGGTAGCCAGGGGTAATCGGCGTTTGGCACTTGACTTGCAGCCGCTAGAAAATCCTGCGCCTTGAAATATCCCTGTTTCTCGAAATAGTTCGCCATCTGCTTCAGCGACCAGCCTTCGGGAATTGTAAAACTCCGTTGGGCAACTTGTCCTGTCCAAATTTTTTCCGCGATCGATTGCAGACTCTCGCCCGTGGAAAGCTCGTAGTTTCCGGCTTGAAATCCGCCATCGGGTTTTTTCCACATCAACCAGCGCGCCCACACTTCCCAGGCTTTTGCCGATCGAATCAGTCCAGCGGCTTCGAGTTCCTGACCGATTTGCTGAGCCGAAGTCCCTGACGGAATCTGGATGATGACTCGTTTTCCTTGATTTGAGGTCGATTGTGGAGTCACCGGAGAACTGGCAAAGCTCCACCACGCTTGAGCGCGCCATGCGGATAATCCGAGTGCAGCCGCGACGAGAAATAGGAAAAACGAGAATCTCGCAACACTTTTAGCGATTTTCATCGGAAATGAAGGTGAAGAACTGAGCAAATGTCTTTGCTGAGAACAAAGGGTAACGGAGTTTGTGAATCAATCAACTCGTGTAAAAAGAATTTATCAGCGAAATTCGCGATCGAGGGGATCACGATCAGCCAATGATTGTAGCGCTAATTTCGGATTAGGAAAAATATTTTTTAGGAGTCGGTTGAAAAGAATTTGAATGTGAGTATTCAAAGTTACTTAAATCACCGACTCCAAGGGAATTACTCCATTTCATCAAAGAGTTGATCTTCGATCATGGGCAGCATTGGCTCGATTTTCTTGAGTTCTTCTTGAGATAACAGATGCGGGGTTCCGTCATCATCGAGTCGCGCCAAAATGAAATACGGGTCAAGTGGAGTATAGATCGCATATTCCTGTTCTTCGTGCCAGAAGCTTGCCAAGAGTTGAAGTTCTTCCTGATCGTCGTCGGAATCAGATTCTACGCCTGCCCAAGCTTCCTCTTCGTCGAGATCTGGTAAATCGCCTTCAACCGTTAGCACCACTGCGGTTTGTTTGAGCGCTAAATTTTGCTCTTCTAAAACGGCTTTTGCGATCGGAAACACTTGATTTAGCGTTGCCTGATCTTCGACTAATACTGCTTCATCCTCGTCGCCATTTTCTTGCCAAGCGAAAATCTCGATCGGCGAGTCAACGGGAAGTAACAGCACATATTCTTGGTCTTCCACGTCCAAAGAATGCTCGATGTAGCAGGTCAGCGTTAAGCCTGCGTCGTCCGTTAGGGTCACGGTTTGAGCATCCATGTTGTCAATGCTGTCTTCGTCCATTGGACTCTCTCTATCTCAACTGCATAAAACGAATTGCAGGACGCTCCGAGTTCGGTGTGTGCGATCGCGGTTTGCCCTCCCAAAAGTATCTCGTAGAATGGGCACTTTTGATAAACCATGCGGAGGAACGTCGATTTACTTTCAAAAAATGAATTGTTGAAGCAGCTTAATAAACCTCGTCATGAGAACCAAGCGTTAATAGGAAAATTTCCTCTTCCGCTGTCTCAGAATTTTCAACGAATTAAAAAACGATGCGATTGCTGTAATTAATCGAACAAGACCAGCAATTCGCTAAGTCGCCTTTGAGCTTGTGAGTGCCCAATCTGGGGTCAAATGGGTCAAAAGCA
>CAXTDB010000142.1:0-11718 GCA_964242045.1 uncultured Leptolyngbya sp. | reverse complement strand
TTCTGATTTCTTCGATGACGGGCGGGACAGAATTGGCGAAAACGATTAATTACCGCTTAGCCGCGATCGCTCAAGACTATCAGCTTGCAATGGGAGTCGGATCGCAGCGAGTGGCGATCGAGCATCCTGGGGTTTCTGACTCGTTTGCGTTGAGAGCGATCGCGCCCGATGCTTTGCTGTTTGCGAATTTGGGAGCGGTGCAACTGAATTACACCTACGGCATCGAGCAATGTTTGAAGGCGGTAGATTTGCTGGAAGCGGATGCGTTAATTCTGCATTTAAATCCACTGCAAGAAGCGGTACAAACGCGCGGCGACACGAATTTTCGGGGATTGATCGATCAGATTGCGCTGCTTTGCGACGCGCTTCCGGTTCCCGTCATTGCAAAAGAAGTGGGAAATGGCATCTCGAAACCGATGGCGGAAAAACTGATTGCAGCGGGGGTGAGCGCGATCGATGTGGCGGGTGCAGGCGGGACTTCTTGGGCAAAAGTCGAAAGCGGTCGCGCTCAAGATCCAAAACAGCGACGATTGGGAATGACGTTTGCAGATTGGGGGATTCCGACCGCTGACTGCATCACGCAAATTCGGCATCTTTCACCGACGATTCCGCTGATTGCGTCAGGTGGACTGCGAAACGGATTGGACATTGCAAAAACGATCGCGCTTGGAGCAGATTTGGCTGGATTAGCGTTACCGTTTTTGCAGGCGGCGAATGAATCGGAAGAAGCGCTGCATTTGTTAGTGGATATTCTCAAAGCGGAGATTACAACGGTGCTGTTTTGTACGGGAACGAAAGATTTAGAGGAATTGAGGCGATCGGGGGTTTTACAACGGCGATTGTATTAGTTAACGAAGTTTCTAACGCACAAAAATCGATCGCAAAATCACAAACACAATTCCACTTAAAGTCGCTGAAATTGGAATCGTTACCAGCCAAGTTAGTGCGATCGATCTCAGCGTTTGAAATTGAATCGATTTCAAGCCTTGCACCAATCCTACGCCAACCACTCCACCGACGAGCGCATGAGAAGTCGAAACGGGTAAGCCAAACCGAGACGCGATCAAAATCGTCATTGCGGTGGCGAGTTCTGCACAGAGTCCGCCGCTCGGCTGGAGTGAAATGATGCCTTCGCCGATCGTTGAAATTACTTTTTTGCCCAAAACCGCTAAACCCGACACAATGCCTGCTCCGCCTAAAACCAGTGTCCAGAGCGGAATTTGAAAGCTTTCAGTTGGAACGCTGCCAGATTCTAAAATAGAGACGATCACAGCAAACGGAGCGATCGCATTTCCGACATCGTTCGAGCCATGAGCAAACGCAACAAAGCAGGCACTCACCACTTGAAATCTTCCAAGAGTTGATTCTACAGTTTGTAAGTTTTGCAATGCTGAAATTGATAAAACGATGATTGAGGTCGCGCCTAAAATTAGAGAGAGATTGTGAATCGATAAATGAATCGTATTTTGAATTGATTCTACGATCGTTGGAAAAACGATTATGCCAAAAATGCTAATTAATATTGTGCTGAGCCAGGGAATCCATTCTTGTAATTGTGCGATCGCATTTGGTTGATCGAGAATCCAGTATTTGATGATTTTATAAAATGCTGACGCGATTACACCGCTGATTAAGGGTGTAATAATCCAGGTGATCGAAATAAATGCGATCGCGTTCCAATGAACGGCATTGAATCCGAAGGCAAGCGAACCGACACCCGCGATCGCACCCACTGTCGCATGAGACGACGACACCGGAAAGCCGAACAGCGTAGCAACATTCAGCCAAATTCCCGCAGCGACAAGCACTGCAATCATGCCAATCAGTAGAATTTGCGGCGTGAATTGTGCCGGATCGAGAATTCCTGTAATCAAGGTTTGAGAAACATTGCTGCCAAATAAAACTGCACCTGTAAACTCTAGAACTCCAGCAATAATCAGGGCTTGTTTGAGCGTGACTGCTTTGGAACCGACCGAAGTGCCCATCGAATTCGCGACATCATTTGCGCCCAAATTCCACGCCAAATAAAACGCGAGCAGGCTGGCTATACCGAGGATCAATTGAGCGGTCATTCCGTTAGCTCCGCAGCAAGTTGGCGCAATTTTCGCAATCCGGTTAGCGATCCCCGAATCAATCGACTCGCTGCGATCGGCTTTTGCATCATCGCTTTTGCTAGCGGCATCGGTTGAACCTTACCATTAGAAATCACGTTGCTCAGATTTGGCAAATCGCCTCGCAGATCATCGCTCACCACGCGCAGCATTGCCACCGATCGCTGAGACAAAATCGCGAATCCTTCCATATCAACGACTTCTGCACAATAGGTTTCACCTAAATCGCGCTTCTCGATCGCAGAACAAATGACTCGATCGCTGGTGAGTCCAAGAACCGGGGAAACTTGTAGCTGGGTTTGGAGTCGTTGAGTAAGCGCACGATCGCAGTCTTTCACTTGTCCTGCAAAATCGATGCAGGCGCGATACAGCGCCACCCTGCCGACTTCAAATTCAGGCGATAAACTGCCACAGAGTCCCATGACTAAAATTTCGCCCGCATCAGAAACGCGATCGAGATTCGGTGTAACGCTTCCACCTGCCGGAATTGCTATGACTTCCGGTGGATTTACCTGAGACTGAATGCCTCGGCAAACGGCTTGATATTCTGCACCTTGAGGGACGAGAATGACGGAAATCATTATGAAAATAAAGTTTTATGACGCGATCTGGCTGTAAAAAGGAGACACACTCGATCATCTCAAATTCTTGATCGCATCCGACGATTTCTTCACCTACTTTCTCTAAGTTTGATTGTTTATGAATATGCCTAGCCCAGTTCCCAAATCACGGGAGCGTTTTAATATCTCGCGGTTCGCGATCGCACAGCCTGCAATTACAATTTGCGTTTGGCTTTTTATTACTGTTGCAGGTCTATTTGCATTTAGTTCGCTGAAGTATGCGCTGTTTCCTGACATTACCTTTCCGGTTGTTGTCGTGAATGCCCAAGCACCGCTTACCGTGACCACTGAAACCGAAAAGCAAGTAACTCAGCCGATCGAACAAGCTTTACGATCGCTTCCAGGCTTGAATGATATTCGATCTTCAACTTATCCGAATCAAACAGCGATTAGTCTCTCATTTGAAGTCGGCACGAGTTTAGAGAAGTCGAGCCAAACGGTTGAAGCCGCACTGAAATCGGTAACATTGCCGAAAGATACCAAGTACAACGTGATCGCGCTGAATTTGAATGAATCGGCGGCAGTGAGCTATGCGATTGAAAGCACAGCGCGCAGTCTTCAAGATTTAGCGAATCTCACAACGAATCAGATTGTTTCACCGCTGACAAAAATTCCAGGCGTTCTGAAAGTTAACGTATTGGGTAATGGTGGAACTCAATCGGGCGCAACACTAACGCGATTTAATGCGAAAGACGCGATCGCAATTCAAGTCATCAAACGAGGCGATGCGAATACGCTTGAAGTTGTAAACGCTGTCGAGCAGGAAATTTCAACGCTGAGGAAAAATCTCGCAGCGGTCACGATTACACTAGCGGCAACGCAAGCAGACTACATCGAAAAAGCGACCCATTCCACGATCGGGGCATTAATCGAAGCAATCGTTTTATCGATCGTGGTGATTTTCCCGTTTCTTCGCAGTTGGCGAGCGACCTTGATTTCCGCTTTAGCAATTCCGACCTCGCTACTTGGAACGTTTATTGTGATGGCGTATTTCGGTTTCAATCTGGAAACGATTACGTTATTGGCGCTGGCGTTGGTCATCGGAAGCGTGGTCGATGATGCGATCGTTGATGTCGAAAACATTAGCCGACACATTGAAGATGGAGCGACCCCAAGAGAAGCCGCGCTTCATGCTACTAACGAAATTGGTTTAACAGTAACGGCAGCAACGTTTACAGCGGTTGCGGTGTTTTTACCGATCGGGCTGATGGGCGGGGTGATCGGGCAATTTTTCAGACCGTTTGGAATCACGGTTTCCGCTGCGATGATTATGTCATTGCTCGTTGCGCGAACTTTATCGCCTGTTTTATCACTGTATCTGCTCAAGAAACGTCCGGGTCAGAAGCGTGATTTCGCTGTTGCCGGAGGCAATCGTACCCCTGGGATTTTGTTGCGGTTCAATGATGCTTACCGACGCTTATTGAAGTGGTCATTGCGGCATCGGATGATTGTGGTCGGAATTGCGCTGGCGAGTTTTGCAGCGGGAATTGCAATTATTCCTTTGATTCCACAAGGATTTATTCCGAAGCTCGATCGTGGAGAATTTAACGTTCGATATACGGCTCCACTGCCAAAAATTCCATCTCAAGCAGAAATCGCTTCAATTGTGGCAGCAGGCGGACAGGTTCCGCAGATTAATCCGCTGCAAGATTCGCTCAACGTTGCCAAACAGCTTGAAGATGCGGTGCGAAAATCACCCGATGTTGAAACAGTGTTTACAACGGTGGGATCGCGTGAAGGAGAACCGAATAAAGGCTTACTCTATGTCAAGCTGAAAGAAAATCATGCAACTCCGACCGCAACGCTGCAAGATCAGCTGCGATTAAATTTGCCTCAAATTGCTGGAGTTTCCACAAGCGTAGAAGATATTCCGTTTGTCGAAGCAGGCAGCCAAAAACCGCTTCAAGCATCGATCGAAGGCGATGATTTAGCCATCTTAGAGAAAGCTGGAACTGAGTTAAAGAACCGCCTACAGACGATTCCCGGAATTGCGGATGTCACATTGAGCGGCAGCAGTAACCAAAATGGCATGCAGCAAATCGATCGACTTGATGGAAAACGAGTAGTCTACGTGAGTGCGAATCTTGGAAAAGACCTACCTTTAGGCGATGCGACCGATCGATTAGTGGCGGAATCAAAAAATGTTCTTCCGGCAGGCGTGACGCTTGATTTAGGCGGTGATTCTGCTAGTAGTCGCGAGATTTTTGGCAGCTTTGGCAAAACGTTAGGACTATCGGCACTTTGTATTGTGATTGTTCTCGTCTGGCTATTTCGGAGTTTGATTGATCCGATCGTTGTTGCTTTGTCGCTGCCGCTGGCTTTAGTTGGCGCAATGTTGGCACTGTTAATCACTCAAAGTGATTTCGGCATGATTTCACTAATCGGCTTTGTGTTTCTGTTGGGATTAACGAATAAAAATGCAATCTTGATTGTCGATTACATTAATCAACTGAGACGCGAAGGCTTCGATCGCCAATCTGCCATTCTCAAAGCCGCTCCGATTCGACTGCGACCGATTATGATGACGACCGCTGCAACGATTTTAGGCATGGTTCCGATCGCGGTTGGTTTAGGTGCAGGATCAGAATTACGATCTCCGATGGCAGTTGCGATCGCAGGCGGATTAATTACTTCAACGCTGCTCAGCTTATTTGTTGTGCCTGTGGTGTATACCTTGCTCGATGACCTTAAACCGAAAAAACGATGAAAGCATTTGTCACCGGAGGTACGGGATTTGTCGGCGCGAATCTGGTGCGATTGTTGCTCCAGGAAGGTTACGAGGTTCGAGCCTTAGCGCGTTCTAACGCTCGAATGGATAACTTAAACGGCTTAGAAATCGAAGTCGTAAACAGTGATCTGCTCGATCCGAACTTATCTGAATTGATCAAAGGCTGTGATTGTTTATTTCACGTTGCGGCGCATTATTCCCTGTGGCAAAGCGATCGAGAACTGCTTTATCAAAGCAATGTTCTCGGAACTCGCAATGTGCTTGCTGCTGCGAGAACTGCGGGAGTTGAGCGATCAATTTATACCAGTTCAGTTGCAGCGATCGGTGTTGATCCGAGCGGTGATCCCACAACTGAGCAATATCAATCCCCGGTCGAAAAGCTAATTGGACACTACAAACAATCGAAATACTGGGCAGAACAAGAAGCAATCAAAGCCGTTCAATCCGGTCAAGATGTTGTGATTGTGAATCCCAGTACCCCGATCGGTGCGTATGATATTAAACCTACACCGACCGGAGACATTGTTCTTCGATTTCTCCAGCGTCGAATGCCGAGCTATGTTGAAACCGGATTAAATTTTGTGCATGTTCGCGATGTGGCTTTGGGTCACTTACTTGCATTGCAGAAAGGGAAAACAGGCGATCGCTATATTCTCGGCAATCAAAATCTGAGTCTGAAACAACTATTAGACGAATTGAGTCAAATGACAGGACTCAGCGCGCCTGCTCGATCGGTTCCAGTCTGGTTGCCCTTGAGTATCGCTTGGATTGACGAAGCGATTCTAACAAAATTCGGTAAAACGCCCTCAATCCCGATCGACGGTGTAAGAATGTCAAAACAACCCATGTACTACAATCCAGAAAAAGCGATTCGCGAACTCGGACTTCCCCAGACACCCATTCGCACCGCTTTAAAAGATGCCGTAGACTGGTTTCAAGAAAAATCATCCATCAGGACATAGTGAGGAAGTATCGATGGGAGTTCCCTTACAGCAAGTAGTCGGAGTCGGCTCTTATTTAGTCAAACAGCGCTTAATGGGTCGAAAGCGATTTCCTTTAGTGTTAATGCTCGAACCCCTGTTTCGCTGCAATCTCGCTTGTTCTGGCTGCGGCAAAATTCAGCATCCGGTCGAAATTCTCAGGCAGAATTTAACTCCAGAAGAATGCTTTGCAGCGGCTGAAGAATGCGGTGCGCCTGTGGTATCCATTCCCGGCGGTGAGCCGCTGCTGCATCCTCAAATCGGAGAGATTGTTCAAGGATTAGTCGATCGTAAGAAATTCATTTATCTCTGCACGAATGGGATTTTGCTTGAAAAGAGTCTCGACAAGTTCAAACCCTCGCCGTATTTTACCTTCATGGTGCATTTAGACGGAATGCGCGACTGGCATGATAAATGTGTCGATCGCAAAGGCGTGTTTGATACCGCGGTCAAAGCGATCAAAGCGGCAAAAGCGAGAGGATTCCAAGTCAATACCAATACGACGATTTTCGACGGGGCTAATCCCCAAGAAATGCACGAATTCTTCGATTTCCTGACCCAACTTGGAGTCGATGGAATGCAAATCTCTCCGGGATATTCCTACGATTGGGCACCGGATCAAGATCATTTTCTCAAGCGCGAACAAACCAAGGCGTTGTTCCGCCAGATTCTTGCACCGTTGAAGATGGGTAAGCGATGGAACTTTAGCCACAATCCGCTTTTTCTTGACTTTCTCATCGGCGAGAAAGACTATGAATGCACTCCTTGGGGTAGTCCGAGCTACAGCGTGTTGGGTTGGCAGAAGCCTTGCTATCTGTTGAACGAAGGACATTACAAAACCTTCCAAGAGCTACTCGACAAGACCGATTGGAATCAATACGGGCGCAAGAGTGGCAATCCGCAATGTGCAGATTGTATGGTGCATTGTGGCTATGAACCGACTGCGGCAGTAGACGCGATGCAGCCTCAGAACATTGGACGGGCAGTAACTTCCGTATTGGGAGGATAGAATTCTGCTTCGATTTCGTCTCGCCCCATTGCCGAAGGCACTGCGAAGCGTCTCTAATCGAGGGGCGAGATGGCAACGAAGCGAAAAGGTCGATCGACCTTACGCTGATTCACGAATTCGTACAAACCTGCCGCATTGTTCTTAGCAGTTCTTCAGCGGTGTAAGGCTTCTGCAAAAATCTGGAAGCCTCTTGAGTTTTAGGTGTCTGAGTCCGAGAAACCAGCCCGCTGATCGCAATAATTTTCACCTGCGGATTGATTTCGTGCAGTCGATGAATTGTGGTTGCCCCATCCATTACAGGCATCATCATATCGACTAGAACTACGCGAATTTCATTCTGGTGCTGATGATAAAGCGCGATCGCTTCTTTGCCGTTCGCCGCTGTTAGCACTTGATACCGATAGGTTTCTAACAAGGCTTTACTACTTTCTCGAATCGCCGCTTCATCATCGACGATTAATATCAGTTCTTCATCTCCTGCCAAGATTTCTGCGGATGGGGATTCTTGAGCGGTGACTGCCATCACTGCGGGCAAAAATAGATGGAACTGTGTGCCTCGTCCGACTTCGCTTTTCACACTGACAAACCCGCCGTGACCTTTGATGATCCCAAGTACGGTAGAAAGTCCAAGTCCGGTTCCTTTGCCAAACTCTTTAGTGGTAAAAAACGGCTCGAAAATGCGATCGACCACCTCCGGAGGAATGCCCGTTCCGGTATCCGCCACGCTCAGCTTGACAAATGAACCCGCAACGGCATCTAAGTTAGTTTGAACATACGCTTGGTCGATCGGTTGGTTTTCCGCAGAAATCACGATCGTTCCACCGTTGGGCAAGGCATCGCGCGCATTCACGCAAAGATTCATTAATACCTGGTGAAGTTGAGTTGCATTGCCGCCGATTGCCCAAAGATTCGGAGCGATTTTAGTTTCGATCGCGATCGATTTTGGAAAGGTTTCTTCTGCTATTTGTTGAGTTTCTAAAATCAAAGGCTCTAAATGCAGAACGGCTTGTTCACCTTCGACCCCGCGCGCGAATAATAAAACTTGTTTCACTAAAGCGGCTCCGCGTTTTGCATTCGTCTCTAGCATTTTTAACAATCGCTGATTGTGATCGTCGAGATGCGGAAACTTGAGCTGCAACAATTGAGCCGTTGCCAGAATCGGAGTGAGAATGTTGTTGAGATCGTGCGCGAGACCGCTGGCGAGCGTTCCAATACTCTCCATCCGCTGCACTCGTAAAAATTGCGCCTCAAGCTTTTTCTTTTCTGTAATATCAGTGCTGACGACGAGAATCGATTTTGGCTTGCCGTCATCATCACGCACCAATGTCCAACGGCTTTCGACGGTGACGACTTTGCCAGTTTTGGTGAGGCGCTGTAGTTCTCCTGACCATTCGCCTTGTTCAAACAGGGTGATTTGAGCGTCTTGGAGTAGAGGTAAAGGATTCGGGTGAAGCAATTCATCGGTGTTGCCAATGATTTCTTCGGCACTCCAACCGTACAGCCGCTCGGCTCCTTTGTTCCAAAACAAAATCCGATCGTTTAAATCTCGAACGAAAATTGCATCCGTCGCAATATCAAGCAGTGCGGCTTGTTCGCGAATTTTATGTTCGGCGCGTTTTCGCTCGATCGCATATCGAATCGAGCGCAGCAACATATCGCCTGTGACTTGATCTTTCACTAAATAGTCCTGTGCGCCGCTTTGAACGGCTTTACTGGCTAGAGTTTCATCGTTCATGCCAGTAATTACGACGATCGGCGTATTGCGATCGCGATTGTACAGTCGAATAAACGTTTCTAGCCCTTGAGCATCCGGCAGAGAAAGATCGAGCAAAATCACATCAAAGCTTTGATTTTGAAGCTGTTCTAAGCCTTGATTCAATCGCTCCACTTGAGTTAGCTCGAATCTTGTCGATCGCGCTTCGATCAGGAGTTCCTGCAAGAGTCGCGCATCGCCAGGATTGTCTTCGATCAGCAATATTTTGATGAGGGGAGTATCCATATCTTTACTCTGATGGAAGTTTCACAATCGTTAGCCAGAATGCTTCTATCGATCGAACCACCTTTATGAATTGTTCTAGATCAATTGGTTTTGTAATGTAACAATTGGCATGAAAATCATAGGCGCGAAGAATATCGTCTTCGGATTGAGAAGTGGTTAAAACGACGACAGGAATCCGTCTGAAAGCAGAGCTAAGCTTAATTTCTTCCAGCACTTCCCGCCCGTCTTTGCGCGGCAAATTCAAATCGAGCAGAATTAAATCCGGGCGCGGAGCGCGATCGAACTTGCCTTGTCGCTGGAGAAACTCGATCGCTTGCACTCCATCTTCGACCACGCTCAAATGGTTGAAAATCTCCCCTTCTCTTAGAACTTCTTGCGTTAGCCTGACATCACCGGGATTATCTTCGATCAGCAAAATCTCGATTAGTCTGCCAGGATAGTTGGTGTTCAAAGTGGTTGACTCCATCTAGGGTTGGTCTGGGATTGTAAAACAGAACGTCGAACCTTTTCCAAGAGCAGATTCCACCCAGATTTTCCCACTGTGCCGCTCTACAATCTTTTTGCAAATCGATAATCCGATCCCGGTTCCTGGATATTCGGCGCGATTGTGCAGTCGCTGAAAGATGATAAAAATACGATCAACATACTGCGCTTCAATTCCAATGCCGTTATCTCGAACGCGAAATAGCCATTGTTCAGGTTGCGATTCGACCGAAATGTGAATGATCGGCGGATCAGTGCCGCGAAACTTCAAAGCATTGCTGATCAAGTTTTGAAATAGCTGAGTGATTTGAGTTCGATCTGCCATGATCAGCGGAAGCGGGTCTGCGGTAACGATCGCTTGATTTTCATGAATTGCGAGTTTTAGATTGGCGATCGCTTGTTCTACACTTTCGTTGAAGTCAATTTGCTCAAACGGTTTTCCGCGCGTTTCAACTCGTGAATAAGCGAGTAAATCATTAATTAATGTCTTCATCCGAGTTGCACCATCAACGGCATAGTTAATGAAGTCGTTGGCGCTTTCGTCTAATTGATTTTTGTATCGTCGCTCTAATAGCTGCAAATAGCTGGTAATCATGCGGAGCGGCTCTTGCAAATCATGAGACGCAATATAAGCAAATTGTTGAAGTTCTGCATTCGATCGAGCAAGTTCCTGACGCTGACGAGTTTCTTGCTCTAGTAACTGTGCTTGATGCAGTGCAATGCCGATTTGATCTGAAAGTTGCTGAAGCAATTTGATTTCAAACTCAGTCCACGATCGAGCCTCTGTGCATTGATGAGCAATCAGCAATCCCCACAGTTCCGCTTTGATCAGAATGGGAACGACTAATTTCGCTTTCACCTGAAACTGCTGCACGAATTCTATTAAGCAGTCTGCAACATTTTCCTGCTCACTGGTTACATCGGCAATCTTGCCGACTCTTCCTCGGCGGTATAGCTCTCGGTAGTCGGCTGGAAACACTTCTTCAGGAAACTTGTGTCCTAACACCGGAGTCAAACCCGGTAGAACTGCTTCCGCCACTCCGCTCCCGGTTCCATCTGACCACAAGCGATAAATCACGACGCGATCGGCTTGTAGAAGTTTTTGCACTTCGTTCACCGCTGTCTGCAAGACTTCATCGAGGTTGAGCGATTGGCGAATCTTCAGCGTCACTTCGGCAAAAAGCTGCGATCGCTGATACTGCCTTTGGAGTTCTTGTTCTGCACGCTTACGATCGGTGATGTTTTGAAAATAGACTGAAACCCCATCTTTAAACGGATACGCATGAACGGCAAACCACTTATTCAACGGCGGGTAGAATGCTTCAAACTCAACGGCAATTTGTTCTGCCCGAACGCGATGATAGTGCTGATAAAACTCAGAGCCAACCGCTTCGGGGAATTCATCCCAGACGTTTTGACCGAGTAGTTCTGTCCGTGTTCTTTGCAGCAGCGGCTCGATTTGGGAATTAAGATAAGTAAATCGCCAGTTTTGATCGAGCACAAAGAAAGCGTCGGTAATGCTTTCTAGAATGTTGTTTGTGCGGTTGCGTTCGGCTTCAGCTTCAGATCGGGCAGCTTGTTCTCGCGCCATTTGGTCGTGCAACTGTCGCGTCAGTCGCTGAAGTCCTAAATGCGTTTGCACACGCGCAAGGACTTCTTCTTGCTGAAACGGCTTGGTGATGTAATCGACTGCACCTAAACGAAAGCCCTTGACTTTATCGATCGTTTCAGTTAGTGCAGTCATAAAAATCACCGGAATTTCTGCGGTGGTATGTTTGGCTTTTAGCT
>CAXTDB010000141.1:0-11744 GCA_964242045.1 uncultured Leptolyngbya sp. | reverse complement strand
AAGTATGGCTGTAGTGCAGTGCAGCATCTCAAAGACATTGGATGGCTCAGTGAAAAAACATCTTTAGCGCACTGCGTTTGGCTCAACGATCGAGACATCAAAATTCTGGCAGAAACGCGATCGACGGTCGTTCACAATCCATTAAGTAACTTACGCTTGGGCAGTGGGATTGCTCCAATTTTGAAGTACCGCCAAGCGGGTGTGAATGTTGCATTTGGCTGTGATGGTTCTGCAAGCAATGACTCTCAAGATTTGCTGGAAGCGATTAAAATCGGATCGATTCTGCATTCAGTCACAGATTTTGATTATCATCACTGGATCACTCCTCGACAATCCGTAGAAATGGCATCTTTAGGCGGTGCGATCGGATTGAATCGCGCCGATCAATTTGGTTCTCTATTAGTGGGCAAAAAAGCTGATTTGGTGATGTATGACTTGAAATCGTTGTCTTTGCTGCCGCGAACTGATCCGATCGGGTTACTGATTCTCGGTCGTCCTGTGAATGTTGTGAGTCATGCTTGGGTGAACGGCAAGCAAGTCATTTCTGAGCATGAGATCTGCAATGTAAATGTCAACGATTTGAAAGAGCAACTGTTCGATCGCAGCGAATGGACTCCGAAACGCAAATCTGTCTCTGTGGCAGAAACCGAAGCGCGATATCGATCGGTAATGAAACTTCCGACGATCGGCTATTCTTGATCTTCTTGGTTGCGGCGCTCCATCTCATCTAAAATACGGCGATTTTCAGTTTGTAATCCCCTAATTTCAGATTGCATATTGAGAAAATCGGATCGCAGCGATCGAATTTCATTCACAACTACTATGAAATTCTCCTGCGTCTGGTTGCTAAGTTCGATTAGTGCGCTAACAGCCAAGTTCAGATCAATAATCTGATTTTCCGCTCGATCAACGCGATTTTCTACCTGATTTAAGCGATCGTCGTTACTCATACCGACTCATTCAACAGAATGACCTGATCATAGCAACATCGGTTAAGATCTTCTGATCCGCCCGATGTTTTTAAATAAAACTCTAACCTCGCACCCTGGATCATCTCTATGACAACTCCAGCAATTGATCTCGCGAATCGGCTCGATCGCTATTACGAAGAAGTTCGATCGATGATTCTAAGTCGTCAGAATCCGATTTCTGGACTGCTTCCCGCAAGTACAGCGGTGAATGCTCACGGAGACTATACCGATGCTTGGGTGCGCGATAATGTCTATAGCATTCTCGCAGTGTGGGGATTGGCTTTGGCGTATCGGAAGTTAGATGACGATCGCGGACGCACCTACGAGCTAGAACACAGCGTCGTCAAGTTGATGCGCGGATTGTTGTTTTCAATGATGCAGCAGGCGCAGAAAGTTGAGAAATTCAAAGAAAATCAGAATCCGTTAGAGGCACTACACGCAAAATACGATACTGCTACTGGATCAACGGTGGTCGGTGACGATGAATGGGGACATTTGCAGCTAGATGCAACTTCGGTGTTTCTGTTGATGTTGGCGCAGATGATTTCTTCGGGATTGTCGATCGTTTATACCTGCGATGAAGTGAACTTTGTTCAAAACCTGGTGTATTACATTGGTCGCACTTATCGCACTCCCGATTATGGAATTTGGGAACGGGGTAATAAGATCAATCATGGCAATCCAGAGCTAAATGGTAGCTCAGTCGGAATGGCTAAGGCAGCACTCGAAGCAATGAACGGCTTAAATTTGTTTGGAACACAAGGCGGACAGAGTTCTGTGATTCATGTGCTGCCCGATGAGATTGCGCGCTGTCGCACCACATTAGAATCATTGTTACCGCGTGAATCAAGCTCTAAAGAAGTCGATGCTGCATTGTTAAGCGCGATCGGGTTTCCCGCATTTGCGGTCGAAGATGTAGAATTGGTCGATCGCACTCGCAATAAAATCATTGATTTGTTGCAAGGTCGCTATGGCTGTAAGCGATTTCTGCGCGATGGACATCAAACGGTGATCGAAGATACGACGCGATTGCACTATGAACCGTTTGAACTCAAGCAGTTTGAACATATCGAATGTGAATGGCCCTTGTTTTTTACCTATCTTGCATTAGATGGAATCTTTCGAGGCGATCGCGCTCAAGCACAGAATTATCTCGATCGCTTGGATGCGATCACCGTTGAACGAGATGGAATTAAGTTACTGCCAGAATTGTACATTGTTCCAGAATCCGCGATCGAATCCGAAAAAGCAAAGCCGCATAGCCAAACTCGGATTCCCAACGAGAATGTTCCGCTCGTTTGGGCACAGAGTTTGTATATCCTCGCGAAAATGCTGCACGAAGGGTTGATCTCCGTGGGCGACATCGATCCGTGTGGACGTTATTTACGCAGAGGGCAACGCCGAAAAGCAACGATTCAGATCGCATTGTTAGCAGAAGATGAAACGCTACAGGTCAAGCTAGAAGCGAATAATGTTACGACACAAACGCTAGAACAAGTGGAACCGATCCAAGTTCGTCACGCGCGCGAAGTCGCTGCCGCTTATACCCAAGTTGGACGCAACGAAAAACTATCACTCACCGGACGACCGCAGCGGAGAATGCGGAGTCTCACAACTGCGCGAGTCTACAAAATCAAGGGAGATACGATCGTATTCCTGCCTTCTTTTTTAGAACCTGAACGGTTTTATCTGACGTTGGACTATCACTTTTTAGTGTCGAACATTAAGAGCGAACTCGCATACATTCACAGACATTGGCAGCAGGTGGGTCGCCCGATCGTCACGTTGATGCTTACCAATGAGATGTTTGAACTCGGTCGAGAAGCATTGCTCGATTTGGTGCAAGAACTCCAAGCGGGACGATGTGGAGAAATTCCGGTGCAGTTAGGACAGCTTAAACAGTTTGTGCGAACGGCGGGAACTGAGCGAATTGATTCATTGCATCACTTTGAGTTTGAATCAAAGTCAGTCGCTCAAGTTGGTGTTTCTCGCTATCATTTGGCGTTTGATCCCGATCGTACTCATCCGCTGAGTGTTTCCCAAGAATTTAAGCTGGAATATGAAACGGATATTCAAGTGCTGCTAGAGAATTTACGATCGTCACAAAACCTCTACGAGCAAGTTGAACTGTTAGGCACATTAGCGCGCCTTGAAGGACTAGATTTTGAAACCGGATTGTCTAGCTCATCAATCACAGTTCGAGATTTGCTGAATGAGCTATACACGAAAGCAAGTAAAGGAGATTCCACGGGATCACCGTATTGGAGCTTGTTACGGCGTTGTGCAGGACTGCTCGATAAAGTCGATGTTGGCTTATCGGATGCAGTGACAGATATTTTAGTAAGACAAAAGCAAATTTCGATCGGGCGCGCTTACAGCGAAGATTCCTTGATTGTGCAGCCGTTACCGCATACCGAAGTGTTGGAGAAGATTCGCGAATACTGTCGAGAAGACATTAGCGATCGCGTTCTCACTCAGGAAGTAATTATCTATCTCAGCTTATTGATCAAAGCAGAACCAGATTTATTCAAAGGACTGCTAACACTGCGGGTTGGATATCTCATTCTATTGATTACAACTGATCTCGCGCGAGAGTTGGGTTTAACTCAGGACGAAGCTTACGAGAAGTTAATGAGCCTAAGTCCGTTTGAGATTAAAACACGACTGCGTGAGATTGTGGTTGGTTATGCAGATCTAAATAAAGTGCTGTTTAAGCAAGAATCATTAAAAGTGAAATTGCCGAATCGAGCGATCGACTGGGTGATTCTCGTTGATAAAGCGGAGATCGAACCTTCTGCCCAAGACTGGTGGCGCAAACGTCAGTTAGATGGCGCACTCAATCGCGTTCCCAAAAACTTTTATCCGAGCGTTTGGAAAGTTTTGCATCACTGTAAAGGCTTAGTCATCGGAGATAAATTAGAACGACGCAATCGATTAGATAGTGAATTTCTCACAACGGAAATGACCGCAGGTGAAAAGAACTTTGCGCTAAAAATCGAGCATTTACTCAACAAAATGCAGGCTCCTGAATATCGGCAGGTGAATGTTGAAGCACTGATGGAATTGAGCGCGATCGCAGAACGAAACCCAGAGTTCAAAGTCGAAGAATACATTGTGATGGATGTGTTAATCGGTCATGCAGTGCGGTTGGCATGGTTGGATAAACATCCCGACCAGTGCGATCGGTATGATGAATTTAAAGGCTCAGCTTGGCGATCGTTCTACGAAACTTCGCCGTATGACTGTGCAAGCTATGTTGCAAAGGCAATGCAGTTCTTAACGCAGTTGGGAGGTGATCAATCATGACGCAAGCGAAACCGCGATTCAGAACATTCGAGGAATACCTCAACTATGACGATGGTATAGAGCAGCGCTATGAAGTTGTAGATGGGGAGATTGTTGAATTGCCTGCTGAAAGTGACTTAAATGTTCAAATTGCAATGTTTCTCACGGTGATGTTTTCACAGCAAATCCCTTACTATCTGATTCGACGAGGCACTGAGATTTTTGTAAGAAGTCGCACTGTGACCAGTCGCTATCCTGATTTGGTTGCGTTAACTGAGGACGGAGACGCAGCACTCAGAGGAGCAACGAGATCTGCTGTCACTCACGAAATGCCTGCTCCACTGCTCGTGATTGAAGTTGTTTCGCCGGGAGAACCGGGAGAGGATAATTATGAGCGGGATTACGTGATTAAACGCAATGAGTATGCGGAACGCGGCATTTCTGAATATTGGCTAATTGATCCCGATCGGACTGTCGTTACAGTGCTGCATCTCGATGGCGATCGCTATCGTGAGATTGGAGCATACAGAGATCATCAGCGCATCCTCTCTGTTGCACTTCCAAACTTGCAATTAACTGCTGAACAGATTCTCAGAGCAGGACGTTAAATGAGAGGCAATATGACTGTAAACGTTGCACCCTGTCCTTCTCCTAAGCTCTCAGCCTTGACTGTCCCACCGTGCATCTCAACTAATTAACGCGCGATCGCTAGTCCTAATCCCAATCCGCCAAACTTTCAAGTGATCATATTATCTTCTTGCCGAAATGACTCAAATACAAACGGCACAAACTTCGGTGAAATGCCTTTTCCGGTATCGCTGATTCGCAGAAACACCGTTGATCCGAATTGAGCTAACTGAAAGTCGATGTGTAACTCACTACACGAGGCTCCTGCCGCCGTCAAATCTCTTCTCACTTTAGGTAGATGAAAAATTTATTTCTTACACTTAGCGTTGTAAACTACGTGACTTAATCATGTCAAATGTTATTCTCTCTAACGTTCTAAATGACTTAACCATTAATTAATTGTTAAATTCTGGTCTGACTGACATCGTTGTATTCATCCTGCCTGTCATCTTCGCCGCCGATAATCAATGCAACTTAAACCTTCCTCTACCATCTCTTTGATCGGTGCGGCTTTGATCACATCGACACTCGCAACATCGTGTGGCAAAAGCGATCCGAAAGCGAATGCCAGCAATCCACCGCCTTCTCCGGTACAGGTGCAAACGTTACAAAGCGGAACGTTGCAAGACAGCATCGAGTATGTCGGAACGCTGCAAGCCGAGCAGACGGTTGATCTCAAACCCCAAACCGCCGGACAAATCGCTGAAATTCTGGTCAAACCCGGCGATCGAGTCCAAAAAGGACAGCAAATTTTCCGCTTGACTCCGAATCAAACCTCGTCGCAAGTCAGCAGCGCCGAAGCGAACGTCAACGCCGCGATCGCCGCTCGCACTACAGCGCTTAAACAAGTTCAAGCCGCTCGATCGCAGGTGTCATCGGCTCAAGCACAGTTTGATCTAGCGAAAGTCAACAACGATCGCAATCAGTTTCTCGCGTCTCAAGGAGCTACTCCTCGATCAAATGCGGATCAAACTCTGGCAACGTTGAAAACGCAATCGGCAGCGCTGCAAGCGTCGCGCGATCAGTTCGGTGCGACTCAAGCCGCTTATGATCAAGCCGATGCGAATGTTCGGAAAGCGCAAGCCGAAACCGAAACCGCTAGAGTTGGCTTTGACCTTACACAAGTTGCATCCCCGATCGATGGTTCAGTCGGAGATATCACGCTCAAAGTCGGTGATTATGTCACGACCGGACAAACGCTTACAACCGTCAACCAAAACAATACCTTTGATCTGCAAATTCCGATTCCGATTCGATATGCGGGACAGCTAAGACCAGGGCTGACTGTGGAACTGCTCGATCCGAACAATGGTGAGCAGCTAAGTTCTGGCAGCATTTACTTTGTTTCCGCTCAAACCACTTCAACCGCTCAAACGATTCAAACTAGGGCAAGATTTCCCAACTCTAATGGCAAACTGCGCGATGCTCAATATGTGCGATCGCGCGTGATTTGGAAAACGCAGCCCGGTGTCTTAGTTCCAACTGAGGCGGTTTCTCCGATCGGTGGACAAAACTTTGTTTATGTTGCCACCACGAAAACCGACAACGACGGCAAAACACAGAACGTGGCGCATCAAGTGCCTGTGACGCTCGGCAACATTCAAGGACAAAGCTACCAAGTCGTGAAAGGTCTGAAGCCTGGTGACAAGGTGATTGTTTCGGGAGTGTCCAAGCTCAAAGAAGGAACCGCGATCGCGCCGCAAGAAAACAATGGATCGCCCCAATCCCAATCGCCCCAATCATAGGAGACTGGCAACGTGATTTTATCGATCGCGGATACATTCATCAAACGACCTGTGTTAACCACAGTCTGTACGGTTCTGATTTTGCTGCTTGGCGGGGTCTGCATTCCATTGTTACCGATCGAATACATTCCTCAAATTTCACCGATTCAGGTGCAGATCTCAGCTTCCTATGTGGGAGCCGATCCGCAAACGATCGAAACAACGGTGACAACGCCGATCGAGCGCAAACTCAACGGAACCCCTGACTTGTCCTACTTCACCTCGAATAGTGTAGCGGGAACCAGCAGCATTTCTGCCTATTTCCCGGTCAATACTAACAAATACATTGATCAGGTAAACGTACAGAACAATTTACAGCAGGCGATTCCATTGTTGCCGTCTTCGGTACAACAGCAAGGAGTTACTGTGAAAACGGCTTCGACCAGCATCTTGCTGGTTTATGGCTTTTACTCACCCGATGATACTTATGATGCCAAGTTCATCAGTAACTATGTTGACTTATATGTAAACGATGAGATTGCTCGCGTTCCGGGAGTCGGTCAAGTCAATATCTTCGGGCAGCAACAGTATGCGATGCGGTTCTGGCTTGATCCGAATGCGTTAGCAAGTCGGGGTGTAACCGTGGGCGATGTCGTCAGCGCGGTTCAATCACAAAACGCGATCGCGGGTGGCGGTACGATCGGCAGCGAACCGTCTCCTCCAGGACAGCGCTACCAAATTCCGATCAAGCTGCAAGGACAGATTCAAAATGTTACCGATGCCGAAAATATTGTGGTGAAAACCGACACGAGCGGCGCGCTGATCAAGCTTAAGGATGTAGGACACGCGGAACTGGGAGCGCAAAGCTACACGAGTGCTGCAAAAGTGAACGGTAAACCAGGTGTCGCTCTCGCAATCTATCAGCTTCCAGGCAGTAATGCGCTTGATGTCGCGAAGCAGATCCAAGCCAAAATGGCAGAGCTACAACAAAGCTTTCCGCCTGGAGTCACAGTTGCACCAGTGTACGACACGGTGAGCTTTATTCAAGAATCGAATAAAGAAGTGGTTCAAACGCTGATCGAAGCGATCGTACTGGTTGTAATCGTGATTTTCCTGTTTTTACAGAACTGGAGAGCTACAATCATTCCAACCGTGGCGATCCCCGTGTCGCTGTTGGGGGCAATGATTTTCGCGAAAGTGCTGGGATTTTCGATCAATAGCTTAACGATGTTCGGATTGGTACTTGCAACCGGGTTAGTGGTTGATGATGCAATTCTCGTGATTGAAGCGATTAGTACGAAGATCGAAGAAGGGAAATCAGCGCGAGAAGCCAGTTTCGAGGCAATGAATGAGCTAACCGGAGCGGTAGTTGCAACTTCACTGGTGTTGATGGCGGTGTTTGTTCCGGTGGCGTTTTTCCCTGGTGCAACTGGACTGCTGTATCGACAGTTTGCGTTGATTATTGCATTCTCGATCGCAGTTTCCACGTTCAATGCTTTAACCTTTAGTCCAACGATTGCAGCACTGGTACTTCGTCCTCCCGAACCTGCGCGCGGTCCGGTCGGCTGGTTTTTTGGCAAATTCAATCAAGGATTCGACTGGACGCGGCATCGATATCAATCAGTTGTAGAATTCCTGATTCGGATGCGCTATCTCGTTTTAGGCGTATTTGTCGCTGGATTAGCACTGACTGTATTGATGTTTCGTCTTGTGCCGACCGGGTTTGTTCCCGCCGAAGATCAAGGCTCGATTCAAGGAATTATTCAAGCGCCCGATATTGCTTCGCTTCAATATACCGAAGGCATTTTGGATCAAGCTCGAAAAGAGTTTGAAACGATTCCTGAAATTCGATCGACTGCCACGATCGCGGGTGCTGGATTTAACGGTAACGCGGCGAATCAAGGCATCTTTTTCGCCAACTTGAAACCGTGGAGCGATCGGACTAAAGATTCGCAAACGGTGACTGCATTGTTAAAGCGCTTGAATAAAGAGCTTTCGCAAAAGGTAACGGGGGCATCGGTTCTCGCATCGAGTCCGCCCCCGATTCGAGGTTTCAGCCCGCTCGGTGGGGTGAACATGCAGCTTCAAGACACCACAAACGGACGCTTCACCTTTCAAGAATTCGCTCAAAATGCTCAAGCCGTTTTGCAAAAAGCGAATCAAACTGGCATGTATTCGCCGCCTGCGTTTACTCAATTCACGGCAAATACTCCGCAGTACGAAGTTGATTTCAACCGCGATCAGTTGAACGCGCTAAACGTCGATTTTCAAACGGTGTTAACGACCATTTCAACCAGCATTGGTTCTTCGTTTGTGAATCAGTTTGTGTTAGGTCCGCGCTACTACCAAGTGTATGTTCAGTTAGATGGTCAATATCGCAACAAGCCCGAAGATTTGAAGCAGCTTTATGTGCGATCGAGAACGGGCACAATGGTATCGCTGGATCAAGTTGTTTCGGTGAAACCCTATCAAGGTCCGGCAGTAATTTCGCACTTTAACGGCTATCGATCGATTTTGCTTCAAGGTAGCCAAGCTTCCGGATATAGTAGCGGTCAAGCGCTGGACACGATGCAAAAATCGTTTCAAGCTGCAAACTTGACAGGCATTAAGTTTGATTGGTCGGATCTCTCACGCGAAGAAGTCGCAGCCGGAAGCTTAGGGGTGCTGATCTTTGCTTTCGGGATCGTCATGGTTTTCCTAGTTCTGTCGGCGCAGTACGAAAGCTATGTTGATCCTTTGATCATTCTGCTCACGGTTCCGCTGGCGATTCTAGGGGCGCTGGGTGCGGTTTGGCTACGGCGATTGATCGATCCGGTGCTGGCTAATGATGTTTACTGCAATATCGCGCTGGTGATGCTGATCGGACTTGCGAGTAAAAACGCGATTTTGATTGTTGAATTTGCAAATCAAGCCATAGAAGAGCGAGGTGTTAGCTTTACTCAAGCGGCGATCATTGCTTCACAAGAACGCTTTCGTCCGATTTTGATGACCGCGATCGCATCTTTGGTCGGATTCTTTCCGTTAGTTGCCGCCAGCGGTGCGGGTGCAAATGCTCGACACTCGTTAGGTACAGCGGTTTTTGGTGGCTTGCTCGTTTCAACGATTCTCAGCTTGCTGATTGTGCCAGTGCTGTACATCGTGGTTAAAACGTTGGAATCTCGCTTTCGGAATCGTCGATCGAAGCCGCCAACCCCGCCGAGAGATGGACACCGTAATGGGTCGAGTCCTGCGCCTCAGTTAGAGACACCCACGCGATCGCAGCAAGCGAACCGATTCGAGGAACGCCCGAACGGTTAAAGACACTTCATTAAATTCAAGACGGCAAATTCCGCATTCACAACCTTCTGTGTAATCCTGGATCATGCACAAATTGTTCTAGCTTTCTAAGGAACCCATCATGGACGACAAACTGATGTTAATGATTCCAGGACCGACTCCGGTTCCGGAGCAAGTCTTATCGGCAATGGCAAAACATCCGATCGGGCATCGCAGCGGTGATTTTGGCAAGATCGTGTCAGAAGTGACGCAAAATCTCAAATGGCTGCATCAAACCCAAAATGATGTTTTGATTCTCGCTGCTAGCGGCACAGGCGCAATGGAAGCCGCGATGATCAATTTTCTCAGTCCGGGCGATCGCGTTTTAGTCGGCTCAAACGGCAAGTTTGGAGAACGCTGGGCAGAAGTCAGCGATGCGTATGGCTTGCAAACCGAGCGCGTCACGGCTGAATGGGGCAAGCCGCTTGATCCCGAAGCGTTTCGCGAAAAGTTGGAAAGCGATCGAGACAAGCAAATCAAAGCCGTGGTTATTACCCACAGCGAAACTTCAACGGGTGTGAGCAACGATCTTGAAACGATTAATCGCTATGTTAAAGCCCACGGCGAAGCATTGATTATCGTAGACACTGTGACCAGTTTAGGAGCAACCAGCGTTCCTGTGGATCAATGGGGCTTAGATGTCGTAGCATCGGGATCGCAAAAAGGCTACATGATTCCGCCGGGGTTGGGCTTTGTTGCGGTAAGTCCGAAAGCTTGGGAAGCTTACAAAACGGCGAAACTGCCTCGCTACTATTTGGATTTGGGCAAATACCGCAAGTCGAGCGCGAAAAACACCACGCCGTTTACGCCTGCGATTAATTTGTTTTACGCGATGCAAGCCGCATTGAGAATGATGCAGGCAGAAGGATTAGAAAACATTTTCGCGCGGCATGAACGGCTCCGAACAGCGGCACGTGCGGCAGTACAAGGATTAGGAATGCCGTTGTTTGCGGCAGATGAATGCAGTAGTCCAGCAATTACAGCGGTGATGCCAAACGGAGTCGATGCGGAACAAATTCGATCGATCATGCGAAAACGGTTTGATATTGCACTCGCAGGCGGACAAGACCACCTTGCGGGCAAGATCTTCCGAATCGGACACTTGGGATTTGTCAGCGATCGAGATCTCTTAACCGCGATCGCCGCCCTCGAAGCAACTCTGCAAGAACTCAACTATGACGGCTTTACACCGGGAGCAGGAATTGCAGCAGCCGCTAAGGTTCTGGCGAATGTCTAGTTTGTAGCAGTGATTCGATCAAATTGGGGTTCGCTGCCTGTTGTGCTTCGTACAGACGAGCCGCAGCCGCTAACCCCATGAATGCCCATAGCACGATGCCAAATGGGGCAAGCACCACGGTATTTAGGCTAATCTGCGACACCACTGCAATCACGATCGCGCGACAGGCTCCGACAAACGGATCGCTGGAAGCTTGTCGAGTTTGCAGCGTACTAAAGACGAGCAGAGCCATTCCCGCGACGTAAGGAATCGTTCCAAACCAGCCTAAATTCAACAGCAGCGTTAAAATTCCGCTGTCATTTCCGCCGATTGTTGAATCTTGAATTACGTAGCCGACCCCGCGCCCTTCGACTTCACCGAGGGCATCGTTTAACAGGTTGGTGTAGCCAAGACTTCGATCGATAAAACTGCCGTCTTGCTGTCCAGCAAACAGAGTTTGAACTCGTGAACTGATTACAGTTGAGAATGGCTCGATCATCGTTAGGGGAAATACCACCAGCGACATTAGCATCAACGTCACAATTAAGCGCATTTGCAGCTTTGGCTTCAAGGTTGGAATATAAACAATCAATCCGATAAACCAAC
>CAXTDB010000140.1:3727-11773 GCA_964242045.1 uncultured Leptolyngbya sp. | reverse complement strand
CGGTGCTGCTTGCGGGACTCACAACTTGCGGCGATTGGATTATTATGCTGCTGTATCAAGGCAGAAACAAACATTGGGATCAATATCAGCAAGCTACTTGGATGATGCCGATTCTTTGTTCTGGAATCTGGTTTTCAGTGTTGTTTTACACAACTAGCCCGGCATTAATGGCGATTAGCAAGCCAATCTACTCGGCTCAAAGTAACTTTGTCCGGTTTGCAATGATTGGAATCGGGATGCCATTGGCATTTTTTCAATTTGGCGAACTCGGTGCGATCGTCATCATTGCCATGAGTGATTTTCCGCTTTATTCTGTGAATCTCTATGGACTAAAGCAGGAAAAACTGTCGTGTATGACGCAGGATTTGTACTGTACGGCGTTCTTTTTAGCGATCGTGTCTCTGTTTCTGCTGACGCGCTATTCACTCGGATTCGGGGTGCCGATTCAGGTTCTATTTCAAGGCTCTTGAATTTCACCAGTTTACTTGCGCCCGTTCGTGTAGCACTCGCCCGTATACCGCTTCGGTTTGTTGTGCCAGCTTAAACCAGTCGAAGCGTCTGGATAAATCTTCGTAAGCGTTGTTCACAAGCGATCGCGCAAACTCTGGGCGCTTCAGCACTTCTAGAATTCCCCAAGCGATCGAATCAGGATTGTTCGCCCAAGTGACGATTCCCGTTCTACCGTGACGCACAACTTCGGGAAATCCACCTGCATCAGAAACGACGACGGGAACTCGTGCGGCAAAGCTTTCGAGTGCGACGATTCCAAACGGTTCATACAAACTTGGAAAAACCGCGCAGTCAGCGATCGTTTGAAAGCGATCGAGGTCTTGATCCGGCATGAATCCTGCAAACAGACAGTGATCCCAAATGCCTAATTCTTTGGTCTGCTGTTTGAGGTGTTCGGTGTGACCGCCGCCGATAAACACAAACTTCACGCGCTGATTCATTTCATGCAGAATTCTAGGAGCCGCGTGAATCAAGCCGGAAACGCCTTTTTCATAGGTCATTCTGCCAACGTAATACACAATCTTCTCGTCATCGATCGCAAATCGCCGCCGAAACTCCCAGTAATCGAACTCTGGATCAAGCTGCTTCTTTTCGCGTCGAATACCGTTATACACCACGTCGATTTTGTTCCACGGCGTATACAGCGTTTGCTCGACTTCTCGCCGCATAAAGTTCGTACACACAATCACCCGCCAAGCTTCATGCGTTAACACTCGTTCTTTGGCGTGAATGTATTGCTGTGTAGCGTTAAAAATTCCGCCGTGTCGCCCATGTTCGGTCGCGTGAATCGTTGCAACGAGCGGCACTTTGAAATGGTGCTTCAGCGCGATCGCCGCATCGCCCACGAGCCAGTCATGCGCGTGAATCACATCAAACCCGCCTTCTTCTAGGATCAACTTGCCGCCATGCTGTCCCATACTGTCATTCATCGCGCAAACCCACTGGAAGAAATCATCGTGTTTCGCCACGGCAACTCGATGGACTTCTACCCCGTCCACTACTTCAAAATGTGGGGCTTGCCCAAACTCCACGGTGATTAGCTGAATCTGATGCCCTAATCTCACCAACTCCGGGTAAAGCTCTCCCACGTGACGCGCGATCCCGCCCACGATTCGAGGTGGAAATTCCCAAGTCAGCACCAAAATCTTCATCGCTCTCAACGCCCTTTTTACCGTGCGGTATGTTTCACTGTACTCGCTTTGAGTCCCTTCGTTCACCCGTGTCGCAACCAACAGAATTGAACCTTTAGAGAAAGAAATTTTGATTTTATCAGTCTAGTTCGGCTAAAATCCGTGAAACTCGATGCTACAAAACAAACTCAGTGTGATACAACATGGACGCGATCGACATTTGCTTGATTGCTTGTATTCATGGAAGATAAAGGACTTAACTAATGCGCTTTATACTTGTCTTGCTTTAATGAATGTTTAATCAGAGTGTTCTTGGACACTCAAACTAGGGCAAAATGATATCGGGGTTATCTATAAACAATCTGCTGCGATGGAGTTGAAAGAGGCGATATGAGTATTGAAAAGATCGTTGATCAAGCCCTTCAGGATGGCTATTTGACACCAGCGATGGAAGCCGAAGTAGGGCGCATCTGCGATACTGCCTCGGAACTGTCGATCGAAGAATATATGGCACTCGATCGGTTGATGGGAGCGTTGCTAACCGGGGAAGTGGTCGCCGTTCCTCGGAAGCAGTTTATTAACGTGATGGAAGAATTGGTTCTCACTGAAGCGATCGCGCGCGTGGCAGAAATTGAGGCAACGAGCGATCGCACTCTAGATTTAGGCGATATCGCTGCTTATGCGCTGAACCGCTTACCCCCGCTTTACGCCACCACCGAAGAAGGCGCAAACTATCAGCGCCAACATGCGAAGGAAGGCTTACAGGGCGTGATTTCTCAACGAGTGGGAGAAGCGATCGCCAAAAATCTCGACAAGCCAGATTTCTTCCCAGAGCGTCAAATTCTAGGAAAAAGCTCCAAAGACGAAATTCTTACGCAGGTCAGCAGCTTGTTGCAGGCGTACGCACCTAGTTTCGAGCCGGAGCCGCAGCGCTAAAGATTCAAAAATCCTTTACTTGATTTGGAGGGGCGCTTTGTCCCTTCTTTTTTATCGAGATTGAAGCCCAAAATAGTGAACCGTCGGAAATCCTAATTTCAAATCTTGCCAGAAGCGATCGCGCAATTCCTCTGGATATACAGTAATTCGATCGAGTTCAGCTTGCTTAAACCACCGAATTTCTGTGATCCAATCCGAATCGGGCGAAGTTGGGGGAAGATGTTCAAGCGTGGGAGTTCCAGAGAAGCGATCGACCACACAAAAGAATTCGCAACTCCGAACGTCCGATTGGGCATCGTAAAATTCTCGCACGTAAGCAATTCGCGACAAATTTGCGGTTAGTCCGGTTTCTTCAAAGATTTCACGAGCGGCACAAGCAAAAATCGAATTGTCTTCTCGCTCGATGCCGCCACCGGGAGGAACCCAGTGAGTGAGTTTAGTAATGGGCGATCGATGTGCCACTAGCAAAATTTCATCATCTCGCACAATCAAACCTGCCGCTCGAATCCGATGCTTCATCGTAATGCCTGAATCAAAAGACGCAATACCGTTTCTAAATCGCTTGGAACACGATACCCGATTATGTCTTCGCTAATTTGCTTTTCTACTCGATCGAGAACCCCAAATCGCCACAATTCTCCGATCGTCACTGCACCGATCAGTTTCGGTTGTTCTTCTCGTGTGGGCGATCGCTCCCACTGATCGAGTGCGATTAGCTCTGAAAGCAATTGTGTAAAGCCATAATCAATATCGCCTTGTTTCGCTTCGATCACCACAAGCTGGTGCAGATTATCGGTTGAGAGCAAGTAATCTAACGATCCTTGAAGCTGGTGACTCACTTTGATCGGTTGCTCAATCCGTACAAATGCGTTTGCGTAACGAGCCGCTGTTTTAATTACTGGAAAGATTAGCGCTTCTCGTTTCGATTGCTCATTCATTCGCACCAATCGAGGAATAATGTCAAATAAATCTTCTTCGAGTTGCGCGAGTCGATCGAGCGCTCCCAAATATTGAGGCAAATCAAGCCTGGTACGACGAAATCTATAGCCGAAATAGTTTGCAAGATCGATCGCATCTAGCCGTAACTCAAAGAAGTTACTAAAGGTGTAAGCCTGATTTTCATTGAGAATTGAGGACATTCAGTGTTTCACGACGACTGGAGTTCCAACTTTGATCTGTCTATATAGTGCAACAACATCCGCATTCTTCATTCTGAGACAACCGTGCGAAACAGCTTGCCCGATAAGCGAATTATCTGTCGTTCCATGAAACCCAATCAGCAGCTTACCTTGTGAGGTAAATCCAATCCAGCGTTTACCTAATGGATTCTCTTTGTCGCTCGATGCAATCTTTTCGCCCGTGATCGGATGCTGCCAGGCTGGATTCTCGTACATTTGAAGCACCTTAAACGAGCCTGTCGGAGTTTCCCAACCTTCTTGTCCGATCGCGATCGCGTAAGTCGCTTTCAATTTCTTCTGTTCATACAGTCGAACTTTACGATCGCTCAAATCCACTACTAATTTTGTCTCGATTACAGGTGAAGGCGTTGGACTCGGTTTTGGAGCAACTATCGCTTGAAAATTCGGCAATTCAATTTTAGGTAGAGCAATTGCAGGCAGTCGGCGCAGTTGTAAAAGCGCGATCGTGCAGCCCGTTAGAACGCAAAACGTCATTAACGCTCTAGAAAGCGGCGAATTTTGAACCTTTGCTGCCATTGACTTTGATCGAAACGTCTGCAACTTTTTTATTTTGCCCGGAACTCATCCTGTCGAGTGTGAATCTTAAGACGCAAGTAGATTCACTCCACAGGTAGAACATTGTCAAAACTGTAACGTAATTAGTACGGAGATCACAGCGTTTAACCGGAAGATCCGCCAACTTAAAAGAATCTTACCAAGGTTAGATGAAGCAGCAAATGAGAATGTTTCAACTCGTGATCTTGAATCTACAATGCTGGCAACGTGGTGTTTCGGTCTGAGTGAGGATGGAGTGATGAAAGAAAAGTTTTTTCTAGCGATCATAATTACATTTACGTTAAGCTGCCTGCAAAACTGGTCGATTCCGACCGCAACTCGGCTGAGAAACACGACTCAGGCTGATGTCTCCCATATTGCAAGCGTCTGGAGTGAAACTCTACCTTAGAGCGTATTTCTGTTGCGAGAGTTCTCCAGGTGGAACGGTCGCGAGATATCCTGGATGAGATCACTCGATCGTGCCTTGGACTTGCAGGAACTTTTTCAACTCGCTTACTGTCATTTGTAGCGGAACGTCAAACACACCGTCATCCGCCCATGAGTCAGTCCCTTCCTGTATTCTGGTCATCGATCGAGCCAAAGGTTCCTCAGAGTCCAGTGCAAGCAGAAAAACTCTCCAATTACGATCTAGTATTGCAGTGTCAGACCGGACATCGCCCGGAGAAAGCCGTCTTTTCGGAACTCATGCGGCGGTATCAGTCTCATGTCGATAAGGTTCTCTATCATCTCGCTCCCGATTGGCAAGACCGCGCCGACCTCGCTCAAGAAGTCTGGATTCGCGTCTATCGCAATATTACCCGACTAAACGAACCCGTTAAATTCCGTGGCTGGCTCAGCCGGATCGCGACCAATCTTTTTTACGATGAGCTTCGCAAACGCAAGCGCAATTCGACCCCGCTGTCTCTTGATGCTCCGCTTTCAGTCGATGACGGTGAGATGGACTGGGAAATTGCAGCCGCAACGCCTGGTCCTGATGAAGATCTAACGACGCGGGAATTCTACGATCAGTTGAATGAAGCGATCGCGGATCTGCCTGAAGTCTTTCGTACTACGATCGTGCTGCGGGAAATCGAAGGCATGGCGTATGAAGAAATTGCTGAGCTAACCGGGGTTTCGCTCGGAACCGTGAAATCGCGGATTGCCAGAGCGCGCCATCGATTGCAGTCTCAACTTCAGCAGTATCTTGACGGACAGTAATTTAAACTCTCCGTAAGATTACAGAAACTCCAGATTGGCTTTGTTAATATGCTCTCAGACGTAGCTCCAAATGAGAATTGTGCTTTGAGGAGTGGTTGATTACACTGAAAATCGTTTCATCCTTTCTAGGCATTCTCGACTACATGATAGTGACCCTCGATGAACTCCAATTTTGATTCGTTCAATAACGCTATGCCTCCTTCGTCTGATTCACAGTTAAACGCCCGCGATCGCTTTGAGTTACTTAGCGCCTATTTAGATGGAGAAGTAACTGCGAGCGAACGCAAACAAGTTGAAGAATGGTTATCTACCGATGTCTCAGTTCAACAACTCCATGCCCGCTTGCTCAAACTCCGTCAGGCGTTTCGATCGATGCCCGCTCCGGCTCCGGCTCAGTCTGTTGAGAAAACGGTAGATCAAGTGTTTGCAAAGGTCGATCGTCGTCCGAAACTCCGCTTGGTGTGGGGTGGTGCGGCAATTGCGGCGGCTTTTATGGGTGCGGTGACGCTGTTGAATGCGCGTCAGCCTCAGATGGCGAACGTGAATACTCCGTCTCAACAAACTGCGACAAAAATCCAACCGCAACCGCCAGCAGCGACGGACGGCATGATGGTGGCGCTTGATCGTCCGGTGGTGTCGATTAAAGTTGCCAGCAATCCCCGTCATCGCAACTAGATGATTGATAAAGTTTGTGGCGCTCGTAGTGATGACACTGCGAGCTATTTTTTTGAACTCCACACGCCACTAGGAATCAGAACGCCGTTTAAGCGATCGATTTGTTCCGATCGCATCACATACGCCCAAGCCAAACCGACTGAATTACGATCGAGATCAAACACTTCGATTTCTCTGCGTTCGTAGTCGTTATCTGAGCCAAAGGATGCGATCGTTTCAGGCTCGTGCTGTTCGTAGTCGTCGAGAATTTCTAGAATCATACGATCGCTAAAAGTCAGCAGATAGCCGAACGTGATTGCGTTTCCAGGCACGATCGCTGGGTAGTTAAACGGTAAATCATAAAGATAAGCATGAACGATCGCGGGGTTTGATGAAATTACGCGATCGGCACAAAGAAAATAATTGCTTTCATCAGGTTTTAGCGTGCCGTAGACGAATACCTTAATGGATTGCATTGCGGATTGTGCCCCTATGATTGAATTACCGATTAAATGTTTAACCCAACCGTTGATGGACTCGATCGCAGAGCAAGCCCGCTCTAGTCCTCGTCAGCGTAAAAATCACAACTTTCATGATGAGCGTGATCGAGTGCAGCGATTTCTAAACGTGCTGCAACCGGGGACGTATGTGCGTCCCCATCGTCATGTACGTCCAGTCGATAAAAGTGGATTCGAGTTTTTCTTAGTGCTGCAAGGTGCGATCGGGATTTTGATTTTAGATGAATCCGGGGAAGTGATTCATACCGAGAAGATTAGCGCGACTGGAACGACGCGCGGTGTGGAATTGGGAGAAGGAATGTTTCACACGCTGATTGCACTAGAGCCAGACACGGTGATGTTTGAATTGAAAGAAGGTCCTTATATGCCAATCAGCGACAAGGATTTTTTGCAAGACTTTCCATTAGAGAATACGCCAGAGTCCGAAGTATGCGTGCGATCGTGGCGAGAACAGTTTAATTAATCGCTTCTTCCGGACGAGCTTGAGATTCTGAGAACAATAGAGTGGTAGATGCACCCTGATTATTTGCCCCGGTTTCTGACCGGGGTTTTTTATTGGAAATTTTTCAGTTCTTCCGGATCAGCCGCTAATTCTCGGAACAATGGAATGGTAGATGCACCCTGATTATTTGCCCTGGTTTCTGACCGGGGTTTTTTATTGGAAATTTGCGCTTGGCGGTACAGTTGATCACGAGAAATCCAGATATAGTCAGAGACGAGACTATGAGGATTGAAGAATGACGACAACTACTTCTAATGCGATCGCATCGGTTTTAGCAGATTTGGCAGGACTCGACCTCATTACTGAGCCAAGTCAAGTCGCAAAACTCTCTCAGGATTACTATCATTTCAGTCCGATTTTGCAGCCTCAGTTGCAAGATAAGTTCGGGGATGTGGTGGTGCGTCCTGCGAATGAAGCAGAAGTGTTGCAGGTGGCGCAGGCGTGTGTGCGCTACCGAGTGCCGCTAACCGTGCGCGGAGCGGGAACTGGGAACTACGGACAGTGCATTCCGCTCGAAGGCGGGGTAATTCTTGATTTGACCCGAATGACCGCGATCAAGTGGATGAAGCCGGGTTTACTACGAGTCGAGGCTGGAGCGAAATTAGCCGCGATCGATAAACAAACGCGCGAGATCGGCTGGGAGATTCGCATGGCTCCCTCGACATATCGAACCGCAACGATCGGCGGATTTATCGGTGGGGGCAGCGGTGGAATTGGCTCAGTCACGTATGGGCAACTGCGCGATCGAGGAAATCTTTTAGCGGTGCGCGTGGTGACAATGGAAGATCAGCCACGAGTGCTGGAATTGCGCGGCGATGATGTTTATCAAGTAGCTCATGCTTACG
>CAXTDB010000140.1:305-3717 GCA_964242045.1 uncultured Leptolyngbya sp. | reverse complement strand
TGGGATCATTACTGAGTTAGAAATTCCGCTTGCGCCTGCTTATCCTTGGGCAGAAGTAATTGTAACGTTTGCGGATTTTATGAGCGCGGCTCGATTTGGGCAGGTTCTCAGCGATGCGGACGGCATGATCAAAAAATTAGTGTGTATTTGTGCTGATCCGATTCCGGGTTATTTTGCTGCATTAAAAAGCTATATTCCTACTGGAAAAAGCTGTGCGTTACTGATCGTTTCTGAGACGTGCTTAGAGCCGTTGAGCGAGTTTGTAAAAGAGTTTGGCGGCGAGATTTCTTATCAGAAAAATGCTCAAGATGCAGGAAAAGGAATCGCTTTAGCCGAGTACAGTTGGAATCACACAACGCTTCATGCTCGGAGTGTTGATCCCTCGATTACTTACCTACAAACGCTGTTTCCAGATGACAAGAATTTGACGCTTTTAGAGGAAATGTATCATCACTACGGAGATGAAGTGATGCCCCATTTGGAATTTTTAAGAGTGGGTGGAACGGCGCGACCTGCTTCGCTTCAATTAGTGCGATATTCGACCGAAGAACGGCTAAATGAAATTATTGCTGATCACGAATCGAAAGGGGCGTTTATTTTCAATCCTCATACGTACTTGATCGAGGATGGTGGCATGAAAATGGTTGATTTGGCGCAACTTCAATTCAAGGAAAAGGTCGATCCGTATGGATTATTGAATCCAGGAAAGATGCGCGCTTGGCTAGAACGATAAAGCGATCGCTTGCTAATAAAATCCAAAATTAAGTTTTGCCGCTTCGTTACCGTCTACCCGGAAGTTGCTTTCCAAGGGAGATAGCAACGAAGCGAAAAATTCTATTTAATTGCAAGTCTCTAAACTATTCAGAAATACGATTCAAAGTTCGATCTCTCCTCAAATAAGCCGAATAAATATAGAGCGATCGCGGATCAACTTTGTCGTGCTGCATTTGATAATCGCGCGTGGCGAATTCGAGTTGCAGCATTAATCGATCGTGCCGAGTCGGAGTCATGCCTTTGTGAAAACACAGCGTATCCTCGACAAATCCAAACCCTGCATCTCCTCGAATTGTTACCAGCTTTTCGATTCCGTAAGCATCGACAATTTCTGCGTCTCTAAATCGTTTTCGATTCCATTCGTGAGCAAATTTCTTACGACGATGAGTTCCTTGAATGCAAGCGTGTGCGCCACTCAACGCATCTACATTTGTGAGGTAGAAAAAGAATTTGATAAAGCGGTAATCATCTAAATCGTAATGAAATAGTTGCGCGGCTTTTCGACGGGCTTGCAGCGAAGTATCGGTAACAAAACTCCACCAAAGATTGCTGCTAATTAATACAGGAGTAGTTCCTAAATAGTCGGCTGCGATCGACAACAGCATCGGATCGCGGCTCAATTGTGCGATCGCGGGACAAGTTTCGACTGTATTTAGATAGCTTGCCGTCACAAATTGGCGATTGTACCAATATTCTGCTTCCTGCTTTTGAGTGTAGTGAAAGCCGTACTGCGGTTTACGATCGCCATAGCAGGGATATTGCTTTGCATAGGTGGTGATTTCATCGAGCATCACACCAGGCAGGTTTAAGCCTAAGTAGAGTCCGTCTTTGACGACAGACTGCACGATCGCGGTTGGAGAAGCCTCGGTAAAGACGGACTGACCAGAGAAATGCTGAATTGGTGTTGTGCGTGATTGAAAACGGTACATTAGCGATCGGACAACGCCAAATCGCGCCAGTTTTCGCATCAATAGCCATCTGGGATTTCTCGTAATTCCCCGAAACCATTCATGTCCGGCATCATAGACATCATGATAAAACTCTCTTAACCGATCGAATGCTAAGAACACCTCTATCTCCATCAAGCGATTTTTTGAGCCTTCTGTTTCAAATATTCCAATGTTTTACAGAACGTCCCGGTGATTTTGTAAATACTTCACGATTGTTCCCCAGGTAGAATAAAGATTTGATAAACGCTTGATTTTTTAGATAAAAACTTTATCATTCCGCAAAAATCGCATTGGACTAACTCTACGAATTCTTCGGAAATTACTGAGAATTAGTAGCAGAGGTATGAAGTCTTTTTGAAGAGATTTATTGATGAATTATTTAAGAAGAAGCTTAGTTGCCTTGAACTGATTTAGAAAGCGATCGCTCGATAGTTCAAGCATTTTTGATTCGTTTGGAAGCCTTTGTATTCAGGATTTAGCGCGACTTTAGGCAAATATTTCATTGCTCAAATATCTGCTCAAACCCTCACAATCAAGCAAATTTCAATTGTGAAATTCATTCAAACGCACTATCTCGGCATCAGTGATCTGACGTACACTAACAGAGCATTTGTGAGAATTGCTGAAACAGTTCGGATCACAAGCAGAAAGTTTGAATGACCTAAATAGCCTTGACGTAGGAGTGAACTTTTAGCTTTATGTTTGACTGTATTGTTGTCGGAGCAGGACCCGCCGGAGGAACTGCTGCTTATCATCTCGCTAAGCGCGGACGCTCTGTTTTAGTGCTAGAGAAAGAAGCGCTGCCTCGCTACAAACCTTGTAGTGGCGGTGTCTCTCCTGCGATCGCTCAATGGTTTGATTTCGATTTTAGCCCAGTGATTTCTCGCAGAGTGAATACGATTCGCTATACCTGGAAGCTGGGCGATCCTGTCGATGCTACGCTCAATACGCCCGAACCAATGTGGATGGTGCGACGCGACGAGTTTGATCAGTTTTTGATCAAGCAAGCAGAGCAAGTAGGAGCCAAACTTCAAGATGCGACAGCAGTGACGGGGATCGAATTTAGAGGCGATTTCTGGCAAGTCAACACCACATCGGGAACGTTAGAAGCGCGATACCTAATTGCCGCTGATGGAGCGAAGGGTCCGATGGCGAAATGGCTCGGCTTTAAAGAGCGGAAAACTCGAATGGGAGCCGTGATGGAAGCTCCTCACGCGATCGGTAATACCGCTCAATTCGATTTCGGAATGCTGAAGAACGGCTTTATCTGGAACTTACCGAAGGGCGAAGGATTTTCTGCTGGAACGGCTTCGTTTCGGGGCGACGATCGCACTGATTTCAGCGCGGCATTGTTTAAATACGCCAAAGAAGCAGGATTCAACACAAACGGCGCACAGGTTTATACGCACCCGATCGCATTTTGGGACGGAGATCAAACGCTTCACACTCAAAACGCTGTGCTGGCGGGCGAAAATGCTGCGATCGTTGATCCGATGACGGCTGAAGGAATTCGCCCTTCGATGTTTAGCGGCATGAAGGCAGCAGAAGCGATCGATCAAGCGCTGAAGGGAGATCGATCAGCGTTGGCTCAGTATACCGACACCATTCAGCGGGACTGGGGAAGCGACATGGTGTGGGCGCAGCGATTAGCCAACCTGTTTTATCGCGTACCGGGAATCGGGTACAAA
>CAXTDB010000140.1:0-295 GCA_964242045.1 uncultured Leptolyngbya sp. | reverse complement strand
GTCCGACCGCAACGGATCGACTCGGTAAAATCATGTGCGGTGAACTGCGATACGCAGATGTCGCGAATCGGGCATTAAAACGATTGGGTGGCGGATTGATTCCGGGAATGGGTGGCTAAGAGGCTGTTTCAAAAGTATCGTTCCTTGCGTTCACCCGCCCCCGGACTGGAAGTCGGGGCTAGCTGTGCGAAGTCCTTTGAAAAGGACTGAAGAATTCATGTCGTCCGCCTGTTAGTCCCTTCAGTGGACTTCGTTCTGTCTCGCCCCGACTTCCAGTCCGGGGCGAGACAGAACG
>CAXTDB010000139.1:0-11808 GCA_964242045.1 uncultured Leptolyngbya sp. | reverse complement strand
AACATGCCAGAGGTGTTGCCAAGCGTGCAAATTACATCGAATTGTGGAGCCGTTAAACCCGTTTCACGAATATGAGCTTCGCCGTAGGTACAGAAAGCTTGATAGGTTGTTGCGAGTTCGCGCATTGTAGGTAGAAACGGTTGTTTTGCAGCGGTTTTTGCATCAAATAGAGCATCAAGTTTCACAGCCAAGCCACCATTGAAGTTCTACTATTGTATAGCAAACAGTTCTGATCAAAACTGTCATCCTTTCACACCGCTTCCGGCTTCGGTTGGAACAATATAGCGCTGCATCACTAAGAAAAAAAGCAAAATGGGCACGATCGAGATCACTGATCCCGCTGCAATCAAGCGCCAATCGAGCGTAAAGGTTCCCGCTAAATTGGCGACACCGAGCGGCAGCGTAAACAATTCGGGTCGATCGAGAACTAAAAGCGGCCACAAAAAGTCACTCCACGATCCAATAAAGACGAAAATCGCCAACGTCACTAGCGCCGGACGAATCGACGGAATCATTACGTACCACCAGATTCCGAGTTCCGAGCAACCATCCATCCGCGCTGCTTCTTCGAGTTCTTTCGGCACACCTTGAAACGCCTGTCTCAACAGAAAGATGCCGAATGCAGAGGCGATCGCTGGAAAAATGATTCCAAGATAGCTATTTCGCAATCCGAACTGCACCGCTAATACATACAGCGGAATCATCACGATCTGAAACGGAATTAAAATCGTTGATACGATAGCACTAAAAATGATTTCTCGACCTGCAAAATTCAATCTTGCTAATGGATAAGCTGCCAGTGAGCAAAACACCAAATTCAACGCAACCGTTAATACTGAGACTAACGTGCTGTTAAACAAATATCGCCCAAACGGATTGCTCTGCCAAACAGTAACAAAATTCTCTAACGTTGGCTGCTTTGGAATGAATTGAGGCGGAAATTGAAACAGATCTTCGCCCGACGATTTAAACGAAGTGCTAACGAGCCAAACCAGCGGAATCAACATTAGAACCGCGATCGTGCTCAGCAGCGTATAGGTCAATATTGATCGACTTATCCGATCGCGCATAAGAACTCCGCAAACTGATTGTCAATCTTATCCGACTTTGGAATTACTTCGTCGCCACAACTGCTAAATTCCAAGCCATCCGCTGCATGAGTGGCAGTTTTTTCAATAATCGATCGAGCTTTTCAAGCCGCAAATAGGTTTTCTCTAATCGCGCTTGTTCAAGAATAATTTTCTTCCAATAGCGTTCTTCGTTCGGATTCACTCGCTCGATTAGATAAAACTGCAAGAAAATCCACAGCGTCGCAATCCAGAACGTATCGTAATCGGTTTGAGAATAAAGCGATCGAATAAATTCAACAATCCCAATATCTAAAGGAGTCTCATCCTCAGTCCGAACTTCTGTTGCAATCCGTCGATAAACATTGATTATCGGATTGTGCCGCAGCGGGTCCCAAAAACAAGCTTTTCCACCAGGTTTGAGAATACGGTGCATTTCTCGCAGCGTAATTTTTGGATCAGGAATGTGATGCAGTAAATTCGAGGCGTAAACAATATCGAACGTATTGTCGGGAATCGCGATCGACATCGCATTCACCACCCGACCTTCAATCTGAACGTGATTTCGCTCTGCGAGTTGAAGCGCAACTTCCACCATTCCAGGCGAATAATCCGCCGCTACACAGCGCGCCCCCAGTTGAGCAAAATACACGCTATTTTCACCTGCACCACAGCCGAGATCGAGCAGCAATTTTCCCCGCACATCTCTAAGCTGTCTGAGAATAAAGCGATTTTCGGGAGCCGTACACGCTTCAAAATAATCAGAAACACGAATGCCATCGACATCGATCGTGCTTGCCCACTGGTCATGAAACGCCTGCTCTCGGCGCAGCAAATCATCTTTCATCGGTTGAGAGAATAGCGCAAATTTAGCTGTGCGACGAGGATAACACTAAATTATGAGCATACTTCACCGTTAGTACCGATGAGTGATTAGATCTGATCCTTTCACTAAGAACTCGATCGGGATACCATCCATAGAATAATCCACAGTTCGCGCTGATACTGCTTGAACTCTGCTTAAATCCAACTGTAATCAGCGCGATCGCGTACAGAACTAAAAGACACTCCAGTCCTGATCTGCTCTTACTTGCCTTCCTCGAAGAACAACAGGTTTTGCTGCTGTTCGAGTGTGAGTGCCTGATCGTCGGGCGTGACACTGGTGGTTCGAGTCTGAATCGGAGTCGTGCCCCCTATAGCCCGTCGCTGACCTGCTCCACCCGAACTCGCGACAGGTCTCCACCGTCCGATTTCCCCGCTTCCCAAGCTGGCATAATACAAATTGCCATCGAATCCAGTAGTAATCTGCGTCAAGCCAAATAGACCACTTGCAAATCGCCGCTGACCTGTAACTGCACCGCTCGCATCAAAAATTAGCGCATCGACCGTTCCCTTACTCAAATCAGTGATAAACAAGTTTTTATCGTAGATCGCAGGAAAGGTGTTTCCGGTGTAGAAGTCGCCCACCCCGATCGCGTTTCCACCTGATCCGAAGTGCTGATAACTATAGATCGGAGCCGTTACGGCTTGACCACTGTTGTAGATGGCTTGAACACTCGGTAAGTTTTGATAGCCGCCTGTTTTCAGATTTGTGCCGTTGCCGCCTTCATACGCGACCCAGCCAAAGTTTTCGCCGCCGCGTCCGGTGTTGACTTCTTCCCACTGCGTCCAGCCGACATCGCCAATGTAGGTTTGTCCGTTATCTTTGTTAATCGTGAAGCGGAAGGGATTGCGTAAGCCCGATTGCCAAATCTTCGATCGATTACTTTGTGGATTGCCATCATAAAACGGATTCGAGGACGGCGCATTTCCGGTGATCGGATCAATCCGCAGAATCTTACCCGATAAGTTATCGAGCGAAAGGGTGCGAACGGCTCTTGGATCGACATCATTGTAAGATGCACCGTCGCCGTTGCTGACATACAAAAAGCCATCAGTGCCGAATTTTACTGATCCGATCGAGTGCGATTCGCTATCGAGAATCAAGAAGTCCTGAATGTAGTTACCATTGGCATCTTTGCCCGATTCTGGAATGGTGAAATCGCTGGTGCTGTTTTTGCTGGGATTGCTAATGTTGCTCCAAACGCTGTTTTTACCGAGAATCACTTCTTCGCTGGCAGGATTGATCGTAACGATGCCGTTGTTGATCGTAGCGGTGAATCGTCCTAGTCGTGCGGTGCGGTTGCCGACTTGATCGCGACCTGCTAAGCCTGCTCCTTGAGCAGTTTCGGGCGGATCATACGAGTACAGCAAGTAGAGATATGGACTGCCATTAAAAAAGTTCGGGTTGACAGCAAGACCGAGCAAGCCTCGATCGCGCGGACTGTTCACTTGTGCGGAAATGTCGATCGCGGGAGTTTGTTGCAGGACACCATTGCGTGCGACTCGAACGACACCGTTTTTCTGAGCTACGAATAGATACTCACCGCCGGGTGTCCAATCGAATGCAGTTGGCTCTAAGAGTCCTGTAATCACAGCTTCACGCGCAAAACTGCCTGGATCGTTATCTGCGATCGTGATGATTGCCGTTTTTTGATTGCCCAGATTGCCCGCAACTGGACTACTCAAAGCTAAATTTACCGTTTCGTTGCGCTCGCCTTCGGTGTCGTCGACGATCGGAACCGTAAAGGTTTTCGTTGTTTCGTTGGCGGCAAAGCTTAGAGTTCCAGTGGTTGCGGTATAGTCTGATCCCGCCGTTGCCGTTCCATTGCTCGTCGCATAGTTCACGCTACCTGCGATCGTGGTATTGCCACCGCGCTGAATGGTGATCGTTGCCGTTCCAGCATTCTCGTTGACGTTGTAGTTCGCGCTGCTAAAGTCATAAGTCGAAGGAGCATCGTTATCAATGATGGTAATTAGCGCGGTTCGATTGGTTCCAAGCTGTGCGCCTGTGGTTTCTCCTAACCCAAAGCCAAAGGTTTCGGTTGCTTCCGGCACAGTGTCATCAATGATCGGAATGGTAACGGTTTTGCTCGTTTCTCCAGCGGCAAAAGTGAGAATGTTCGCAGTCGTTGTGTAGTCGGAACCTGCGAGAGCGCTACCGTCTGCGGTTGTGTATCTCACGGTTGCAACACCATCGCTACCGTTAATGCGATCGACGCGCACGGTTGCCGTTCCTGCATCTTCGTTCACGGTGACTGCATTGGTTCCCATGACGATCGTGCCTGGATTAGCGGTGACGGTTCCACTGTAAAGCTGCGATCGCGGAATGATTTGACGAGATTGATTCGTGCTAAACCAACCGAGTTGTGCTGAGGCTGCACCGCCGCGCTCATAGTATTCCATCCGAATATCATACTTCTGTCCAGCTTGAAGTGCGATCGTGCCTCTGCGCTCGGTGGCAGCTTGATCAATAAAGCTATTAATCACAAGCTGATCATTCACAAACAGTCGTACCCCATCATCGGTATTTGTGAAGAAAGTGTAGGTATCGCTGTAGAGCGGTTGAACTTGTCCTGTCCAGCGTACAGAGAACGTATCGGGCGCAATGCTCGGATCAGGTGAACCCGTAGCCCAGTTATAGTTCACTGTGGTATCTGTGCGCGTGAGTTTCAGGTTGGTGAAATCAATGTTGTCATAATATTCGGCGCGCAGTCCGTTCCCTGTTCCAGCAGTTGGCGGAGGTGGAGGTGGAGCAGTACTGCTAAACAGTTGAGATTGCGGCACGATTTGTTTAGTGATGCTAGGACCTGACCAAGCAAGTCGGGCTGAAGCATTGCCACCGTTCTCGAAATATTCCATGCGGATGTCATATTTCTGACCTGCGACGAGATTGATTGAGCCAGTGCGTTCGGTGGCAGCTTGGTTAATAAAGCTATCAATCACGGGTTGTCCATTGATGAACAACCGCGCGCCATCATCGGTGGTGGTGAAAAATTGATAAGCGCCAGTAGTCGGTGCCAGAATCTGACCTGTCCAGAGCACCGAGAACGTATCGGGTGCAATGCTTGGGTCGGGTGAACCTGTTCCCCAGTTGTAGTTTACTGTGGCATCGGTGCGCGTGAGTTTCAGGTTGGTGAAATCAATGTTGTCATAATATTCGGCGCGTAGTCCGTTGCCTGATCCAGCAGGGGGCGGTGGGGGCGGAGGTGGAGGCGCTACGCTAAACAGTTGGGATTGAGGAATGATTTGTTTAGTGATGCTAGGACCTGACCAAGCAAGTCGGGCTGAGGCATCGCCACTGTTCTCAAAATATTCCATGCGAATGTCATATTTCTGACCTGCAACCAGATTGATTGAGCCTGTGCGCTCGGTAGCGGCCTGATCAACAAAGCTATCAATCACCTGCTGTCCAGCGACAAACAATCGCACTCCGTCATCGGTTGTTGTGAAAAACTGATAGGTTCCGGTTGTGGGGGCGAGAATTTGACCTGTCCATCGGACAGAGAAGGTGTCTGAGTCGATTTGTTTATCTGGTGAACCAGTGCCCCAGTTGAAGTTTACGGTTTGATCGGTGCGGCTGAGAATGGGGTCGGTGAAGTCGATGTTGTCGAAATAGTCGCCGCGCAGTCCGTTTCCGGTTTCGAGAATGCCTTTGTAGTCGGCAAGTCGATCGAGCAGAAACGGCAAGGTGGCTTCGATCGCTCCGGTTTTTGCTTCGAGTGTCCAGTTTCCTCCGCGTGCGGCGCTTCCGGTGGGATCGATCGAGGCTGCAACATCAGCTCCGGTGATTTGACTCAGTTGTGAGATCAAGGGATTGTGATTCGCTGCAACATTACAGCCGTATAGCAAAATGTCGGCATCCGGTGTGAGCGCATTTGACCAGGTTTTGAGTTGATTCTGGTTGCGCGAGATTGTGCTCAGATCGAGGGTAGCGTTACCGATCGTAATGCTGCCGATACTCCCGTGAGACAAGATGTGAATGCTTTCTATGTTGTGATAGCCCGCAAGAACTTGACTGATTTGGTCGATTCCGTTTTTGCTAGAATCGAGCAGGATCACGTTTGTGCCATTGATCACGCTTGCTGCGAGAGTCTGAGCGTTTTCAACCGACGGATCGATGAACACGAGACGATCGCAGGTTGAGCGCGGCTGCATCAGGTAAGCAGAATCGAACGGAGAACGATTAATCGAGGAAGAATCGCTCAAATCAAGAAGATTCGAGGAGTTAGAAGAGTTCTGCATTTCGCTTTACACAGGAGAATGACAGTGCAGACAAGGTCGTACTTGTCTGCACGATCGCGATATTTGCAGCCCAAATTGAATCCAGCAAAACTCAGCGGTTTCATGGATAAGTTGAGCGGCGATCGCGGCAAGACAAATCGAGCGTTTCTATGCTTCGCAGCACAGCAGTTTGTGAACGTTGCAGACTTAGCTGACTGCTCGGTTCGATGCAGATAAATTCCTGCAAATTGGCTGCGGGAAAGGTCAATTCGGATGAAATTGTTTACGATAGTGCGCCGTGCCAAAACACAGTGGCGGATGGTGCGCTGCCCAGTAAGTTACGCAATAGAAAGTGAGTTACGCAATAGAACTAGGGGCGATGTCCTGATGCTTGCACTGTTTGAAGGTAGCACTATCGCGGGAAACACGATAAGTATTTCTACTAAAACTTTAAGCGAAATTTAAATAAACGTTTAGTTCTACGGGTGCTATTTTCCTTGAATGCTGCAAATTGCAGAAAAACTCGGCATTTTCGCAGCTTTTCGATCGCCGACCAATCTTCACAAATTTAGTGTCGAAGTTATTTTTCAGAGGAAAAAGCTGCAAGCGCATCCGTATTTTCTCGGTGTCTTCTCGTGCAGCTTTTCGTGCTTTCATTCAAATTGGATAAGCGATCGTCACTCCAGTTCCGCCATCGGCTCGATCTGCCAGTTCAAACCGCTGAACTCTTGGATGGCGTTTGAGAAATTCGTGGACTCCTTGCCGCAGCTTGCCTGTTCCATGCCCGTGAATAATCCAGATCGGCGTTTGCGCTTCTGAGATTGCTTTATCTAAAACGATTTCGGCATCCGCTACACGACTACCTCGGATATCAAACGTATTGCGATCGGTACGAATCACCGGAGCCGGAGCAGGAGGCGGGGTCGGTGCGGTTTTAGGCTTCGGTTCCGGTTTCGGTTCGGGCTTTGTCACCTTTTCGCCCGTGAGCGATTCGACATCTTCGATCGGAAGGGTCATTTTCATCAAGCCAAACCGCACGACTAAATCATCGTCTCCCGCTTCGAGAACTTCTGCGGTTTGACCCAAACGTGGAATCCGAATACGATCGCCAACTTGCGGACGGTATCCGGGTTTCGGTTTGATCGGTTGCTGTCGCGAAGGGAGATGCTTTTCGGATAGTTGATTCAGGGCATCGGTTGCTTGCTGAGCGTCTTGAGCCGTGGCATTTCCTTGCTGAAGTTTGCGAATGACTTTAGCGATCTCGGTTTTGGCTTGAGCGATCGCGTCTTGAACGGCGCGTTCTTGTGCCTGCTGTAAGTCACGTTCTCGATCGCGCAAACTTGCCGCTTTCTCAGAGACTTCCGCATAAAATCGTTCGGCTTGCTGGAGTAGCTGTGCGGCTTCTTGCGCTTTCGTTTCCTGAGCGCGGCGCTGAGATTCAAGACCCGCAATCACTTGATTCACATCTTCGGTTGCGCCGCCAACTTGAGTTTGAGCGCTTTCGATGATTTCGGGCTTCATGCCCAAACGACGCGCGATCGTTAACGCATTCGATCGTCCTGGAATTCCCCACAGCAATCGATACGTAGGTGACAGCGAGACATCATCGAATTCAACCGAGGCATTCTCAAAGCGATCGTCTTCGTATTTCAGCGCTTTAAGTTCGCCAAAGTGGGTGGTGGCGATCGACAGTTGCGCGTGATCAGCGAGGTATTTCAGGAGTGCGATCGCCAGCGCGCTTCCTTCGGTTGGATCAGTTCCCGCCCCTACTTCATCGAGTAGCACCAGAGAATTTTGCACCGTTTCCAGCGCTTCGATAATGCGGCTAATGCGGCGAATGTGACCCGAAAAAGTAGAAAGACTTTGTTCTAGAGATTGTTCGTCTCCGATGTCTGCTAAAACTTGCTCAAACCACGGTAGCTCCACAGGTTCACGCGCTGGAACGAATAAGCCGACTTTCGCCATTAACATTGCCAAACCCATTGTTTTGAGCGTGACTGTTTTTCCGCCTGTGTTAGGTCCGGTAATCGCAACGACTCGAATGTGAGGCTGAATCACTAAGTCAACCGGAATCACCGATCGACCTTGTTCTTGTTGTTGTTGCCAGACCAATAACGGATGGCGCAACTGTCGCAACACGATCGTATCGGTTGTAAATCTCGGTGGATTCGCTTTGAGCCAGTAGCCATAGCGCGATCGTGCAGCCGCTAAATCGAGCGTCGTGCAAATTGCCAGTAAGCGTTCGAGATCATCTTTGGCGATCGCAACTTGTTCGGTAAGAACGCGCCGAACGGCTTCTTCTTCGGTTTGTTCTTGTCGGAGTAACTGTCGCAGTTGATTGTTTAACTGTACGGTTGCATGAGGTTCCACATAGAACGTCGCACCACTCATCGACACATCATGCACAATTCCGGGAATCACATCTTTGTGCGTAGCTTTCACCGGAATCACAAATCGTCCATCGCGCTGTGTGATTACTTGTTCTTGAACCGCACTCGCCTGACGCTGCATCATGCGTTGCAGCATTTCATACACGCGATCGCGCACTCGCTTTTGATTGGAGCGGATGTCTGCTAACTTTGGACTGGCGCGTTCGCTGACCTTGCCATCGTCGTTAATGCAGCGATAAATCTCCTGCTCGATTTCCGGATAGGTTCGCAGTTCTGCTACTAACTCTGTGAGAATTGGAGATCCGTCTTGATTGTCGATCGTGCGTCTGAGCGTTCTGGCTCCTGAAAGCGTCGTCGCAACGGTTAACAGTTCCACACCCGACAAAATGCCATTGAGCGCAGCTCGCTCCAAAGCATCCCCAATATCCTCGATGCCCTCGAAGCTTAATCCAGTCGTCAGCTGAGTTTCTAAATGATAGACTTCTTTGGTTTGAGCGAGGAGGCGTTCGGTTTCAGCTTGCGTCGTCGGAATTTTCAGAGCGCGAATGGCGATCGCACCGAGTTTTGTCGAAGCGAAAGTTGCCAGATGTTGACACAGACGCGACCATTCTAATAGTTCTAGAGTCTCAGTTTGAATCAAGGTTAGGAATCATGAAGGCTGCACCTCTCTATTCTAAAAGGTTCTGAGAGCGGTGAGTGTGGATGTTTTACGGCATGAAGTCCGGAGTGTGAAAGGCACTAAGCTCGACTTTTCCTTAGGCACAGCGAGTTTGAGCATTACCGTTTCTGACGATGCTTGTCCGCTCCCGGCGCTATGACCCACCACAGCACCGACCCACACAAGAAACTGATCAACGGGGCACGACAGGAGGTTTGAGTTCCCGTTGAAGTATTGATCTGTTGGTTAGCGCAGCTTTGCTATGCTGTCCACTGGATAAAGTCAAGCTGAGGTGTTCAAAAAATCACACTTTAATCCAAAGCTGCCAGCGTCATCTTTTTCTGCAAGGTTTGATTTGTGCGAGTCAGGATGGATAGTTTTTGCAGTACTTCTTGAGCCATCATTGCAAACGCTCTCGATCCCGCAGTTCCTGGATTATTCAGGACAACTGGGCTAAAACTATCGATCGCTTTCGACACATTCACGTCAGACGGAATTCGCGTTTTGAAAAGTTTCGCTTCGCTAAAATCTTCGTTTAATCGCTTCATTACTTGCCCGTGATAACGACTGGTTAGAAGATTTCCAGATAGCGAAAACGCGATTCCTAATAGCTCTAATTCCACTTGAGTCGTATCGGTTTTATGCGTTTCTTTTAGCTTATTAATTCTGCGCTCTAAAAGCTGAATTCCAATCAGTGAGAGCGGTTCGGGTTTCGCGGGAATTAGATAAAAATTGCTTGCAAGTAACGCACTACGAGTAATTAAGTTATATCCGGGAGCGCAATCAAGCAAAATCAAATCGTAATCTTTGACGATCGGGTCTAAAACCTTCTGAATCAAATTCTTCTCAAACGCATTCCAGACTTGTTCAAAATCAGTTTCATTCTTCTGAAGCGCCGTTTTGTGCAACAGTTGAGACACTAAAAATTCATCGTATAAATCAATATCACCCGGCAGTAAATCAAAGTCTTTGACTTGACAAACATATTTGTGAATTGCGTCTGGAACGATTTGCGGCAACTTGGGATCAGATGCGATCGCGCTACGGATCAAATGTCTCAACGTGCGCTTATCGTTGCGGAGCTTGGCAAAATCTGCCGGAGGCATCAACGAGAGCGTTGCGCTAATCTGAGTATCTAAATCGACTAAGAGAACTCGCTTTTGGTGAAACTTTGCTAGACAAGTCGCTAAATTTACTGACAGGGTTGTTTTACCGACTCCGCCTTTCATGTTCGTCATTGCGATCGTATACGTCATTCTCGCCTCCCATGATTCGTCAAAATCGTGACCCGATTATCTGGCACATCATACAGCGTTCTATTTAAAGTTAGGCAAATGAAATTTTCTGCAATCCATTAGCGGCTTATTTTCTCAGACCGAGGAAGATGGCTTCTTCCGCACACCGCTGAGTTTCATTACATCTTCCATTGTTGAACAATAGTTTTCCATTCCGAACGTCGCGGGACTAACCGGATTTTGGTGCGTAAAGTGGCGATAGCGTAATGCAAACCGATCCCATTCACCGACTTGAATCCGAAACAAAAAGATGATCACATCTGCCAGCCACACCAGCGGAACTCCCAAGATCGGCTTCAATCCGAGATAATCACACATTTCCTCGATCGCTTGATTCACCGTAATTTTCTCATTCCCCAGCACGAAACTCTTTTCAGCAGGCGGATGATCGACGAAATGCCGCACCACTTGAGCAATATCATGTCCGTGAATAAAGTGGAAACTACCATCTGCGCGAAAAAAGCGAATCAGTTTCGCCCACTTCGCAACTTCTGGAATTCCCGCTGTTAAATGCGAATACGGATAGCGCTCTCCGCCACCGATTACCAAAGTTGGAAACAGCTTCGTAATCTTTGGCGCGATCGCGCTTTTCGTTAATTTCTCATAGCAAACATACTTCGATTTCAGATAGTCATTACCAATCTCAAACGCTTCAGGCAGCAGTTGATTTTGGCGATCGAGAATGCTCGCTGTTGAGAAATAAATCACTTGCTCGATGCGCTCTACATCTAGCATCGAAAGCAATTCTAAATTTTTAGAAATATTGACTTCTTGAACACTTTCCCCGCCCCAAGCCGTTGCCGCTAAAACCGCACAATCGATCGTTTTCAATAGTTCACGATGCTGTTCGATATCGCACATATCCGATTGAATCACGGTGATATTCGATCGAGCAGTCACATCAATCTTCAGCTTGTTTGCATCGCGAACGAGCAAAAACAGTTCATGCGTCGTGTCTTGCATGAGCGCTTCGACAAGATAGTGACCAATGCAACCACTTGCACCCGTCACGAAAATTCGCTTGGTCATTGAGGAAGTGAAGGATGAAGGATGAAAGACATAAGACGTGTGTGAAGAATCCCTATGAATTAACAGAATAAACGGTTCTGCTCAATTCTGATCCGCTAACTGCCTTTCATCCTGCAATCTTTATCAGCGACTGGTCGCTAAAAGCTGATCTGCTTGCTTTGCCGTTTCAAAGAAGTAAGCCGCATTGTCTTCTGGGGTATTGGGGAGAATACCGTGACCCAAGTTCAAAATATGACCTCGGTTGCCAGCTTTGTGGATCGTGTCGA
>CAXTDB010000138.1:0-11871 GCA_964242045.1 uncultured Leptolyngbya sp. | reverse complement strand
CTTGATTTGCAAAATCTTCTGAAAATGGTAAAGCTGGCTTGATTGGCTCAAACGAGCGTCTCTCTATCGGAATTGCCCGCAGCACTGCACCATATTCAGACCCAATCAAAAGCTCAGATTCTTCAAGAATCAATCGAGCCACAACCGTGTGACTCAGCGCCGTCTCAATTGTGCTGAAAAAGGCAGAATGAGACATAAACTGCACTAGCCATCCCTGCGCTCAAAATGCAAGAAACTTTTTCCAAGGCGAAATTATGATAAGCCACCGAGTGAGTACTGTCTAGTTTGAATCAAAAATTATTTAATTTAGCGATCGCGATTGAGCCACCATAAACTCGACGGAATTCGATGGACTTTCTGAATCAGAATTCACCCGCGCCAATGTTGCCAAAAATTCCGGCACATTTTCAAACTCAAAGTATGCAGACGCATATCGAATACAAGCTGCCTCGCTTAACGGCTGCAACTCTCGCAAAACAAGTTCACTAATTTCACGACTGAAAATTTCTCGGTTGGTGCGTTGCTGTAACATTCCCTCGATCGTACTCACCACCGTTTCGATCTGCGTTTCACCGATCGCCGTCCGTTCACAGATGCGGATTAGCGATCGCACTAATTTTTCTCGATCGAACCCCTCACGATTCCCGTTTTCCTTCACCACGACGAGCGGCGCAAACTCAACCCGTTCATATGTCGTAAACCGATGCGTGCATTTAAGACATTCTCGCCGCCGCCGTACACTTTGACCGCTCTCGGCAGAGCGCGATTCTAGGACTCGGTTTTCCAGATTATGACAAGCAGGACAACGCATAAATTTTGTCAATGATGATCAGACACATAATACAGCTAGTGTAGCAACTCTGGTTATTTTTTTCATTTGCGCTATAGGCAGGGGAAAGTGGGGTACTCTTCATCTAAGCTTCATCTTTCGCGGCGTGGCTGATCTGCCGCACATGCAATCTTGATCAATATCGCTGCGGCTCGCGATCTAAATCACACGAATTCTAAGCATTGCCGTTAGAAATCCTTTCATCCAGGGCAACTTTACTAAAGCGAACCCCGTTGGTAAATTCCCTGAACGAGCGAGGTTCCAGCCCAAAAGTGGTCGATCGACATTCCGCTTGGGCGCGTTTAATCATAGGTTGGCAACTGGCGCATGAATCGTGTTACTCAGAAGCAAAAATTGCTGGTCGTTGATGATGAACCAGATAATCTCGACCTCCTGTATCGAACCTTTTATCGAGAATTTAAAGTGCTGCGGGCAGAAAATGGTCCAACGGCACTCGATATTCTCGACAAAGAGGGCGATGTCGCGGTAATCATCTCTGACCAGCGAATGCCAATGATGAGCGGGACAGAGTTTCTCAGCCTGACCGCTTCCAAATATCCCGATATTATCCGAATCATCTTGACGGGTTACACCGATGTCGAAGATTTAGTCGAAGCGATCAACGCGGGGAAAGTCTTCAAGTACGTCACCAAACCCTGGAGCGATGGCGAACTGCGCGACGTGGTACAAAGCGCAATCGATACTCACACGCTCTTGAGAACTCGCACCGAAGAACTACGTCGCACCCTCCAGCGCGAATCACTGCTTAACGCTGTCACCAGCACGATTCGTAGCGCCCTTAGTTACGACGAAATTCTTCAAACGATCGTCGAAACGATCGGCAAAAACTTCGAGGTCAGCGGCGCGATCGTTTGTCCGTTCCGCGATGGTGAGCTTCAGGAACAGACGTTCACTTATTGGAAACCCGAAACGTCTCCGCCTGATCTTGCTTCTACGATTTGGGAAACGTACCAAGTCGAAACGATTCCCGATGTGCAACTGTGCGAGCGCATTCAGCAATTTCCCGATCGTCAAGCGGCTTACACAGCGGCAGACATTCGCTCAACCTTGATGGTTCCGCTGATTTGTCAACAAGAACTAATCGCCATTCTCGCGCTGCACGAATCTGGAAAAAATCGCACTTGGCAGTCTGAAGAAATCGGTTTAATTCACACGGTTGCGGATCAAGCAGCGCTCGCTCTTTCCCAAGCGCATAACTACGAGCAAGTCCGCGCTCTTGCAAAACGAGAAGCATTAATTAACACTATTACCACTGCGATTCGATCGAGCCTTGATCCTCAAGAGATTTTTGCCGCGATCACACAGCAGCTTGGACAGGGATTGCAGGTTGATGGCTGCGCGCTTTCGCTCTGGACAGAAGATGACAACTTTGTTCAGTGCGTCGGTTTGCATGATTCAAGCTGGCAGGGTCAGAGACCCGCAGAAGCACTCTTACCGCAGTCGAGCGTCCTGATCGAAGGAAATCCCGTTTTAAAACAACTGATTGCCACTCAGCAACCGATTGTGCTGAATGATTTAACTCAGAATCCAGAATTTAACATTTCAGAGTTTCGCACACCCGCCCATGCCTTACTTGTAGTTCCATTAATTACAGATGGCAAAATCATCGGTAGCATTTCGCTCAGGCAAAATCATCGATCGCGAAACTGGCAAGCTTCAGAAATTCAACTGGCTCAATCGGTAGCGGCTCAAGCTGCAATCGCCGTTCAACAATCTCGTCTGTATCAAACCACGCGCCAACAAGCCGAGAAACTACTGCAACTCGATCGCGCTAAAACCGAGTTCTTCCAAAACATTTCCCACGAGTTCCGCACTCCGCTAACGTTGATGGTCGGACCGCTTGAAGGAGCCGTTTCCACGGGTCAAGGACTTTCGCTTGAACAATCCACGATCGCCCTCCGCAATTCGCGCCGTCTGCTCCGGTTGGTTAATCAACTGTTGGATCTTCAGCGCTTGGATGCTGGAAGAATGCAGCCGAAATTCCAAGCTTGTAACTTAGCTGAATTCGTTAATCAAATTGTTGAAACCTTCCGCCCGTACTGTGAGAAGAAAGGACTAACTCTGGTTACACAGTTGGAGTCCTGCTCGGATATCTATGTCGACTTAGAGAAATTCGATAAGGTTCTGTATAACCTGCTCTCGAATGCGATGAAGTTCACGCCCGCAGGTCAAACGATCACGGTTGCCCTCGAAGCGATCGACGATCAATGCTGCTTGAAAGTTCGAGACAGCGGCATCGGAATTCGCGCTGATCAACTGCCGCATTTATTTGAGCGATTCCGTCAAGCCGAAGGATCTGAAAACCGTAGCTTTGAAGGTACAGGTCTAGGATTGGCATTGGTAAAAGAACTGGTGGAACTGCACAGCGGACAAATCAACGTCGAATCGATCTATGGACAAGGAACGACTTTTACGATCAACTTGAAATTCGGTGCGGCGCATTTGCCACCGGAGCAAGTCATCGACGCGCATTACGAAGTGCAGACGAACCGAGCCGCAGTCGAACTCGCTGATTTAGAAGTCGAACTGCAAGACGATCGCGATTCCGACCCTGCACCCGCGATCGGACTCTCCATTCATGAGCATCAACCGAGAATTCTAGTCGTGGATGACAACCCAGATCTGCGCTCATACGTCTCCGGCGTTTTGAAACAGCAAGGCTATCTTGTTTGGACTGCCCGCAACGGTGCAGAAGGGTTTGAGCAAGCGAAGGCGCATCGTCCCTCTTTGATCGTGACGGATTTAATGATGCCGATTGTGTCAGGTTTAGACATGATCCGAATGATTCGCGCTCAAGAAGATCTCAAAGGAACGCCGATTATCTTACTGACCGCCAAAGCAGACGAAGATACTCGACTCGAAGGCGTTGAACGGGGTGCAGATGCTTATTTGTCGAAGCCGTTTAACGATCGAGAATTGCTGGCTGAAGTCCGAAACTTACTGTCACTCAAAGAAAATGAGCAGCATGTTTCTCGAATTAATACCTATCTCACCGAATCCGTTTTGCGTCGATTCTTACCGCCAACGCTGGTAAAACGAGCGGCACAAGGTAACCTTACCCTCGATCTTCGCCCTGAACCTCGGATGATTACTGTGTTGTTCAGCGATATTGTCGGATTCACTCAGCTTTCAAATACTTTGCGATCGCGGCGCGTTGCCGAACTCCTGAATGAGTATCTAACGGCAATGACGCGGTGTGTGTTTGACAACGGCGGTACGGTTGATAAGTTTATGGGCGATGCGATTCTGGCGATCTTTGGTGCGCCAGAGGAACTGACTCCAAATGAACAAGTGAGACGCGCGCTCGCGGCGGCTCGTCAGATGTATCGCACGCTGGATCAACTCAATGCTCAGTGGGAAGCTCAAGGAATCGATCGCGTTTCTTTCCGCTGTGGGATTCACCAAGGAACGGCAGTGGTCGGAATGTTTGGCGGTGAAGAACGGTCAGACTACACGGCGATCGGTCCAAGTGTAAACATTGCGTCTCGATTGCAAGAAGCAGCGGCTCCGGGTGCGATTCTGATTTCTGCGGCAGTTGCTGATTATGTCGATGAAGACAACATCACCAAAGAAAGCCCGCTGAAGCTGAAAGGTGTGGATGAAACTGTGCTGACGTTCTCAGTTAGCCCCTATCCGAATTGTGCTCCGATTCGGCACTAATCCGGTGGAACTAAATTGCAGCGATCGCAGACGAGAGCGTTAGGATAGGAAAGATTTTCTTGTTGCTTTGCGTGTGAGATTTCAGCATGGCGTTTTCTGTTTCAACCAATCGATCCAGATCGCAAGATTCCCCGATGCTCTGGCTATCTCTTCTAGCTGGATCGCTCGTGTTACATCTAGCGTTGCTCTTGATCGGTCGCTGGTATTTTTCTCAAACCGCCAGCGCTCCGAGTGGTACTGCTCAGGCTCCGCTTGATTTTGTCGAAATTGATCCGAATGCGCCAGCTTTGAAGCAACCGAGCGCTCCGTCTCGTACGGCAACTCAAGCCGCCCCAAAAGCTGCCCCGCCTGCAAGCGCGTCAACTGAATCGAATCAATCACCAAGCTCGATCGAGAATCTCACTCCTCAAGTCGAACGATCGCAACCTCAAACCGTTCCCTCACCGAGTCCATCTCCGTTCAATCCGAGTACGCCTCCGAATCGAACGCGAAACGCGGTACAGCCAGCGCAGCCTGAACAACCTTCAACCGAGACAACGAAACCAAACCGGACTTCTGCTAATACGGCTCCAAATCGTTCTACAACCACTTCTGGTAGAAACAATCCCAACCAAACCTCACCCACTGGTCGTTCTAATTTAGGATTAGCTTCATCTGGAGGCGCTTCTAACTCGTCGCCATCTACCTCTGAATCATCGGGAAATTCAAGGACGAATACTCCCAATGGATCAACCTCAAGTGAAAAGCAACCAAACGGATCGTCTACGACAGGAAGTACTTCAGAAACACAGCTAACGGGAGAAGCAAAGTTTCAGGGCACGATCGCGCGCACTTTGGAGCGTGACCCGAATGAGCGCCAACAAGATGGCGCACTTGCCATTACGGTTAAGAATGAGACAATTCCCCCGATTAGCATTGCTTCTCTATCTAAGCTTTCAAACCAAGTTTTAGATTTGAAAGTTCTTGTGATCGTAGACAGAGACGGGCGAGTCTTTAAAACCGAAGTGCGGAATGACAGTCCTGCGCTTCAAGCAAATCCTGAGTTGAAAGAGTCTAAGACGCGGGAGGATCTAGAAGCAACCGTGTTTCAAATGCTTTCGAGTCGGGACGATTTATTCGAGGTGAAGCCAGAAGCGAATGCGACTCCAGATCAGTTGTTTTCCCGGATTGCACAGATTCAAGTTAAAGTTTCTCGATGAGAGAGCAGCGATTTTAGCATTGCTCTCCCTGATTCTCATCAACCCTTTGCTTTTGCCTCTAGATTTTCGAGACGGCTCTTCAGATCTTGATTCTCTTTCTTGAGTTGATCGAGTTCTTCACGCAGTTGTTTTACCGCTTTATCGGAACCTGCATTTTTCTGCACGGTTTGAATCGATTCTTCAGCGATGCGGCGAACGCGACCGTCTGGAGTTTGATCCGCGAGAGCTTGAAGAAGTCCGATCGCTTTTGTCGTTTCCATCTGTCCAAGCGCGATCGCAACCGCAACTTGAGTGAGGAAGAACGTTTCGCGCGAAAGAACTTTCAGCCGCTCCAAAATTCGTTCGACGTTGATCTTGTCTTGTCCGGTAGAGATTGTACCGAGTGAGCGAATCGCGGCAAGACGAAGTGGTTGCGGTACTCCGGGTTGGGTGTATTCCAGAATTAAATTCAGCGCGGCTTCTGAGGTTTTGAGTTGGCTCAAGGCTCCGATCGCGCCTGCTCTAACGACTTCATTCCAGCCTTGACGCTGTTTGAGAACGGTATCAATTAGCTTTAGGGTTTGTTCTTCGGATGAGCCGCTGAGTCCAGATGCCGCAACTTTGCCAAAGCTGCGGAGGGCGATCGCTTCAACGTAGTAGCTGACATCGCCTTTTTCAACGATCGAGCCTAACGCTTCGTAGCTTTCAGGAGTGGCAATCTGCGCGAGACTCTGAGCGATCGCGCGTCTGACTCGTGCATCTGAATCGCTCAATCCGGCGATCACAGCTTCAACGGCTTGATCGAGCTTGATCGTGGCAAGGTTTTCTGCAACTTCAGCGCGGACTCCCCAGAATGCGTCGTTTTTCAGCGAGTCGGATAAGACTTTTACGGCTTCGAGTCCGCCCTTTTTGGCGATCGCTTGTGCGGCATAAAGTCGTGAAACCGGATCAGGATCATATTTCAGTTGGGCTTTGAGTTCGGGCATCGGATACTCTAGCTCAACCGTTTTGAGATGAAAGTTATCGACATCAAAGCTGATGAAATCGGGCTTCTTTTCTAATGGGAAGTAAAAGCTTTGTTCTTTCTCGTGAATTCGGACAGTAAAAGTTTTTTGCTCGACTTTGCCATCATTCACGAAGCGAATCCCGATCGGAATCTTCAGATCAAAGAGGTCTGATTGCGATTGTGTGACTGTAACTTTTGCAAGATTGCTATCGGAATCCCAAGCATAGCTAAGTTTATAATCAGGATGTCCACCACGATAGACGTACTGATCAAACAGAAACGTAAGATTTCGCCCCGTGGTTTTCTCGATCGCTCTCAATAAATCAATAGTTTCCACCGTTCGATGAGCATTGTCGTTGAGGAACGTCGCGATCGCACCGTAGAACAAGTCATCACCTAACTCCGCCCGCATCATGTGATAAACACACGAACCTTTTTCGTAGATATGACGATCGTAAAGCTCGATCGCTTCTCGATACACATGAGTCACCAGCGATCGACGATAGCGCGAAGCATCTTCATCGAGATACTGTCTTGCTTGCCCAAGCAGGTAATACAGCGCTTCTTCTCGTCCGTATTCCTCTTCAATCCACATCACTTCTGCATAAGAAGCCATGCCTTCTTTCACCCAAGCATGTGACCAATGTTTGATCACCACTAAATCGCCGAACCATTGATGAGCGAGTTCGTGAGCAACTAAAGTTTCAGTACTACGATTGTCGATCGCTGCCCGCTCGTCGAGCAAACAGCGATCGGTGAGCAACGTGGTTGAAGTATTCTCCATGCCACCGAAAATGAAGTCATCGACACAAACCTGAGCATATTTCGGAAACGCATAGGGATAGCCATATTTTTGACTATAAAACTCAATCATGCGAGGCGTTTTACCCATGCTGAGTCGGGCTTGATCTTCGCGTCCTTTCTCGACATAGTAAGTGACAGGTTTGCCGTGCCATTCGTCGCGCAGTTCGGCAAAATCTCCGATCGCTAAAGTCATCAAATACGTTGGATGAATCTCTCGCTGATACCAGTGATAAATCTGAGTATTGCCGCGATCTTCAGTTGCAATCAACTCCCCATTCGAGACGGCGATCATCGGCTTGGGAATTTCTACTCGAATTTCCGAAGTGGTTAACTGTCCCGGATAGTCAAAGCAGGGAAACCAGAAACGCGAATCTTCATCTTCGCCTTGTGTCCAAACCTGCGTTGGCTTATTTGGATAGTCTTGATCAGGTGCAATGAAATAAATTCCGCGTTGTGGCTTTTCGACGTGATAAGCGATCGCTAATTCAATTTTCTCGCCGCTCTTGGTTGGCTGTTTGAGATGAATCTGTAACTGCTCCCCGTCATACTCAAACTGTTGTGGAACATCATCGACTTTAATGGCTTCGATGTTGAGATTCACTGCATCTAAGGTTAAGCGATCAATCCCGTTGCGGATCGGATTGAGCCGAATCGTGCAGGTTCCTTGATAGCTTTTATTCGGGATATCGAGGATCAGATCGAGAAAAATATGCTCAACTTGACCCGGACGATCGGGATTGTAGTGCGGACGCGCGCCCGGTAGCTCGAAGGATTTGTATCCGTTATTCGTATCAATAGAAAGTTGGTGGAGCATAATGCGTTTCTGACCCTACAACTTTCAAGTTTAGCGACAGTTCTGTAAACTGAACTCTTTGGACAATAACAAAAAATGTTGAACTTGCAATTGATGAATTTGTAAAGACGACTCGATCAAGCCGCCGTGGTCACTGTCTCTCAAAGCCGGGTACACTCGATCAGAACCTTGAGCGGCGTAAACTGCATTGAATCACGAACATTTGGAACTTTGCTGCACTCAGATCGGACAAAACCTTCATCCCTGTTTTATTCAGCGCTCAACCACCCTAAAAACTGACACATGCTTCGCCAGAATTTCCCGAAGCAGCGTCGATGCAGCGTGTAGCGACTGATGTATCTACCAAGACCGAACCTCATGAAAGCAAAGTCTACCAAAGCGACGAATCGTGATTCCGCCCTGCTCACTGCGCCAGATGCCGTCGATACCGCAGAACCTCAGATTAATCGCACTGAGCAACTTGCGAATCAACTTGCCACAGAACTTGAAACCGAATTGAACATTACTGGAACCACGATCGCGCGTGTCGCTCATCGCATTGCGACCGAAGTCGATCGCATTTGCAGCAAAAGCGATCGGATTCAATCTTCCGGTCAAGTCAGTTCTTGGCGATTGACATTAGCGCGCTATCGCTTACAAAAGTGTGTGCATTTCTACCAGCTTGGCTCTCAACGCGGTCGGGTTGAACTTCACAGCAACCTCAGCACAATGGTCTATCGCCCGATCGCGCCTGCCCATCTGCAATTATCATTTCAAGCTCGCTACACCTTAATTGAAGACTTTTTACAGGGGTTTTATACTGAATCGCTTAGAGCCTTTCGCCGCGAAAACGAACTTGCAGAAAACTATCAGCCCCGCACCCGATTAGAACTCGCGGAATACATGGCGTTTACTGAGCAGTATGCAAAACGACGCATTACCTTACCGACTCAACACAATCAACAGTTAGTGATTCTGCGCGCTCAACGCTTTGCCAGTCGTCAACCGCAAGAAATTGCAGTCGATATCGAAACCGCAATGGAAACGGCAAAAGGCGACGAAACCGAAACCTATGGGCGATCCGGCGTGATGCAAATGATTCGGGAGCAGATGGTTTCAGAAAAAGCTGATCCATCAGAATCAGTGTTGCGCGATCGCGTCGTTGTCGAGTTAATGCGCTACCTGGAATCACAAGACCAAAAAGACTGTGTAGACTACCTGACGCTGAAACTTCAAGATCTTTCAGTTCCAGAAATTGATCAAATTTTAGGTTTGACTCCGCGCAAACGCGATTATTTGCAACAGCGCTTTAAATATCATGTCGAAAAATTTGTCACTTCTGGCAGTTGGAAGCTCGTCCATGAATGGCTCGGAGCCGACCTAGATCAGAATTTAGGGCTGCCGCCGAATCAGTGGGATGCGTTTGTAAATACGTTAACCGATGAACAACAGCAATTGCTCAAATTAAAGCGATCAGGGGTGAGTGATCAAGAAATTATTCAGATTCTCAAATGCACCACAAAGCAGCTACAAAAGCGCTGGGGAGCTTTGCTTGATTTAGCACGACAACAGCGCAATCAAGCGAAATAAGCTCGGAATTAGGCTTGGTAGTGCGACGGGATGGAGCAATTCATCCCGTTTTTTATCGGCACAAAGTCGGCGCTTTGCGTGATCCTAAGTTGATCCGACTGAATTTAGAGAGATCGAGCGTTGATCGACTAAACGATCCTAAGTTTCCTTGATTGTTCCAAGCACCAAGTTTCAAATATCCAACCGGATCAAAGGCTCTATTTTGTTGAGCCGCAGGATTTGAAAATCGTGCGGGCGGATTGACAGCCCCTACGATCGTATCGCCTGTAGCGCTACCCGTGATACACATCGAGTCATCGTTCGGGCGAGCAAAGAATCCGACAATTCTATTTCCGGTTTTGGTGAATAAAAAGGTGAACGCGCCTTTGTCGAGAATTTGCGGGTCGGTGATGCCGAAAGAAGGTGCGCCGTTCCAGAATCGATATGAGCCATCGGCAAGGTCAGCGATCGTGGTTCGCGTCTGAGCGGTTTCTGTTTTACAGACTAACAAGTCGTTGAACGGCTTGAAGCCTTGTGGATCTGTGAAGCCTCGAAGCTCGTTGAAGTATTTTGGATCTTTCACCATGCGATCGCGGGCTGCTGCAAGAGTCGTTCGATAAAAAATCATTGTGCGTTCTTGCGCGATCGTCACAGGTGGCTGCTCTGAACTAACAAAGCTGGGAAAGTTTAGATACTTGAAAGATACGTTTCCATCTTTTGCTTCAATATCAAGCCCTGCTCGCATGGCAAGAGGACTGAGCTGATTTAAGCGGGGCTGAATCTGGCAGCGGGTCACGACCTCGGCTTCAACGGGGGTAGATACAGCAAGGGCAGCTATGCTTGCTAGAACAATACTGAGATTGACGAACTTTAACATTGAGATAGCTGTTACAAAAAACCCTTTGAGATATTACGCGATATCAGAAAGAATTTTGCGATCGAGTAACAGATTGTGATGAATTATCGGAGTTACGACCGCACTGGAATTGTCATCGTAAACTCTGTTCCTTCATTAGGCTTTGAGGTAAAGGTCAATGTTCCGCTGTGCTTTTCTACTACAATTTGGTAGCAGATTGGTAGTCCTAAGCCTGTTCCTTTCCCTTCGGGTTTGGTTGTAAAAAAGGCTTCAAAGAGCCGCTGTTGCACCGCTGAAGGCATTCCTGCACCATTATCTGAGATCCGAATGACGACATTATTTTCTTCTCGGCTCGTTGCGATCGTAATCGTATTCGGATTTTGTTCAAGCTCTGCGTAGGATTTGCCTTGATTCGAGTCTTCTAAAGCATCGATCGCGTTTGCCAACAGATTCATAAACACTTGATTGAGTTGTGCTGCGAAGCAAAAGACTTGAGGCAGTGGCTCATAGCGTTTGATCACTTGAATTGCAGGGCGGTCAGAATTTGCTTTGAGACGATGCGACAGAATCATCAGCGTTGAATCTAATCCTTTATGAAGATCAGCGGGTTGTTTCTCAATACCATCAATACGTGAATAGCTGCGAAGTGAGTGCATGACATCTCTGATCCGCTCAATCCCCAGTTTCATCGAATCGATCATTTTGGGGAGGTCTTCGATGACAAATTCTAAGTCGATCGCATCATTCAAGTCGACGATCGTAGGATTAGAATTTGGATAAATCTCTTGGTATTTGCGAATTAGTTTGATTAAATCAGTAACATACTGCGCTGCATATTGAAGGTTGCCAGAGATGAAACCAACCGGATTGTTCACTTCATGTGCTACTCCTGCGACAAGTTGACCCAAGCTAGAAATTTTTTCAGTTTGAATCAGTTGGGTTTGAGTTTGCTGAAGTTGATGCAGCGATTGTTCGAGTTGCAAAGCTCGGTCGCGTTCTCGCGTTTCAGCAATCTGAAGATCCTCATACAAGGTAGCATTAGAAATTGCGATCGCAATTTGAGACGATAACAACGATAGAACTTCCCAGCGATCGCGTGTGAAGGCGTGAGTAATCTGACGATGCTCTAGATAAAAGATGCCAATTAACTGATTT
>CAXTDB010000137.1:4189-11873 GCA_964242045.1 uncultured Leptolyngbya sp. | reverse complement strand
AAGGGGAACTAGATTTCTTGCTCCCTCTCCTGCGGGAGAGGGTTGGGGTGAGGGCAGCTCCAGCATTTAATGTTTAATTAAGCCTGTCTACTTATTAGCGCTGTCATATTCGGCCGTACTACTTCAGCACGCGCCGCCGATCGAGTCATTCTTAGGTATGGTATTTTTCAGGAAACCTTTTCTGTTCAGGATATGCAAACCTTTGCAGAAACAGGCAAGTTAAGCCGTGTAAGACAGTTTCAGCTTAGAGTTGCGGGCGCAGATCCAGAAGCGTTGCGCGGATGTCTCAATCAAAAACGTAGCGTTAATTTCCTCACGCTCGATCGAGCGCTAAACTCTTTACCTAGAGAGTTTTGCTGTATCAGTTAGGTCAGGTCATTTATAATGGTCGTCGCGTTGCGCCAGTTCAATCATTAAGATCTGCGATCGTCCTTTCTGCTAGAGAAGAAATTCTGTTTCCATGCTGAAATTTCTGCAAAACTATCCACTGCCAGAAGTCTTTATCGATGGCAAAAGAGTTGCCGAAATGGGTCAGAAAGTCGGCGACACTCGTGCGAATGTGGGACAACGGATAGAAACAGTGATCCAGCAAATTTTAGGTGAGCCACTCTGTAACTGTGATGCTGAAGCTAAAACAACAGAAAAATCTTAAGCGCAAGATTCCTGCGCTTTTTATTTTGTTGCCCACGCATCGGACATCGCCCGATAAAATCGGAATGTAGGTAACACTACCAGATATCACGCTAATTTAGAATCTCGCCAAAAAAGTCGATCGTATCTTTTAGCGCTTCGATAAATCGATCGATCTCCTCACGAGTGTTGTAGAAATACAAACTCGCGCGCGCCGTTCCGGGAGCATTCAACAATCGATGGAGCGGCTGAGTGCAATGATGTCCCGATCGAATCGCAATCCCTTCGTGATCCAACAGAGTCGAAAGATCATGCGGATGCAATTCTCCCGCTGTAAACGATGCTAAAGCGGCTCGTCCTCGACCTTGTGCATCAGGTTTTGTGCCATAGATTCGGAGATTTGGAACTTCAGCTAACCGCTGAAATAGATATGCGGTCAACTCCTCTTCGTAAGCATGAATCTGATCCATGCCGATGTTTGTCAGATAATCAACGGCTGCACCAAGCGCGATCGCTTCTGCAATCGCAGGTGTCCCCGCTTCAAACTTATGCGGCAAATCAGCATAGGTGGAATGATCCAAATACACATCCTGGATCATTTCACCGCCACCGAAAAAGGGAGGCATCGATCGCAAGACCTCTAATTTGCCATACAGAAACCCGATTCCAGTCGGGGCACACATCTTATGTCCAGAAGCGACGAGCCAATCACAATCGATCGCTTGCACATCCACCACCATATGCGGCACAGCTTGACACGCATCAATTAGAACTTTCGCCCCAACCTTGTGAGCTTCTACACAAATCTCGTGAACTGGATTGATGCAGCCGAGCGTGTTGGAAACATAGACGATCGAGACAAGCTTCGTTTTCTCAGACAGCAGTGACTTGTAATGCTCAAAGTCAAAGCCTTCGTTTTCATCTAACTGAACGTGCTTGATCACTGCTCCCGTTCGCGCTGCAATTAACTGCCACGGAACCAGATTGCTATGATGCTCCATCACTGAGAGAATGATTTCATCCCCTGCCTGCAAGTTATTCAAGCCCCAAGCATACGCGACGATGTTGATCGCTTCACTCGCGTTCCGGGTGTAGACGATTTCTTGCCGTGATGCTGCATTGATAAACGCTGCAACTTTATCCCGCGCGGCTTCATACGCATCGGTCGCTCTCGCACTCAGCGTATGTGCGCCCCGATGAACGTTGGCATTGTTATGCTCGTAATAGTTCCGCAGCGCATCAAGAACCGCGATCGGCTTTTGAGAAGTCGCAGCATTATCGAGATAGACCAGCGGCTTATCGTGAATGCGCTCATTCAGAATCGGGAAGTCCGATCGCACTTGAGCAGCGAGGGTTTTTTCTTGCAGGAAAGTCATAGCTTAGGTATGTTGGGAACGAATGAAACGGGCAAGTCGATCGCGTAAAGTTTCAACCGGAATTTGATCAATGATTTCGATCGCAAACGCATAAGTTAATAGCTTACGAGCCGATTCGTGATCAATTCCACGACTTTGGAGGTAAAACACTTCATCATCTTCAAGCTGGCTCACCGTCGCACCGTGAGCGCACTTCACGTTATCTGCAATAATCTCTAACTGTGGCTTGGTATCAATTCTCGCTTTCGGAGATAGCAATAAATTCCGGCTAAGCTGTCTCGCGTCAGTTTGCTGAGCCAAGCGAGGAACAAAGACTTTACCGTTGAATATTGCATGAGCGCGATCGCTAATGATCGTTTTATTGATTTGATTACCCACCCCATGCGGTTTACTTAGCGACAACAGACTGTGAGTATCACCAACACGATCGCCATCAATCACCGTTAAACCATTCAAAGTCGTCTCAGTCTGCTCACCCGTCTGATAAATCTCTAAATTGTGTCGAGAAACCTTTCCGCCAAGATGAACAGCAGTGCAGGAATAACGAGAATCTCTCGCTTGTGAAACAGCGGTTTTACCAATGTGAAAAGCGCTATTACTGTCCCTCTGAACTCTAGTATGACGAACTTCCGCGTTTTCTGCGATCGCAATTTCCGTAACGGCATTGGTGAAATATGCGCCATCCGTCAAGCTCACAAAGTCTTCAATCACGGTTAAACGGCTTCCGGTTTCCGCAATCACACAAACACGCGGCTGAATCAGGGTTTCTGTCTGAGTTGCGACAAAAAGCAAGTGAATTGGCGCTTCGACCTCTTGATTTCTGGGCACAAAGACGATCGCGCTATCCGTTAAGCTTGCGGTGTTCAATGCCGTGAAAACTTCCTCATTTCCAGGAAGCTTCGCAATCTGATCTTTTACCGCTGGCAGCAATGCTTCAGCGGCTTCGAGATTGCTCACGAGAACGCCATCGGGAAGATTATCGATCGCGCTTAAATCTGCCGCAAATACACCATCGACGAAGACTAATCGAGCGTTCGCCGCCTCTGGAAGCATAAACGCTTCGATCTGTGGAAATCCTAAATTTACCGCTTCAGCAGACTTCAGCGAAAGAGAAAGCAATCCAGAAAGATCGATAAAGCGCCATTCTTCGTTACGAGTTGAAGGAATTTCTCGATCGTGAACCGATGCCGAAGCGCGATCGCGAATTTCTTGGAACTTAGAAGGCGATCGCAGATTGAGTAGATCGGTATAGTAAGCAGCGCGATCGACATTCGCGATCGTGGTTAAATTTCCAAGCTCCGAATTAGATAAAACGTCAGTCATCATGCACCTACCGTTTCACCTTCTACAACCCAGTCATAGCCTTTCGCTTCAAGCTCTAGAGCCAGTTCCTTGCTGCCACTCAGCAGAATCCGACCATCCGCCATGACATGAACAAAATCCGGTGTAATGTAATTCAATAAGCGTTGATAATGCGTGATCACCAGCGTTGCATTTTCCGCTGTCGTGATTACATTCACACCGTTCGCCACAACCTTTAACGCATCAATATCCAAACCAGAATCGATCTCATCTAGAATTCCTAGCTTCGGTTCCAATAAAGCCATTTGTAAAATCTCATTCCGCTTTTTCTCACCGCCCGAAAAGCCTTCGTTCACGCTTCGGGTGAGAAAGCCTGCATCCATTTTGAGTAAGTCTAATTTTGAATGCACGATATCATCAAAATCGAAGGCATCTAATTCTTCTAAACCTTCTTGTTTGCGCTTCGCGTTGTACGAAACCCGCAAGAAATCCACATTCGTTACGCCCGGAATTTCTAACGGATACTGAAATGCTAGAAACACACCTGAAGTTGCGCGTTCATGGGGTTCAAGTTCTAGTAAATCTTGCCCACGAAACAAAACTTCTCCGCCTGTCACCGTGTAAGCGGGATGACCTGCCAGAATTTTAGAAAACGTACTTTTCCCCGATCCATTCGGACCCATAATCGCGTGAATCTCACCTGCTTTAATTTCGAGATTCATCCCCTTTAGAATCGGAGTGCCATCAATCTCAGCAGTTAGATCCTTAACTGACAGAATCACTTCACCATTTTCAACAATCATGCGCTCCCTCCTAACTGCTGCATCCCATCAACATCATTTTGGCGATTTCTGGACTATCAGGATTGACGATTATTCGTTGCCGTTTCGGGTCAATCAACACATCCATTCCTTCCATCAGAATCGCCCCTAGTAAAACCGTCGTTGAATTCGGAGTCACGATCGCTTCAACCAATGTTCTCCGGTTTTGAAATCGCACTTCTACAGGTCCAACGACTTCCAAAGTCACGCTCGATCCATCTGCAAGATCAGCCTCGATCTGACTAATCTTGTGCAGATCAAGATGCGTTCTAACAAACTCCGGAATCGCCAGCATGGTTGCTCCACTGTCTACCATTGATCGAACAGTGCAACGGCGAACTTGATCATCGGAGAGATAACCTCCCCGCACCAACGCCAAATCGTCCCCCCGCACTAATTCAATTTCCGCGAATACCAGACCCATGCTTGTCGATTCCAGTTGAACGTTCATACTCGAAACTCCTGCGAGTGTTTGAGCGAATCTAGCAACATTGCGATCGAGCCATTTACCCGATCGCAATGTTGCTTAACCAACGCTGCCTTCAAGCTTGAGGCTCAACAGCTTATCTGCCTCAACCGCAAACTCCATCGGCAACTGATTAAACACATCCTGACAGAAGCCGCTGATCATCATCGAGATTGCGTCTTCTGGAGAAATACCGCGCTGAGCAAAATAGAACAATTGGTCTTCCCCAATCTTAGAGGTGGAAGCTTCATGCTCAACCTTGCCTTGGTTATTCTGCACTTGGATGTAAGGGAACGTATTCGCTTGAGCGCGATCGCCGATCAGCATCGAATCACACTGCGAATAGTTCCGCGCTCCGATCGCTTTCGGCGAGATCTTCACCAAGCCGCGATAGCTATTCTTCGACTGTCCCGCCGAAATCCCTTTCGAGATGATCGTGCTGCGGGTATTCTTGCCGATGTGAACCATCTTGGTTCCGGTGTCTGCTTGCTGGTGATTGTTCGTTAGCGCCACCGAGTAGAACTCACCGACGGAATTATCGCCAACGAGAACACAACTCGGATACTTCCAAGTAATCGCAGATCCCGTCTCTACCTGCGTCCAGGAAATCTTAGAATTCACCCCTTGGCACAGTCCGCGCTTGGTGACGAAATTATAGATACCGCCCTTACCATTCGCGTCTCCTGCATACCAGTTCTGAACCGTCGAATACTTGATATCCGCGTCGTCCAGCGCCACTAATTCGACCACGGCAGCATGGAGCTGATTCGAGTCGTACATTGGTGCGGTACAGCCTTCGAGGTAGCTCACCTGTGCGCCTTCTTCCGCCACGATCAGCGTCCGCTCGAACTGTCCCGAATCTCCGTTATTAATGCGGAAATACGTCGAAAGCTCCATCGGGCACTTCACGCCTTTGGGAATGAACACGAATGAACCATCACTAAAGACGGCAGAATTCAAAGCAGCAAAGTAGTTATCGCCAACGGGGACAACGCTACCCATATACTTCTTCACAAGCTCTGGATGTTCGCGCACTGCTTCCGAAATCGAGCAGAAGATCACGCCATCTTTTGCCAATTTGTCTTTGAACGTGGTCGCGATCGAGACGCTATCAAAAATCGCATCGACTGCCACATTACTTAGCCGCTTTTGCTCAGAAAGAGGAATTCCCAGCTTCTCAAACGTTGCCAGCATTTCGGGATCAACTTCGTCGAGGCTTTTCTTTTTCTCGCTGACTTTCGGAGCCGAATAGTAAATGATGTTTTGATAATCGATCGCGGGGTATCCCACTGCCGCCCAGTCCGGCTCTGTCATCTTCAACCACTGCCGATAAGCGCGCAACCGGAAATCGAGCATCCAATCCGGCTCTTCTTTCTTGGCAGAAATCAAACGAACGACATCTTCGCTGAGTCCACGGGGAATCGTGTCGGATTCGATATTGGTGACGAATCCATACTTATAGGGTTGGTTAACGAGCGTTTGAACAGTTGCAGTCATGGTTGGATTTAGTGTTCTCGAAGACTAGAGGGGACAGGGCGCGCGATCGACAGATTTAGCTAAAATTTGTGTGCTGGCGAATCTCGTCGAAGCTAATCTCTTGTTTTTCGCCTGCGAAGTCGTTGTCAGGCGTAAGGAATAACATACAGTGGCATTCTTTGCGCTCCCGCATCGGCACACAAGGGCAGTTCCAATAAGCAGCAGACACTTCGGCTTCTTTGTCTTCGTAGTGGCGACAAGGGCAGAGCGGCGATCCCAAATCGTCTTTGTGCTTCGCCAAGCCTTCGATCACTACAGCGGTCACACCCGGATCAACGCAGAAATAAGTTCCGGTGCGCTTCGCGTATTGCTCGGAGAAGTGGCGCATCGCTTCGAGTTGCTTATCGGTCGCTTTTGTGGTCTGGGTTTCAGTATTCATGAGCCAAATCAGCAGTACATCTAATGGATCTTATTACTAAAACAACACGGATGTTGCGTTATTAAGCGAGAAAAGCTGAAACTGTCCGAAGCGGTTTATAATTAAAACAACTTCTTTGTTGCTTAACTCCATTGTAGAATACTTTAACAACTTGAGTGTTGTCAAAGTGAATTTCTGCCTTTTGGCAAGACGAAAGCGATCAAGAAATTCGAGTAGACTAAACGTTAAGAATCGTTGACGTGAGACCCCAGAATGACCACGACTCAGCAACCCTCAACGAAACAAGACATTTTGCATCACCTTTTAAAGCAGGGTGAATCGACCGCACAAGAGTTGGCGGAACGGTTGCAGGTGAGTCCGCAGGCGATTCGACGACACTTAAAGGATTTGGAAACTGAAGGATTAATTCTGCACAAAGCGATTCAAGCGGGAATGGGTCGCCCAAATTATGTGTACGAACTGAGCCGCGAAGGACGATCGCAGTTTCCCGATCGCTATGATGAGTTTGCTGTATCGCTGCTCGGAACGCTGGCGGAAACGGTGAGTAAGGATCAGATGAAGTCGATCTTACAAAAGCAGTGGCAGCGAAAAGCGATCGAATATCGCGAACGCATCGGAACGGGTTCGGTTTCAGAACGAGTGGCGAATTTGGTGAAGCTGCGCGTTTCGGAAGGCTACATGGCGGAATGTCATCGGGTTGAGCCGGATCAGTTTGTGCTGACCGAATATCATTGCGCGATCGCGCAAATTGCCGAATCGTTTCCGAGCGTGTGCGGGCATGAGTTGGAGATGTTCGCGATCGCGCTTCCCGATTGCGATGTAGAACGGACGCATTGGCAGGTGAACGGCGAACATCGCTGCGGTTATTTGATTCAGACGAAATAGGATTGGATAGATTTAGTACTTTTCACCGATCTCGTCGATGGTGCAACCCAGGATCTTATCTAACAGTCAGGCTCGTGTGGTCTTCGCCCCGAACAGATTCTCTGGGTTGCTTGAACTGTGATTCGGTTCTTCCTCAATATACAAGCCCCGACCTTCATTCCTGGGCGGGCGAGTGCAATAAACGACACTTTTCAAACACCCTCTAACAGTCCGCTGCAATGCGATTGTTCTACTGCTGGCGCTTATGAGTAGAATTCTTCGTATTCATCATGATCACCTCATCACTTAG
>CAXTDB010000137.1:0-4179 GCA_964242045.1 uncultured Leptolyngbya sp. | reverse complement strand
CTCATAATCCATCTCGATCTGGTTCTGCGGTTCGGAGTTCATGCTCCGGATATTGTTCGACAAACTGGTCAACCGCTCGTAGGCTTCCAATATCTCGCTGAATTTCCATTCGACGCTGCTTTTCTTCGCTAGATGTCATCGCTGATACGAGTTGTCCTTGTAGAAATCTCAAGCGGCATAACGACCCGCTTCACCCGCCGCAAGCAACTTCTCGTACTTAGCCAATAACCTCTCAACGGTCGGGTGCAAGCGGATTGTTATGCAGCGTTGATTAGGCTGATTCCAGATGAGCAACTGGAATTTGCTCAGTCCTCTCAGGAGATTGTACTCCAGTTGCAACTGCATGAACTGCATGAAGAATATCGGCTGAATAGTATCGATTACCGCAATTGTCACAGACACCGATTGTCACATCTTCGAGAATGACAAATCCATCTCGATGCTTGAACGCCTCACATTTAACGGTTCGGGGTTGAACAGTTCCTTCACAATAATCACATTTGTATCCGTACATACGATTAACCCTCAAGTTCAGTCACTTCATAAACCGTGATGATGAGATAACGCTCGGTACTCGCGAAACGTCCAACGACTCCAACAGGCGTTTGTTGATCCAATGCAGTCCCCACTACTACATATTTTCTACCTCTAGGGTCATCTTTCTCAAGCCGAACGACCTGACCGCTTAAAACTGCTTCCTCGATATCCAAAATAGTCAGTAGATCCTCAGCCATTTCTTCCATCGCATGAGCCGACATATCATACTGACGGAGGCGAATCTTCTCTCTAATACGGTCAATGTCACTACGAGGTACAGTCTAATTTGGTTACATCTTACCAATCATATCAAGTCGCTGCATGATCACAACTACTAGGCAAAATAGCTACGTAGTGTTCTACGACTGGGAACGGTTCATAAAAATGGTGCAGCAAGGAACGCCATTCCTGATACTGAGGTGATTGCCGAAATCCAAGCGTATGGTCTTCTAATCTCTGCCAGCGTACCAGCAAAATGTAACGACTTGACGTTTCTATGCAGGATTGAAGTTCGTGAGAAACGTATCCTGGCATCGTAGCAATGATGGTTGAAGCTGTCTTGAAAGCAGTTTCAAATTCAGAAGATAAATTAGGTTTGACATCAAGAATAGCAACTTCTAGAATCACGGACTACACCAGCTTAATGTCATGGATTATCTCACGTAAGATCTCAATTCAACGGAATTCGCAACCTCACAAATTACATAAAGCTACGTCCACACCGATAACTAGAGCGGCATAACGATTGCGTTCAGCGGCAGCGAAAGAATTTAAACGATAGATGAAGAAACGCTCAACTGTCCGCTTCAACGCGATTGTTGGGCGGCTGCAAGACACGACGATGCAATACTTGTCCAAACTTGAGCCTCAATGAACAAATCATATTTTCGAGCTTCTTCAGTTCGCCATTCCTCATTGGGAACCCCGAACGCATCAATAATCCTGCGGATTTCACTTAACATAAACACTTGACCATGATATTCGCAACGATAGAAGACTTGGTTTGTTTGACTCTTTAACCAATAACTAATCATGCTGTCCGAGTAGGTAAAGCTGACCTGCTCAAGTTGAAAAGCTGAGACTGGAAACTGAACGACACGGCTTTCTCCGCTGTACCCTTCTTCAATCCACTTCGCCCGTTCAACCACAAAGTAATGAGGATAGGCTGAAATGGGCTGCCCTCCCTTTTTGATGAATTCTTGCTTCACCCAACGTTCAGCTTCTCGCCGCTGCTTCAAGTATTGTTCAGGATTTCTAAATCGGCGATAGACTGACCCCTCACGCTCGCGCAGATTGGATATCACACGCAAGGCTTCTTCATCAGCTAAAGAAGACAAGTTTTGAAAAGGAGCATCATTTTTGTGATGATAGTGCGTCAGCATCATTAGCAGCAACTTCTCCACAACGTCTCTTCAGAACCAAACGCTAACCGACAATCTCGCGGTTGCCAAATTCAGAACGCTGACGAATGAAGCGCAAACTACGCCCCAACCGACTAAACGAAGCCGCCCAACTATTGTTTAGACTGACTCTTTCCGTCTGATATACCAATTTAGAGTACTTAGCCCGAATCTTTCGAGCCTGCCTAATGCGAATCTAGTCCGATGCGAAAACTGTATCGCTCATAGCACAGGGTAGCGTTTTTTCGATCGCTACTCTCAAGAGGACAAGATTCAACTTATCTCTTTGCCTAACCCATTAAAACAGTAACTCAACTAGCACTTTGATCAGTCCAGCTATTTCTTAGCAGTCAGCCGTTGCGGACTGCTGACACGCTGACACAAACGATCGAAAAAATCGCTGATGTGCAGGATTTTGCATAGAGAGTTCGGGATGCCACTGAAGCGCGATCGCCCAAGGATGATGTAAGTGTTCAATCGCTTCGATCACACCATCGCTCGATCTTGCTGCAAGTTGCCAATCTGAACTAAATTCCGCAACCGCTTGATGATGCCAAGACACGATATTTAAATGAGTTTCTCCAAGCAATTGAAACAATCGGCTTTCTGGTAAAATCTCGACATTGTGCGGAATCGGACGACGAGGATTATCTAATCTGTGATTGATTTGCTCTCCGTAAATATCGGGGACGTGCTGAATTAGAGTTCCGCCAGATGCGATCGTTAAAACCTGCATTCCTCGACAGATTCCCAAAACAGGGATTCCTTTGATCAACGCTAATTTTGCTAACGTAATCTCGAAGGTATCTCGATCGTCATCGATGCCATAAATTGTGGGGTGGTTTTCCCCGTTGTAGTGAATCGGATCAATATCTCCGCCACCGGATAGAACTAACCCATCCAAGAGGGTCAGCAGTGATTCAGGATCAGCTTGCGTCGGAGGCAGCAAAATCGGATTTCCACCAACTGATTGAACTGCATCAACATAGGTTCCGGGCAAGACGACTTCACCAGCAGCGTTGCGGCTGTGGCTGGTAATTCCGATGATAGGCGCGCGCGTCATGGGCTAAGGTTGCAAAATTGATTGCCCTAGCTTAACGAGATTTGGGCGACTTGATCGAGTACATTCGCTACCTTTTTTCAACTTGAAGCACTTGTGTAGAACCGCAGCGCAAATCGCCAGAAAAAGCGCGAAACGAATAAAAGCGCGATCGCTAAAACTCCCGCTCCGATCATCCAACTCGTTTCGGTTCGTCCTAACATTGCTTCGGCTGGAATCGTCGTCAGAAACGCAACCGGAACAATGAACGTAAAGAAAAACTGATAAGCGATCGGATAAGCCGCCATCGGATAACGTCCTGCTTCGATCAATCCCCGCAATACTTCAGTTACGTTATAGATTTTGACAAACCAAATGCTAGTTGCACCTAACATAAACCACAGACTGTACAGAATTGCTAATCCAAAGACTAACGGAACGAGACTAATAAGATAAGCACTCGGCTGAATGCCTAATCTATTGCCTGCGTAGAAAATGACGATCGCACCAAAGATGATATCCGGCAGTCCCCAAGGTGAAATCGTATGCCCCGATAGCCAGAATTGAGAGCTAATCGGTTTGAGCAATACAAAATCGAGCGTTCCTTCTTGCACATGGCGGACAATCCGATTCAAATTTGGCGCGAGAAACGTACTGGAAAAGCCTTCTAACAGGGTGAAAATTCCCACCACGATCAACGCTTCTTCCCAGCGCCATCCTGCGAATGTGTAGCCTGTTTGGTAAAACAAAAAGAGACTGAACAAGCTGCCGATTAAGCCGCCAAGACTTGTAAATGCTGCGATCACGAAGTTGATTCGATACTCTAATTCAGCGGCGATCGCAGTTCTCCAAAATAATTGCAAAACCTGAAAGTATCGCTTCATGCACCCATTCCCGAATATTGTTTAAGTCCTTGCCGCCACAGCCAGCGATTTAGTACAAAAAATGCCGCGCTCCAGCCGATCATCACTAGAAATCCCTGAGCCAAATTTGTCGGCAATCCTACGAGAATATTGGCGGGAAAATTCACTAAGTACGGAAACGGCGTAAATAATGCGATCGTTCTCACTGCAGGCGGAAACACTTCCAGCGGTGCAATCACGCCAGAAAGAAACAGATAAAACAGAAACCAAAATTCTTGCAGCGAACTCGCGCGCTCTGTCCAAAACGCTAACAGCGCTAATGTATATTGAATCAGGAAAT
>CAXTDB010000136.1:0-11887 GCA_964242045.1 uncultured Leptolyngbya sp. | reverse complement strand
GACGATAGTGGGAGGGTTGCTTCCTGTCAAAATAGCTAACCGCCAGGGTGTTTATAAAATAGAAGAGGCTTTCTACAGGTTGTAGGAAGCCTCTTATTTTGCGAGAATTCGGATTGAACTGTTTGTGAGTATCGCGATCGAACCGAACAAGTCTCAACCGAGCGCCAAAGCTGTACTCCTCAAGATTTGACAAGTTTAGTACACCTGCTCCAAGCTGAACTAAGATAGAACAATTGCTTTGAGCGCGGTTATGGATCTAGAGAAACCATTAGGATCAGTCATTCAAGGATCTCTGAGCCAAGGATTAGAAGTTCGGCTGCATCCTGATATTTCGGTTGAAGAAATGCGAGTCGGAAAGTTCTTAGTTGTGCAGGGAGCACGATCGCGCTTTTTCTGTATGCTAACTGATGTTTCTCTCGGTACAGCAAGCCAACGCATTATTGCTAATCCTCCAGAGCCGACCAATTTGTTCTTGCAAGAAGTTCTAGCAGGTAGCGGGACATACGGCACGATCGAACTTTCTCCGATGCTGATGTTTACGCCCACCGAGAAGCCTGTTGAAAAGAAGACTACTTCAAAACTTGGATCGTTTGAAGCGAATTCGAGTGAAGCGATCGAACTTTTGCCTGTGAAAACGATTCCAAGCCACTTTAGTCAGGTGTATGACGCGAGTGAACGAGATTTCCGGGCGGTGTTTGGGTGGGAGGACGACCCGCATCGACGGAACTTTGCGATCGGGCAGCCGATCGATATGGAAGTGCCAATTTGTTTGGATCTCGATCGCTTTGTTGAACGCAGTAACGGTGTATTTGGCAAATCTGGAACTGGCAAATCATTTCTAACGCGATTGTTACTTGCTGGCATTGTGCGAAAGCAAGCCGCTGTTAATCTGATTTTTGATATGCACTCAGAGTATGGCTGGGAAGCGACGCGAGAAGGCAAACAGTTCAGTACTGTGAAAGGCTTACGGCAATTGTTTCCGGGACAAGTGCAGATTTTTACACTTGATCCTGATTCTACGAAACGGCGAGGGGTGCGCGATGCTCAAGAACTTTATGTGAGTTACGACCAAATTGATGTCGAAGATTTGATGCTGGTGCGGGGTGAGTTGAATCTATCAGAAGCAGCATTAGAAAACGCAATTATTCTCCGAAATGAGTTTGGCAAGGCTTGGATTAATCGTCTTCTGACAATGAGCAACGGTGAAATTCAAGAGTTCTGTGAAACGAAAATGGGCAGTAAGTCCTCGATTATGGCGCTGCAACGCAAGCTGAATCGGCTCGATGAACTGAAATACATTCGGAATAGCTGTCCGCATAATTATGTTGGTCAGATTCTCGACGCTATCGAAAGTGGAAAGCATGTAGTGATTGAATTTGGTTCACAGTCAAACTTACTATCGTATATGCTGGCAACAAATATCATTGCTCGTCGAATTCATCAAGCCTATGTACGAAAAGCAGAGAGATTTTTGCAAACAAAGGAAGTAAGCGATCGACCTCAGCAGCTTGTGATTACGATCGAAGAAGCACACCGATTTCTTGATCCGTCTACTGTGGGTCAAACGATTTTTGGAACGATCGCGCGTGAAATGCGGAAGTACTTTGTTACGTTGCTAGTTGTCGATCAGCGTCCATCTGGTATTGATAATGAAGTGATGTCACAGATCGGAACGCGAATCACAGCTTTGCTGAATGATGAGAAAGATATTGACGCGATTTTTACTGGCGTTTCAGGCGGGCAAAGTTTGCGATCGGTACTCGCCAAACTTGACTCCAAACAGCAAGCATTAATTTTGGGTCATGCGGTTCCAATGCCTGTTGTAGTTCGGACTCGCCCGTATGATGAAACGTTTTACAGCGAGATCGGAGACACTGCTTGGGAAGAATTGCCCGATGTCGAGGTGTTCCGAGCGGCTGAGGCAGCGAAGGCTGATTTGGGATTTTAGATTTGGATCGATCGGGTAAACCGATCGATCTCCTATTTGCATCGATTAAATCAACAATGGGCGGAATCCATGCTTCACCGAAGCGGCTCCAATCTGCTCCATTTTCTCCACTGTGATTCGATTGCGTCCCCACGAGAAATTGGTGTGTAACTTCTCAAACTCCAGCAGCATTGATTCTGCGAAACAAGCAAACAACTGCCGCGCTGGAACGTCCATGTTGACGATGCTCATAATTCGCCAGTCAATATCGAGCGAATGTTCCACAATGCCACCATTGAGAACTGTGACTCCTAGATGTTGAATCTTTGTGCCCAAGTTCTTCGGATAGCCACCATCGATTAGTAAGCAAGGCTGTTTTAATTGAGCTGGATCAATCTCCACACCCTTTGGCATACTTGCTACCCAAACAATGATATCTGCTTGGGGCAAAGCTTCCTCTAGGCTCTGGATTTTACCGCGTCCGAGTTCAGCTTGGAGATCCTGAAGTCGCTCCTGATTTCGAGCAATTAACAGCAGTTCAGCGACATCGGTTCGAGAATTCAACCAGCGACATACTGCGCTGCCGATATCACCCGTCGCACCACAAATCGCCACGGTTGCTTTTGACAACTCAATGCCTAACTGCTTCGAGGCTTGTTCAACTTGACGACAGATAATATAAGCCGTGTGCGTATTCCCGGTGGTAAACCGCTCAAACTCCAGCATCACATTTCGCACTTGGCGAATCTGTGCCAAATTGAAATTCTCGAAGATGATTGACGAAAATCCACCCAGGGCAGTGATATTGATGCCATGCTTTTGAGCATGTGCCATCGCATTAATCACTTTACGAGTTGCAGCTTTAATCCGTCGAGTTGCCAGCATTTCTGGGAGAAAGCAAGACTCGACGTAACGCCCTTCGATTTCTTGACCCGTCGCGCTCTTGACTCGGATTGTATCGACAATCTGAGGCGGTGCGCTACACCAGAAATCTAATCCTTGATCCGCGTATTCGGGATACCCTAGCTCGCGTGCCACAGACTGAGCGTGTTCTAAACTTGTGAGATGACCAATTAAACCAAACATCGATCGTATGAGGAAGCCCGGCTTCGGCGAAATGGATAAACGGAACCGTTAAACTGATTTAAGGAAGATGCCACAATTTGACGATGGACGCAAGAAATTCAAGAGTCCATCGTCTTGAAATTGAAGAAATGGCGTTTTTATACCGCAGCAAGCCCGTGAGCCGACATCCGCATGACATCGCGGGTCGTAAAGCCAATGTTGGTTAGCGCTTCACCATATTGAATCATAAAGTCTTCGACCAAGGCTTCGCGCTCCATTCCGAGAACACTGGCATCGGTTTCGACTTGATTGAGCATTTTCCAAACCAACGGAAGATTCGCTTTATTCGCTGCTTCCAATTCAGCTTTTGATGCTTCAAAGTTCGCTTTCAGCCACTCTTCACCGTAGTTCAAGTGCAGATATTCATCTTTCACTACGCCTTCAGTGATTTTGCGGGCGAAGTCGTCAGCAACCGGAATGTAGATGTTGTATGCCGAGATCGCGAAACATTCGATGATCAGCGATTGAATCAAGAGGCAGGTGACGATCTTGCCTTCGGCTGCGGCAACTTGGAAGTTGTTGTGCAACTCAGAGAAGAACTCACGGGCAAAATCCATATCGGCGATGACGCTGAGGTTACGACCACAGGCTTCAAAGCCTTTTTTGTGGCGGTTTTCCATCCGCGCGAGTCCGATTAGCTGATCTTTATCGGTTGGCATCAGTTCTGCCAATCTTTGATAATTTTCGTGCGCTTCTTGTTCGCCTTCGATGACGATCGCGTTAATTCGACTATACGCATCTTTGTAGTGTTCACTCTGGAAGTCAATCTCTGGGGTCGCCTCAAGTTGGGGCATAGATTAGATTTCTCCTGGTCATGACGACAATGTCCGCATTGCTGCGGTGGGATTAGTTGGGCACGGTCTGTCTTCCCATCTCCCCCCTCTCACTTTACCGTTTAAGGTCGAGGATGACGCTAAGAATCGATAAATTATCTGCGCTGAAGGTCATTGAGGCGCTAAAATAACCGATTCTTTGGAGTTTGTGGGATGGAGTACGAAGAGCGAACACTCGGCGCAGCAAAGCTATCGAGGTTGAAGGGCGCACTCAGTTTGGGGCTATTGTTTGCTGGGGCAGGAGTAGTACTGCTGCCGTTAGGAGTGGTTTTAGTTACGTCGTTTAAGCCGCCCGGAAGTTCCCTCGATTCGCCGGATTGGTCGCTGGAGAATTATCGCGAAGCTTGGGAACGCGGACAGTTTTTGCTAGCGTTCGCGAATTCGGTGTTTGTGGCGATCGCGGTGACGCTGTTCCAAGTTTTCACGTCTGCGTTTGCGGGTTATGCTCTAGCTCGCTTGAGATTTCAAGGCAAGCAAGCTCTGTTGCTGATCATTCTCGCGACTTTGGTGATTCCGTTTCAGATTTTGGTGATTCCGATTTTTCTCGTGTTGAAGTGGGGGCACTTGATTAATACTTACGGCGCGTTGATTTTGCCAACTGCGGTGAGTGGCTTCGGAATCTTTCTGATGCGGCAGTTTTTTCAAGGAATTCCGATCGAGCTTGAAGAAGCGGCAATGTTGGATGGAGCCGATCGCATTCAGGTTCTCTGGAAGGTGATGTTACCGTTATCTCGTCCTGCATTAGTGACGTTAGCGCTGTTTGCGTTTATCGGAGAATGGAACGATTTGTTTAAGCCGCTGGTGTTCACGACGCGCCCAGAGTTGCGAACGGTGCAGTTAGCATTAGCGAGTTTTCAAGAGCAGTTTACGAATAGTTGGACGTTATTGATGGCAGCGATCGTACTTGCAACAATTCCGATTGTGGTAATTTTTGCGATCGGTCAGCGTCAACTCATTCGAGGAATTGCGACAACGGGAATTAAGAATTAGCCCAAGAATTCTAGAAGCCTTTGGTTCAAAATGGCTTCTTTCTCATGATCTCGATCGCAATTCTCCCGCCAAAATCCGGGATTGGAGCCGCAGGTTTTGTGAGCTTCACTTGCACTTGAGCCACTTGATCAAATTGCAGAACTGATTGCGCGATCGCAGTTGCTAACTTCTCTAATAAGTTGAACCTCGAAGTTTTGATCAATCGTTGAGTCACTTCGATCACGTCGCAATAATTTAGAGTGTCGGATAAGCGATCGCTGTTTCCCGCTGTTGCCAAATCAAGCCAGAGGGTTAAATCTACTTCAAACCATTGACCTAAAACTTGTTCTTCTGGCAGTGCGCCCGTATATCCATATCCCCGGATCTGAGTTAAATGTATGCAGTCCATCACGGTTTGAAGTTGTAGCCTTTGCGAACGTAGTAATTTTTGATCCAAACTCCGAAGCGTTTAACCGGAACAGTAACGGGTTCGGAAGTGCGATCGAATTTTGAGAGTACCATCAATTCGGCAGGATACCAATCGTCGGAAAGGATCACCGCATCTTTGCCCTGCAATGGTTTCGGATCGCGATACCAGAAATCAAATTGATCAATGCGATCGCTCACTGCAATCACATTTTTATTATTGAGTTGATATGCCAAAGCTGAAGCAGAGCGATAATCGGATGTGACGAGCAGAGGATTTCTAAGCGCTTGAGATTCGGTTTGTACGATCGAGGCAACTTCTTTCCAACCAAACAGCATTCGAGAATCTGGATCAGCGTCTTTGCTAATCAACGCGGATAGCGGCAATACGGTGTAGTGAATTACCAATAAAGCTGCAATGATCGATCCGTAGATTGCATGAGCGTTTGGCTTCTTCAATACAAACGGTAATAAAGGAAATAGCAGTAAGTAAGCGGTAATATTCCAGTAATATAGCGCCGCAGAGATTAACGAAATGATTGTAAGCGCGATCGAGGAAAGTGTAAAAATCCAAAACGCTACAATCGGGTAAACTGAGTTGATTGGTTGGCGGGTTTTGAGCAAACGGTAAAAACCGATCCAGCAGAAAGGAGAAATCACAAAAAATGAGACTAAAGTAAATCCTAGGAACGAGCCGAATTTGACACCAGGAACGACTGGATGAACACTTCGATCGACATAATATCGAAATGACTGAAAATCATTAGAAACATTCCAGATTAGAATCGGAATTAGGGCAGTCAGCGCGATCGCGATTCCGATATAAAGCCGTCGATCGCGAAACAAACGGCGTAATCGAGCATCGGTAATTAGCGTTGCAAAAAAGCCGATCGCGACAAACACCGCATTGTATTTCGAGAGTAGAGCGAGTGAAAGCGCGATCGCACTTCCATACAGTCGCCAAGTTTCTCCGTGTCCGTCTGAGAGATAGCGATCGAGAAACCGAATAAACAAATATGCAGAAATTAACGAGAATGTGATCAACAAATGATCATGCCAAGCAAGTCCAAGAAATACAAAATATAGCGGTGATGCCAACACAAATAACATCACAGAACGAATATCTAGATCCTTGTGAAGATATCGTACAATTAAGTAGTAGGTGTAAAAGAATGCAATGCTACTGAGCAAATTTGGCAGTCTGAGCGTAAACGCCGATCGACCGAAGATTGCCGTGAAAATTCCTTGAATCCAAGCCTGAAGCGGCGGATGATCATAGTAAGACCAGTCTAGATGCTGCCCCCAGAGCCAATAATAAGCCTCATCTGAGTTTGGAAATGATGCAAACCAGAAGACAAGCCGCAGCAGTGAAAAAATAAGAAAGAAAATCATTCGCTCTTGGGATGGGGCAAACGCAGCAGGTCTTCATGATTATCGACTATACTACCGTTCGGTTTGAGCCTGCACTGAACCGCAGAATTGCAAAGAAATGAGGTGAAAGAATGCAGCCAGTTGATTACACAACGCTGATGGCGATTTGTGCAGAACTACGATCGCAGTGGCTTCCAGCAAGATTCGAGCAGGCATATCAGCGCGATCGCTTTACGGTTCTATTAGCGCTGCGGACACTGAAAAAGCGCGGCTGGTTAACGCTCTCGTGGCATCCACAAGCCGCGCGAATTCACTCCAGCGCTCCGCCTCCGCGCGATCCAGATACTTTTACCTTTAGTCAACAGTTGCGGCATCAACTGAGCGGATTGGCGCTGGTCGCGATCGAGCCTGTTGCACCTTGGGAGCGGGCGATCGATTTACAGTTTGCTCAACGTCCGGGAGAGCCTGCTTTGGCACATCTCTACATTGAGATTATGGGGCAGTACAGCAATGCGATTTTGGTGAATCAGGACAATGCGATCGTCACCGCAGCCCATCAGGTGAGTTCTAATCAGTCGAGTGTGCGCCCGATTCAAACTGGGCAACCCTATGAGCTTCCACCCGCTCGACTCGACCCGGCTCCGAGTTTGGCAGAAGGACTCGATCGATGGCGATCTCGTATCAGTCTCGTTCCTGGTGCAATTCGTAAAAATTTGGTTAAATCCTATCGAGGTCTAAGCTCTGCGCTCGTCTTATCAATGTTGCAGGCGGCAGAACTTGATCCAGATCGATCGACTGAGACATTGAGCGAAACAGAATGGCGGCGTTTATTTGAGTGCTGGCAATTTTGGTTGAACGCGATCGACACTGATCAATTTCATCCTGGATTCACTCAGCAAGGGTATACCGTGATTTGGGGAAGCGATCAGACGAGCGTTCAGCAAATGATCGATCGCTATTACCAGAATCAACTGAATCAGCAGGAATTCACGCAGCTTCGTCATCAAATGACTCAAAAGTTGAACAATATTCTCGGTAAGCTGCGGGTGAAATCGGAAGGGTTTGAAAGTCGGCTGGATCGATCCGATCGCGCAGATCAAGCAAAACAGCAAGCCGATTTATTAATGGCGAATCTGCACCAGTGGGAACCGGGAATGAAATCGATCGAGCTGCTTGATTTTGAAACCGAGGAGCCTGTCAAAATCCCACTTGATCCTGAGAAAAACGCCGTTCTGAACGCTCAAGCTCTTTACAAGCAACATCAGAAATTAAAACGGACTCGTGCCGCGATCGAACCCTTACTCGAAGCCGTACAAACGGAAATTTCTTATTTAGAAGAGATCGAAACTGCGATCGCCGAATTCGAGAAGTATGAAACCCCAGATGATTTAAAGGGACTTGAAGAAATCCGCGATGAACTCGTACAAGAAGGCTACCTTGAAGGCTCCGAATATCGTAAAGCAGTCACTCAACAAGATTCCGAAATTCAGCCTTATCGCTACAAAACGCCGAGCGGGTTTGAACTCCTCGTCGGACGCAACAATCGCCAGAACGATCAGCTAACGTTCCGAACGGCGACCGAATACGATTTGTGGTTTCATACTCAGGAGATTCCAGGGAGTCACGTTCTGCTGAGGCTGGAACCGGGAGCGATCGCAGACGAAAAAGATCTTCAATTCACGGCAAATTTAGCGGCTTATCACAGTCGCGCTCGTCAAAGCGAGCAAGTTCCTGTAATCTACACAGAGCCAAAGCACGTTTACAAACCCAAGGGCGCAAAGCCTGGAACCGTGATCTACAAACAAGAGCGGGTAATTTGGGGACAACCGCAGCAAGGCAGGGAAATTGTAGCTTCGGCTAAACCTATTAGTTAATCTTTTGCTCAGTTGAATCTATCATTAGAAAGAGATATGTCCGGGAATCATGAAGATTCGTGACAAAAGTTTTGTGTATGTTGTTACAATGTTCAACAGATAGGGATTATTACTCTATGAAGCCCGCTGCAAGTTGGGAAACGCGCAGAACGGGTTTTCTCCAATGTGAAACGACAACAGGTTGATTCGGAGCCAGCTTCTTTACAGGTTGGCTCTTTATTTTTATCCGTACTGCACAAGAATGATTGTAGTTGATTAAACAAGAAAGAATTTGTCTCCTTCAGCACAAATTTAGCAGAGCTTGTGAATCGTTGAATAAGTTATAGCAATCCTAACTGAGTTATAAAGCAGCCTTTGTCGCTTCGTTTCAGTCTGCTTTGCCTCCTAAATTCCCCACGAGTAGGGGATTTTGAACCTTGGAAATTTCTCCATAACCTGCGTCGTTCCTTCGGTCAAAGTCCACAAACTTGAGAGACTTAGGGGAGCAATTCACGCTGCATTTCACGAGTGATTTAGAGTAGGTATACGTAAATAATGTGAGCAATAACACTCAATCTCAAGCAGTAACAGGTAATAAAAATATAGAATGAGACTCATTCTCATTGTAGGATGAGAAGCGTCTTTTCTGTATACCAACTTTTTTAGATGAAAGGGATTCTAAGTCACTCCCCATTTTCGAGCCTCCTTGTCACTTCGATTTTCCTATCGGGGACTGCCGTCGGACTGCTTGTGAGTTGCAGTCAGCCACCTCAAGCCGGTGGAACAATACAGTCTTCGTCCGCTGCCAATACAAAGCAAAAATTGCGGGTGGTTGCAACATTTCTTCCGGTTTACCTGTTTACGAAAGCGATCGCCGGAAATGCCGCCCAAGTCGATATCTTGATCAAGCCTGGAACCGAAGTGCATGAATATCAATCCACACCTGCGGACGTGCAGACCTTGGCTCAAACCGATGTTGTGGTCAAAAACGGGCTAGGAATTGAAGAATTTCTAGACAGTACGATCAAAAGTGCACAAAATCCGAACCTTAAAGTTGTTGATGCGAGTCAAGGCATTCCAGCGATCGACCAACTTTCCCAAGTCGTTCACTTGGGAAAAGAACAAGGTCACACCGCTGGAAATCCGCATGTTTGGCTCGATCCGGTGTTGGCAGAACAACAAGTCAAGAATATTCGCGATGGATTAATCGCCGCTGATCCAGAAAATAAAGCCAAATACGAAGCAAACGCAGCCGCCTATATTGAGCAGTTAGCAGCGTTGAGTAGGGAGTTCCAGCAGCGATTAGGGCAATTTCGCGATCGCACATTCATCACTTTTCACGATGCCTTTCCTTATCTTGCAAAACGCTACCAACTGAAACAAGTCGCCGTCGTTGAAATTCCCGAAGATCAACTCTCTCCGACAGATGTAAAAGCAACGATCGATACCGTAAAACAATTTCAGGCAAAAGCGCTCTTTAGCGAACCCGGAGTCGATAACAAACTGCTCGATGGTCTTTCCAAAGATCTCAATCTCAAACTTCGCCCTCTAGATTCGCTAGAAGCCGGAGAAACTGATCCTCAGCATTACTTCACAGCGATGCGATCAAATTTGCAAACTTTAGAAACCGCATTTAAGTGATGAGTCCTATTCTCCGAGTTGAAGGATTGACCGTTGTGCGGGGACGTTACACCGCATTAGAAAACGTCTCGTTTGAAATTCCCGCTGGAAGTTCTGCTGCGATCGTCGGTCCCAACGGTTCTGGAAAAAGTACCCTCGTTCAAGCCGTTCTGGATCTTCTGCCGAAAGCTGCGGGATCAGTTGAAATCTTTGGTCGCCCGATTCGCCGCTTGGGGAATTTGCGATCGCAAATCGGCTATATGCCGCAGAACTTCATCTTCGATCGTAGTTTCCCAATTTCAGTCAGCGAACTGGTTGCATTAGGTCAGAGCGGGCGGGAGAAAAAAGCAGAGATCGCTCAAGCCCTACGGCGGGTGAATGCAATTCATTTGCGGGATCAAGCGATCGGAACTTTAAGCGGTGGCGAACTGAAGCGCGTTTTACTGGCTTACTGTCTAGTCACGCCTCGTAAATTACTCGTTCTCGATGAAGCTTTCGCAGAAGTAGACGTGCAAGGAGAAGCAGAGTTTTTTGAATTATTAAACGAGCTTCAGCGCGAAGAAAACTGGACAGTCTTGCAGGTTTCCCATGATCTCGATATGGTAAACCGTCATTGTGACTACGTTTTGTGTCTCAATCGATCGCTGATTTGCACAGGCAGACCGGAGATCGCTTTATCCCGCGACAATTTGCTTCAAACCTATGGATCTGGTTTTAGCCGCTACCAACATCAGCACTAATCTGCTCAACTTGTTGCAGTATCCCTTTATGCAGCGCGCGATCGTTGCAGGCATTCTGATGGGATTGCTGTGCGGTTTTTTAGGCAGCTTTGTGGCGCTGCGGCAATTATCGTTTTTTTCTCATGCGGTCGGACATGCGGCGCTAGTAGGAATCGCGATCGGTGTTTTAATTCAAGTCGATCCCACTTGGACACTACTCCCGTTTACGCTGATGTTTGGGGTTGCGGTTCTCTATTTGATTGATCAAACTGATTTATGGAGCGATAGCGTTCTGAACATCGTGCTGTCGGGGGCATTAGCGATCGGGGTTATTCTTACCACGTTTATTCAAGGCTATCGCGGCAATTTGATGAACATTTTGTTCGGTGATATTCTTGCTGTGACTTGGACAGACATATCGCTAACCGCATTGCTGTTAATCATCAGCGCTTCGATTCTGCTGGCAACGCTGCGTCAACAAATTCTTTTGACTTTGAATCAAGCCGTTGCGAAAGTTCAAGGCGTTTCGATTCAGTTTCACCGTTATTTATTCGTGGTACTTCTATCGCTAACAGTGGCGGTAGCGATTAAAGCGATCGGGATTCTTTTAGTAAATGCGTTCCTTGTGATTCCCGCTTCGACTGCGAAATTGTTGAGTCATCAATTCAAACCGTATTTAAGCTGGTCAGTTGCGATCGGAGCGTTGAGCAGCATTGCTGGCATGATCGTTTCTGGCGTGTTCAATTTTCCGTCAGGACCAAGTATCGTTCTTGTTCAGTTTTGTTTGTTTCTCGTTGTATTTGCAGTGACGAAACTGTATTCAAAAATCGGTAAAATTGAGCCGAAAAAGCGGTCATTGCAGCAATAAAAGCAAAATCAAGACCACAACAAACAGAAGCATCAAAACTCCGAAGATCGCCGTGAATCCAATTCCCAACGACGATAAAGGTTCTTGATTCGGTATGCCTTGAGGTGATAAAAGACGAGCTAGGATATAGCGAAATTTTGGATAGTAGATGGCTCCCCAAACTGGAGTTTTTCGCA